>CAZPLZ010000077.1:0-14956 GCA_964587525.1 uncultured bacterium | reverse complement strand
CCCTCACCCTGCCCTCTCCCCCCTTTAGGGGGGAGAGGGGGGCGCCTTAAGCCCGCCGCGGTTTGCGGCGGTACACCGCCCGAAGCTTCTCAGCCTCACCCGCCAGGCTGCGCCGCAGATCCTCCGGCTCCAGCACCTCCGCCACAGCGCCGAAGCTTAGGATCCAGCGTCGCATCTCCTCCCAGCCAGCCACCCGTACGGTCATCACGACTGAACCGTCAGCCTGATCCTGAAGCCGCTGGGTTTCGTGCCACCGCCCCTCGTGGATGATCCGAGCCACCTTCGGTGCGAACCGGACGCGAATTGTGACCAACGCCCGGCCCTTCAGCAGTCCCCACGCCTGGCGGAAGTGCTCCCTCACCGAGAACGTCGCCGGCAGTGTAAACACCTTCTCCGTCTCCGCAACGACCCGGATGCGGTCCAGGAGAAATGTACGCACGTCCTTCCGCCAGTGACAGTATCCCACCAGGTAGAACGCACCTTCGTGGAGAACCAAGCCATAGGGGTCCACCTCCCGGCTGGTCTCGCAAGCGCGCTCGAGGGTGAAGTACCTCAGCTTCACGGTCCGCTGCCGCGAGAGCGCGTTTAAGAGTTGCTGAAACCACACCTGGCGCTCGGTATACGGCCTGGCCCGGCGCAAGTCAGCGTAGAGATGCTTGTCCGCCGCCTCGAGAATTTTGATCCCCTCACGGTTCGACGCCGCCTGGATCTTGTGATACGCCTGCTGCATGGCGTGGTCGAAGGGTGAGCCGGCCGCGCTAAGTAACATGTGCCGCGCCATGGCCAGCGCGGTTAGCTCCTGGGGTGTGAACAAAATGGGCGGTCCTCCAGGTCCCGTCAGACGCCACACGGATTTGGCGTTGGATTGCGCGCGGACAATCGAAAACCCCGCGCGCCGGAGCGTCTCCAGATCTCGGTACACCGTCCGTACCGCAACCCCCAGCACGCGCGCCAGCTCCACATAGCTGCGCCCCTCCGGCACCCGCTGCAGCTCCCGAAGCAGGCGCCACTCACGCGTGAGCTGGACCTGCCTCTCAGAGCCTTTCACGATAAAACGCGAGCGGGGCACATACCGCGCCCCGCTCGCTTAGGGACTGAACCCTTTTCGCTTCTCCTACCCCAGCACAGACGTCTTCATGTCCTTGCTCACCCGGAACTTCACAACCTTCTTCGCCGGGACATACACCGTTTCGCCGGTCTTCGGATTGCGCGCGGTCCGGGCTTTCCGGTCACGGACCGACCAGATCCCCAGCCCCGCCACATTCACCTTCTGCTCTTTGCGCAGTCCTTCGCACAGCACCTCAATGAAGGAGTCGATGGTATTCTCCACCTCCCGGCGCTTCACATCCAGTTTGGTTGCGATCTTGGTCAGCAACTCCGACTTTTTCAAAGCTCAGTTCCTCCCTTGTGATCTGGTTATAGGTCAAAAACTCACGGTTAACGACAGACGATGCGCCGCCCCCAGAAAACCTAGCGAGGCGAACGCATAATCCACTTGCACGATCTGGTAGCGAAACCCCGTCCCCAACGACAACCCACCCAAAAAGCCGCCGTCTAATTCATTAGGATCCGAACCCTCGAACCGATAGCCCCCCCGCATGGCGATGAGATTCTTGTACCAGAACTCAGCCCCGCCGGAGACCCGGGGACCGCTGTCAACGGCCCATAAAACATCCAGCGCGGTGACCAGGCTGCGGTTCATCCAGCGGTACGCAGCGCCACCGCGAAACGTAATCGGCGGAATACTCCCGCTCACGGTCGGACCCAAATTCTGGGCCACGAGCGCCCCCGTGAAGTTGGGAAGCGCCTCCGGTGTCCAGAGCCCACCGAGATCCATGACCGCGCTCACCGTGGATGCTACATCAATTTTTTCCAGGAACACCCGGAGGTTCATACCCGCTTGCAGATTCGGAATGGGGATCCAGCGCAAGCCGCTCACATCCACCGCACCAGCCGCCGTCAGCACGTAGGTGCTCACCGAAAATGTTCCAATGGACTCGAAGCCGAAGTTTTCCGGACCTCCGGTCGTACCGGCGGAATCAGTAAACCGCGTCTTCTGGATTGAGCCGCTGTCCACCCTGTCGATAGCGCCGCCAACAAAGAGGAAGCCCCCCAGCGGTTGTGCATACCCCAATGACTCATAGCTGATGCCCTGGAACCACTCAGAGTGCATAAAGGTAACCTGCTTCTGATTGAGCCGCGCCAAGCCTGCCGGGTTCCAAGCAATCGATTGCACATCATCGCCGACCGCTACGTATGCCTCCCCCATTCCAATGGCCCTCGCACCGGTCGGAAGCTTCAAAAAGACGGCAGCGGTGGAGCCAGGACCACCAGCATAGGCTAAAGGGCTTGAAATCATTGAAATTATAAACGTCATCAGGATTGAGAAATTTCGAGTAGGCGGTATCATACTCCTATTTCCCTATATAACTATATCAAATTCTTGCTCTAAGTCAAGTTTAGCCTGATTTTATTGAATTTTTGTCCCGTGCCTCTATTTTTTCCTTAAGCTTCCATCAATTTAGGTTCGCAGACTCGCCCCCCTCACCCTACCCTCTCCCCCCTTCGGGGGGAGAGGGACAAGGGAGAGGGGGTGGCACCGGCCGTAGGACTTGACGGCTAGTTCTTTAAGGAATACAAAGCAAGTTTGGCTGCTGCCCAACGGCGTTCACGAGGTTCTGCGGAGGTTTTAAGCACCAATTTGCAGATAGCAGCTGCATGCCAGATGCGGCCCTGCTTAGCGTAAGCATGTGCCAAGATGCGCCGCAGCATGAACGGCGCGTTGGGGAGAACCGCCAGTTGCTCCAGGACGGCGATTTCTGACGCAAGATCGCTCATCCGGCGGTACGTAATCGCCGCCAGATACAGCTTGAGCCAGTCATCCTCCGGATTGAAGGCGATCCCCTTTTTCAAGACCCCAGCCGCTTCAACTGGCCGGTCGCACTGCCACATCAGCATGGAGCCACAGAACTTATAACAGTGCACAAACTTGGGATCCATATCCGTGGCCCGGTCGGCTTTTGCGTACAGCTTCTCACCTCGATCCAGTAAAAACGAGATGTCGCCACAGTACTGCAAGATCTCGATCCACTGCTTGTCGGCCGCCACCTTGCGGATGGCTAATCCCTCCGCAACCCTGCTGCCCAGTGACCGCTCCGGTCCGGTGCTCGGCAGCCGCCTAAGGTTCGCGTGGATGGCAACCCGATCGCCCAACCATGCGGAAGCCACCAGCAAGACAGTTGCGGCTGCGAGTTCAAACCTCACGGCGGGAAAAGACCCCCATGGACAGCAGCAACACCGCCCCGGCATAGAGGAGCGTGTAGCCGGCCAACCACTCCAGTTCCCATCTCTCGGGTGCCTGAGCAAGATCGCGGACAGCGTAGTCCGACAGATGGGGCAACACGTAGTACAGCAACCACAGAACGGGCTTCAAGGCCACCCAGGCCACTTTATCAGCAAGGGCGGGCACCATGCCCGAGAGGTACCCCAGGATCGTCACCCCCAGCATGATCACCACCGAGGTCAGATACGAGGAGGTGATGAACGCCACGAGACAGGCCAGGGCGGTGATGACAAAAGTTTCCAGGAATGCAGCGTAAATCACCGGCAGGAGGAATGGCTCGGGGAGCGCCTTGGAAACATAAGCCAGCGCCGCCACCAAAAGTGCGACAGCGGCGAGCACACACCACGACGCGAACACCAAACCCCAGAACCTTCCCCACAGGTAGGCAGGCCGGGAGGGTGGCCGCACCAGGACAAGCCAGATGGTCTGCTGATCGAATTCTAAAATCTGCAGCACCATGGAACCCAGCAAAGGGGTGAGGATAGCAAGCGCTTCCAGCCCTAGATACGCCGCGTTAAAGAATGTCCGCCGTTCGGTCCCTGGCGTAAGGTAGGTCAGGATCATGCTTAACCCCACGACTCCCACGCCAAAGGCCAACAGCAAAACGATCAGCCGGCTCCGCAGGATGAGTGCCAGGTTGTACTTGATCAGGGCCACGCTGTAGCGCAGCGGCAGTTGAACGGTGGTCATTCGTTAAGCGGCGGCGGATCCGTCGCGGACCAACTGCAACATGACCTCTTCGAGGTTTCCTCCGAGCCCGAGCGCCAGTAACTCGCCGACCGACCCTTCGCGTACGAAACGCCCGTTCGCCATCACGCCAACCCGGTCACAGAGCCGCTCGACCTCCGAGATCTGGTGGGAATTCAGGCACACCGTCACGCCGCCGTTCCTAAGATTCAGCAGCAGTTCGCGCATCTCGCGGATGCCCAACGGATCCAGCCCGGACATGGGCTCATCCACGAACATAACCTCCGGCTCGTGCAGCAAGACCTGGGCCATGGCGACCCGCTGCCGCATCCCTTTTGAAAAATAGAGCAGTGGTTCCTGGCGGCTGGGATCCAGGCCGGTCAGCTCAAGTGACCGGGCGATCCGGTTTTCCAGATGCAGGCCTGACAGACCGCTCATCAGGCCATAGGACTTCAACAACCCGTGCGCGTTGAATTGCTGAGGCAAGTACGGCAACTCCGGGAGGAACCCAATCCGCGCCCGGATCTGCGGATCCTGAATCGAGCCGCCCAGAACGCGAACGCTTCCGGCGTCCGGCCGCAGCAAGCCCACGAGCAGTTTCATCGCCGTCGTTTTCCCCGCGCCGTTTAATCCCAAAATTCCGAAAATGACCCCACGCGGCACGGCCAGGGAGAGACCCTGCACGCCGATCCTCGGAATTCTCCTCAAACGGCGCCACACGTGGTAGGTTTTGCTGACGTGTTGTAGCTCAAAGGCCGGATCGGACATGGCTGTATCGTATCAATTGCCCGATAACTTCCAAGCCTCTTTGAATCGTTCCGGCAGCCAACGGGACGACGGAAACTCCTGCCGTAGCTTCGCCGCGACCTCCCGGGCCTGAGCAAGCTTGCCCTCGATCACCAGCGACTCCACGTGAGCCAGGCGGGTGTCCAAACCCGGCAGGTACGGTGGATCCGGGTACCGGCCGGGGGCGAGTTCATAGAGCAGGTACGCGGGTTCACCGTCCGAACTGTCATAACGCGCCTTTGGCTTGAGCCAGCCGCGGGCGAACAACTCGAGCAGTGCGAATTCCCTGTCGTTCCAATGAAATAAATGATGAGTGTATTCAATGCGAATGGAGCCGCCGACGTTGTACAGCACGTGCGTGACCCCTCGCTGGCGCAGCCGCCTGGCAACCCCGTCAGGTGTCTCAGACTGCCGAATCAGCCGCGCGAGCAGCCGCGGATTGAACAGCGCATTGACCACCCAGCGACCAGGCAGATAGTAGACTTTCGCGTCACCGAGCATGTACGTCCGCGCGTTCGCTGGAAGAACCTCGGGGAGGCGGTGGACCAGATCCATATACATCGAGCGGCCGGTCTTGGGATCGCGTGGCTCCATGATACGGGTGAGATAGCTCATCGGGGGGATCAACCCGGAAACCACATACAGCGGGTTCACCCACAGGTAGAGTGCGGCGAAGGAGATCAGGAACTGTACGAAGAGCGCGGCCGGCAGCAGCGCACCAGCGATGACGAACCGCCACAGGCTAGGCCAGACGTTCTGTGCCCTCCACATGCCATACGCCAGCACGGCGAGAGTCGGGGGCAGCAGTTGAAGCGCATAGCGCACCTGGCGCGGAGAGGCAAGCCACAGCCCCCACAGCACCGCCGTCAGCACAAGCAGCGTCCGGTGTTCACCCCCCCTTCTCATTCCTTTGATGAGAAAAAGGAGGAGGGGGGCAAGCATCAGATACAGCGGGCCCAGCGAGCCATCGTCAAGTGCGCCCCGGTCCCGGACCGTGGCGAGCCACGGTATCGCAAGGTGCTCCATCACCCCTTTCACTTGCCCGTAAATCGAGAGCTCGCCGCCATACTCGTGCGCGCTAGTGGCATCCCAGCCAAGGCCACCCAGAATCGCATAGCCAAAGGGATACACTGGATTTCCGGTGTTCAACCAGTTACGAATACCCCACCAGCCAGCTACGAGTGAAGCGGCCCCTGCCACCCGCCACGCTCCAGGCCTAAAGCCTGTCACAGCCAGAGCCGTGACCCAACCGATGAGCAGAAACCCTCCAAGATACTTGGCCCCGATCGCCAGCCCAATGAACGCCCCCTGCAGCCAGGATCCCCACGGGGCCAGCAGAGCCACGGCGCCGTAGAACGTGAGCCCGTGGTCAATATATGCGCGGGCCGAAAGAATCCCCGTGAACGGTGTGAGGTAGAGCATGCAAGCTAGCAGGGTCGCGTTCCGACTTCCGAAAAAACTCCTGGCGTAGTGCCAGAAAGCCCAGGAGATCATGCCGGCGAAGACAGCATGCAGAATCTTCGCCGCAGCATCACCCCCGGCCGGCAGCAGCAATGCGTACAGCATCTGGATCCCCGCAGGATGCTGAGCCAAAAACGAAAGATCATTAAAGTAGATCTTATGAGCCGCCAGATAGTTCCGGGGGTCGGCCAGATGCTGGATCAGTGAGTCATACCCGGTCTCCGGCGCCAGCGCACCCAGCAGGTTGACCGCGGCCGACACCGCCGCCAGCGCTACCGCTAAAGACACGACCCAGCCAGGCGTCAACGGCGGATGGGCAGCCGCGCTACTGGTGAGTTGCCCCCCCTCTCTCCCTACCTCTCCTCCCCTACGACGCCCCACTCGCCATCCCACGGCTGCCAACCCGCCGGCGCCGATATAGAGCAACCCAGGGGTAAAAAGTCCCACGAGGCCGGCTCCGAACAGGGCCAATGATCCAAAACCCATCCCCAACCCGAGGCGGAGCGGCCCCGCCCAGGCACTGACCGCTCCGCGGCCAGCGTTAAACCACACAGCTGGTCTGGCTCCGGCCAGCCACGACAACCCCACCGCGGCCGCCACACTCCCCACCGCGCGCAGATGTCCGGGCAGGACAGTCCACACGGCGTCCAGGGTGACCGGAGCTTGAGTCCAAAGGCGCATGCCATCGCGGGCATTGGCAAACCGCTTGAGGTGAAGCGGGTCCCACACATAGTTGAGGGCAACCAGGATCGCCCAGCAGGCAAACAGTGCAGCGAAAACCCCGCCACCGCTTAAGACAACTTGCGACTTGGTTGTCATACCCTCAGCATGATATCAACCCCCCCTAGTTCCGCCCGGTGTATAATTCGGCGTCATGAATCTCTACGAGTATCAAGCCAAATCGCTCTTGCGCAGCGCCGGGCTGCCGGCTCCCCAGGGCCAGGTCATCGGCCACCTCAACGAGCTGGATGCGGCGCTGACCCGTGTTGCCGGCCCGCCATGGGTGCTCAAAGCCCAGATCAAAGCTGGCGGCCGGGGCAAAGCCGGCGGTGTGCGCACGGTGAAGACCCAGGATGAAGCGGCGGCCGTCACCGGCGCACTCCTGGGCAAGGCGCTGATCACACACCAAACCGGCCCAGAGGGCATGATCGTTAAGAAACTCCTGGTGGAGCCGGCCGCCGAGCCGGCTCGTGAACTGTACTTCAGCGTCCTGGTGGACCGGTCCGCAGGCGAGCCAGTGGTGCTTGCCAGTGCAGAAGGCGGAGTGGAAATCGAAAAGCTGGCTGCCGAGGCGCCCCACAAACTGCTTAAACTGACGTTTGATGTCCGGATCGGCCTCCTGCCCTTCCAGGCCAGGGAAGTGGCTAAATTTCTAGCCTTGACCGGGCCGCTCTTCAGCGAGGGGGTCCAGGTGTTCCAGAATCTCGCTCGTTTCTTCCTTCAGCGGGACTGCTCCCTGCTGGAAATCAACCCCCTCGTCGTGACCAAAGACCAGCACCTCCTGTTGCTCGATGCCAAGGTCGGGTTGGATGACAACGGATTATCACGCCAGCCAGATCTCGCCACGCTCCAGGCGGAAGCGGAGGAGGACGCCCGTGAGGCCGAAGCTGCGGCGAAGGGTTTAAGTTACATCGCGCTGACAGGCTCGGTGGGGTGCATGGTGAACGGCGCCGGTCTGGCCATGAGCACACTCGATCTGCTGAAACTGCACGGTGGGATGCCGGCCAATTTCCTGGACGTGGGTGGCGGCGCCAGCAAGGACGCCATCGTGACCGCGTTCAAGCTTCTGCTTTCTGATCCTCAAGTCAAAGCAGTCCTCGTCAATATCTTTGGTGGCATCATGCGGTGCGATGTGATCGCACAGGGAATGATCGAGGCATTTAAGGAAATCCAACCCACCGTTCCCATCGTGGTGCGGCTCGAGGGAACCAACAAGGATGAAGGGATGCGCCTGTTAAACGCCTCAGGCCTTAAACTTTCGACCGCAGCCGGTTTCGATGAAGCGGCGAAGCTTGCGGTTGAACTTTCTCGCTCTGCATCATGAGTATTCTCGTTGGTCGGAAAACCCGCGTCATCTGCCAGGGCATCACCGGCAGCGCGGGTGCATTTCACACCAAGCACTGCCGCGAGTACGGCACCAAGGTGGTGGCGGGGGTCACGCCGGGCAAGCGCGGCACCAGCGTGGAGGGCATCCCGGTGTATGACTCGGTCAAGGAAGCCATCCAGGAATCCGGACCAGTGGAAGCCTCCATGATCTTCGTCCCTCCCCCCTTCGCAGCGGACGCCATCATGGAAGCGGCGGACGCCGGCATGAAGCTCGTCGTGTGCATCACCGAAGGGATCCCGGTGCTGGACATGGTGCGGGTGAAAGCGTATCTCAGGGACCGGCCCGCCACCCGCCTCATCGGGCCCAACTGCCCTGGGCTCATCACGCCGGGGGCGTGCAAAATCGGCATTATGCCCGGCTACATCCACAAACCGGGCGGCCCGGTGGGGGTGCTCTCCCGCAGCGGGACGCTCACCTACGAAGCCGTCTGGCAACTCACCCGCCGTAGGATCGGCCAGTCCACCTGCGTGGGCATCGGCGGCGATCCCGTGGCAGGCTCCAGCTTCCTGGACCTGCTGCCGCTCTTTGCGCACGACCCTCAGACCAGCCTCGTCTTGCTGATCGGCGAGATCGGGGGATCAGCGGAGGAAGAGGCCGCTCTCTATATAAAACGACACATGCGCAAGCCCGTCGTGGCGTTCATTGCGGGGCGGACCGCCCCCCCCGGCAAGCGCATGGGCCACGCCGGTGCGATCGTTTCAGGCGGTTCCGGAACGGCGGACGCCAAGATCCAGGCGCTGCGCGAGGCGGGTATCAGGGTTGTAGAAAACCCTGCTGAGATCGGCAAGACCGTCGCCCGCGTGCTGGACCGGCGGGGACTCCTCCGCACCCCTGCCCGCCAGAAAGTCACTGGCCGCAAGAAACCAAGGCGGAAAAAGAGAGGAATATTTGGCTTTTTGTTAGCTGGATAATATAACAGCCACCGTTATGTTAGAGTACGTTATAACGGTGACCGGCATATGAACCCGCAGCCATCCCAGGAGCAGATCGCCAGCCTCGTGTTCACGGAGATAGTCAACAAACTGATCTACCGGGAAGAGGCCGACTCCGGCTCGCCACACACCACCGCCCAGCTTGTGGCGCTGACGTACATCCAGGACAACCCGGGCTGCACCATCAAGCAACTGGCCGCCGGCATCCGCGTGAATCACTCGGCAGCGTCCCAGCTTGTGCACAAGGCAGGCGAAGAGGGGCTGCTTGATATCCAGGTCAAGCCTGAGGACCGGCGGCATGCCCGCCTCAATATCAGCCCCGTAGGGAGGCAGGCGCTGCAGCAGTCACGCCAGCGGCGTCTGGAAGCCCTGGACCGAATCTTTTCCCGGATGCCGGAGCGAGAGCGCCACGCTTTCGTGGAAGGTCTCCAGACTTTCCTGAGATATGCCTTAAGCTCCGAGGAGAAAGCGGACGACGCCTGCGGACGCTGCTGGGTGGAGCACTTCGGCGACTGCATCGTGAATCTGGTGCATCGCGAATTTACCGGCAAAGACACCAAACGGGTGCCGGCTGGACACGCATGAAGGGAACCGCGTTCGCCGCCGTACTCCTGCTTACCGCCTGGGTGGCACAGGCCGCGCATGCGCTTGAGCAAACAGAACGGCGCCACCTCGAACAGGTGGCCATGATGCTGCGGTATGTGGCCAGCGAGTACGCCCTTACCGTGAACAACGGCGAAGTTGTCAACGTGGACGAGTACCGCGAGATGACCGCATTCACCCGGCTCGCGCACGCCCGGGTCAAGGAGATGCACCTCGCGCATCCGGGAGCCAGCGCACTCCTGGACGAACTGGCCGCACTCGAACGCGCCGTCGAGGACAAAAAAGATCCCCGTCTGGTCAACGGGCGAATTGTAGCGAATCTGGCAACCCTGAAGTCTGAGTTTGGGATTGCAAGCCGGTTCCTCCCGGCATCCGCACCGAACCTTCAGGAAGGTGAGCGAGTCTACCGCCAGAACTGCGCGGTGTGCCACGGCTTGAGTGGCAACGGCCGAGGGCCGGCCGCTGGCGCCTTCAATCCACGGCCGGCTGACTTCACCGACCCCGAGTTCATGAGCATCGAAACACCTGCTGACTTTTTCAATGTGATCAATGTCGGCGTCGCTGCCACCGTGATGCCCGCGTGGAATGGAATTCTTTCCGGGCGTGAAATCTGGAACACGGTCTTCTACCTCTGGAAATTCCACCTGCCGTCTGGAGCGGTTAAGCGTGGGAAAGGCCTCTACCGGAAGCACCGCGCTCAGGTTACCCTCCCCGACAAAGAAGCGTTTGTCAACAGCAGCGACGCAGATCTAGCCAGTCGCTTCGAGACCACGCTGTCCGAAGCTGCCCGTCGCGACCTCGTGAGCTTCCTCCGCTCCAAGCCGAGCCTTCAACTGCGTGGCGGTGAAACCTACGAAACGCAACAGAAGGAAACCCTGGCCACAATTCGCGGCCATTTAAACCGGGTCCGCCAGGAATACGAAGCTGGCAACCAAGCGGAAGCCCTACAGGCAGCGGTGAATGCGTACCTGGATGGATTCGAAAAGATGGAATTAAGTCTTGCCTCCCGGGCACCGGCGCTCAATCGATCACTGGAAAAACAGTTCGGCACCTTAAGAGAAGAACTTCAAGCGGCGGCCCCAACGGAGCGGATCGAGGCCACCATCGGGCGGATCGAAGAGGGCCTCATGGCTGCCGAACACGCAACACAGACCCGGTTGACCGGGCTAGCCACCCTGGGCCAGTCGTTCGTCATCATCTTGCGAGAGGGCTTTGAAGTCATGCTGATCCTTGCCGCGCTGGCTACGTACCTCATCCGCGTGGGTCAGAAAGAAAAGACCCTGCTGCTCTACTCCGGAGCCGGGGCTGCCATCGCCGTAAGCTTAGTGCTGGCCTGGCTCGCGGACCTTCTGTTCTCGCTCGAACCCGCCTCTCAGGAAATCCTGGAGGGTGTGACCATGCTGATTGCCGCCGCCGTGCTGTTCTACGTCTCGTACTGGATCTTAAGCAAGATTGAAGCGGACAAGTGGCAGCGATATATCAAAGGGAAAGCCGAGCAGGCGGTGAAAGCGGGAAGCGCGTGGGGTCTTGGCGGCCTCGGGTTTCTGGTCGTCTTTCGTGAGGGGGTGGAGACCGTCCTGTTCTACAAGAGCCTGTCCTTCGGCGCGCCGGGCGCCGGACACTTGATCGCCATCGGGTTTGGACTGGGGTGCATCGCCCTCCTGTTCGCTTCCATCGCCATCTTCCAACTGGGCTTAAGGCTCCCGCTCCGCTCGTTTTTCATGGTGACCAGCGCCATGTTGTACTGCATGGTGTTCAACTTCGTGGGCAAAGGCATCTACGAACTGCAAGCCGTCGGCGTGATTTCCACCACCCCCTTGACGTATCTGCCACGGATACCGTTGCTGGGCATCTACCCGACCCTCGAAGGTTTGACCCCACAGATGATATTGATCGGGCTGGCGGTGATCGGCATCTTCTGGCTGAGGTTGTTTCCCAGCCGCCGCCTTCAGGGCGAAGCTCCGCGTCCTGCTCCTCTGCAAGGCAGCATGCAACCCACACCGGCACACGAGCAACTGCTCGCGATCCAGGAGCTGGCGGGACGCCTGCACACCCATCTGGAGTCATACCAGTCCCCACAAGGTGAAGAACCGGATCGCGCCGCGCTCCGCAGCCATATCACGGAGTGGCGGAACCTCGCGGGGCAGATCCAGGCCGCCGCCCAGAACGGGCGCCAAACTCGGTCCACCCCCCCTCTCCCTCTCCCCCCCAAAGGGGGGAAAGGGGAGGGGGAAAGGAGAATGTACACATGAACAACGTCATGAAGAGAACCACCCTGGCCTTAACCCTGCTCGCCGCAATCGCCACCACACCTGCCGGCGCGAACATCAGGCGGTTCACCTACACGTATGAAAGCGCGGTGCTGCCGCCCGGCCACACCGAGCTGGAACCCTGGATCACGTGGAGGGCGGGGCGTAACGGGTTCTACTCCCGGTTTGACAACCGGCTGGAATACGAGCGAGGGGTCACCAACCGGCTCATGACCGCGTTCTACCTCAACTGGCATCGGGAAACCGAGAAGGATCTTCCCGGATTAACGAAATCTACCTCGGACTTTGACGGGTTCTCGTCAGAGTGGAAGTACAAAATACTCGATCCAGCGGCCGACGCGATCGGCTTCGCCGGCTATGGTGAGATTAGTTTCAACACGGATGAAGCAGAGCTGGAAATCAAACTCATCTTCGATAAGGTGGTGGGTGATTTTCTCACGGCGTACAACTTCATCTTCGAACCCGAAATGAAGTACGAGTCAGGCAAACTTGCGCTCGAGGAATTTTCGGTTCAACACGCATTCGGGATCAGCTACGCATTCAGCCCCAAGTTTTCAATGGGTCTGGAGACCTGGCAACACACTGACTTTGACCAAGATGGGCTGTTGCACGCTGCCATATTTGCCGGACCGGTGCTGAGCTACGTGTCCGGAGAATTCTGGGTGACCCTGACCGTCCTGGGGCAATTGCCGGCGATCAAGCGATCAGCCTATCAACCCAGCTCGGACCTTGTCCTGGACACGCACGAGCAGGTCAACACGCGTTTGCTGATCGCCCTCCCCTTCTGATTATTAAGGTATCCACAACTTATGAATATCAAGCTACTCCTCCCTCTCCTCCTTCTCGCGCTCGCCGCCTGCGCCGCACACTTGCCCCGGCCAACGCCAATGCAGGCTGAGCTGGCTTCTCAGCGCTGGCCGGGATCTTCCCTGGAATCACTAAAGCAGGGTCGGTCGCTCTATGCCGCCAAATGCTCCGGCTGCCATGTGCCACACCGGCCCAGCCAATACCCAGCGGAGAAGTGGTCGAAGATTGTGGACGAAAAGGCTGACAGAGCAAACCTCAGCGGCGAAGAACAGGAACTGATTCTTCAGTATTTACTGACGGTGACGAAACTCCCTTAACAAGGAGGCCGCACTCACTCCCCTAAGATACTCTCCTTCTTCGGTATCACGTCCTTGTACCAGGTCTGATCGCCAAGCTGAACGCGGATGCGATACGTCATCTCGAAATTAGCCCACATGCCGGTGAGCAGCCGGCCGTCCCAGATCACCTCCACGGTTCCTTTCCACACCACCCGCCGCTCATACAGCGTCATGACAAAGATGCCACCCTCGTCCAGCAGTGCAACGGACAGCTCAGCAGGCTCCCCCACGATCACCTCGTACCGAGCCTGCTCGCCTTTCAACGGGTAGAACACAATAGGCCATTCCCGCCTCTTCGGTTTAGAAATTACTTTCTCCGTCGGTGCCGGAATCAGTCCGACGGTCAGCGAGATGGCGTGCAGGTTACCGAAGATCCCCCAGGGGACAAACGCGTAATCCACCCCCCAGGGTGTCCGGCCCAGGAACCAGCGGAAGCCTACCCCGGTAGAAATCCCAATGGCTTCGGGCACCTCGACTTCCTGTTTCCATCCTCCCCGAATGGCGACACCCACCTTGTTGAACCGGACCTGGTATTCCGACCCAACCCGAAAGGCTAGATCGCGGTCCACCGCTACTGGCGAGTCCACCTCTACAAGCAGCCGGTCAGTCTGGCTCAGCAGACGCTGGCCCCGCCAGGCCACCCCGGTGACCCATTGCAGGGGTAGCCGGGATTGCCCTTTTACCAGGCCGGCGTTTTGTAAAACTCCGCCCAGGATGAACCCGCTGCCAGGTCGCAGCTTGAACCCGAAATCCATCGTCATGCCCAGCCAACTTCTGTTGTCCACCTGCTGCCAGACCACGCGCAGACTGGCACCACCGGTGGGTTGCAGAAAGTCCAGCCGGCCCAGGAACGGCGCCAGGTCTAACGCGTAGGCGGCGCCACCGACGGCGAACCCGACTGGAAACGCCCCCGCCTCCCCGGCAAAGTTCCCTTGAGCGTCCTCAAGCGTGCGCGCCGTCGAGCTGTCATAGAGGCCGTGCACGCTCATCCCGATCGCCGAGCCGAACGGCAGGCGCTGGGAATAAGCGAAGTAATCCTCCGCCAGGTCTTCCACGAAAAACGTATGGGTGATATGGAGGGTCGTCAGGGTGCCGTCCAAGATGCCGGCGGGATTGAGCGAAAGCGCGCTCACCCCCTCCGCCGATGCCGCCATCGCCTCGCTCATCCCCAGGGCCCAGGCGGTGTTGGTGAGCCTTAAGCCTTCACCAAACGCGCTCCCGGGCCCGCCAACAGCCCGCGCCACTGGCGGAGCAAGCGGGATCAAAAAGATGAGGGACAAAATCAGGCGGGTGTGCGCCATACTATAATAATCCTACCGTACACCTAAATTTTCCGCCTTTTACATCTCTTTCCTATTCAAGGCTGAAGATTTTTTTCGTCTCCTTTGCTTTTGGCACTCATCGGATCAGGCCGAATTTGCCTTTGACGAATCGTTTCCCGCCGCTCTCGTCTGGGATCTCAATGACGTACAGATAGATTCCCACTGCCGCTGGCGAGCCCTGCTCGTTGAGCCCGTCCCACTCCAGCCGGTGATGCCCGCTTCCCCCTGGCGCAGGGCGGCCAAAGGCCGCGCTATGTTCGTCCCCCAGCCGATGGTGTCCCGCCCCCCCGGACAGCCGCT
>CAZPLZ010000076.1:0-15157 GCA_964587525.1 uncultured bacterium | reverse complement strand
GGCTGGGCTCAGACTACCCTTGTTCTCCGGTCCAGTTCAAACGGGGTGCGTTTCGTTTCTTACTCGGACAACTGTCTTACCTTCCCCCAACTATGGTGATGGTGGGTTATCCCGTGGCTTTCCCATTTGTCTCTTACTTCTTTCAATATCTGGAGCAAGGGTTGGCCAAGCAAGGCCCGAAGAGTCTTACACGGTGAGTTCTTTCACTTACAGGCAGGCTCAGTTAGGAGCCTTTGTGCGGTATATCAACGTGATTTTGGTCGTGCTGTTTGCGAGCAATATTCCTATGCCGATTAACAAACATGTCCTGCTGGCATGCAGTGCCACGGTGCTCTTGGCAAATGTGGTGTTCCACACATTCATTACGGTGATGAAAAGACATGTCGTTGCGTCCTACATGATGCTGGCCATTGATCTCCTTGCGATTTGTACCGGCGTGTACTTTACGGGATTGCTGGTTAGTCCTTTTCTCATCCTGATCCCTCTGTTATTTTTCAGCGTGTACTTTACTGATTTCAACAAACGCATCACCATCAGCTATGGGTTTGCGGCCATGGGTCTCTTTCTCGTCATGTTTTCCATTTGGTGGACTCAAGGATGGCGATTGCAGGCTGGAGCCCGCGTAACTATCCAGTGTTCATCGGCATTCTCTGTTCCGTGCAAATCTTCATTTTGTTCACATATATCTATCTTTCCATCCAAGCAAATCCAATTGTCCAGGAACTCAGTAGACAAGAGATGCTCATGGCTGCCCAGCGGCACAAAACCGAACTTGGGACGTCCCTTTCGATCATCTCTCATGAGATCCGCACTCCCCTGACTACCATTTCCCTCAGCATTGGGTATGCCGAGGAGGTGATAAGACGGTTAACCGGCTCGGAAAAACAGACGGCCTTTAATCACTTGAAAACCAGCGAGCAGGAACTGCACCGCATCAACGACTTGCTCGAAAGTGTCCTCGCCTACGCGAAGGAAAAACGGGGGCAGTACCATTACGAGCTCTGCAATATCAAAACTATCGTTGATCGCGGCGTTGAGTTTACAAGGTTAAAATATGGACGCCGTAATATTGAATTTCAGGTGGAGTGCGGGCATATGGATTCCAGAATGCTGATGTGCGATCGGGATGCCATGCATCAAGTGCTGGTGAATCTTCTGGATAACGCCGTTCAGAACCGTAGCGTCCAGCGGCCGCTCAAGATCGAGATCAACATGGGCGAGCGGAACGCGCAGACCGTGCTGTCCCTGCGTGACAACGGCAGCGGCATCCCGGCGGATAAATTGCCGCAGATTTTCGACAAGTTCATGACCAGTCGGGCCGCTGGCACGGGGCTCGGGCTTTCCATCGTCAGACGGATCGTGGAGGATCACGGTGGAGCTGTTAACGTTCACAGCACCGAGGGGTTCGGCACGACGTTCGATCTTCTCCTGCCCGCTGCCTCATCTGTACCTGGGGGCGTGCCGCCAGTGACCCGAACTCCCGGGCAGGCCCCGGGCTCTGAAAAGGACTAATCTTTCTTGCCCCTGTATTTCCTGACCTGCGTCTTCTTGTTCTGGGTGCCCGGCGTAGCCTTGCTCCTGTACCGATGGAAGTGGCTGGACCGGTTTCAGCGGAAGGGGTTCTGGATCGTATGCGCCATCATGGCGGTGGTGACGTTCGCCATGGAATATGTCTATCTTTGGGCTGACGTCTGGAGTTTTTCCGAGGCGTACGATCCACTGCTCGGCATTGAGTTATGGGGTGCGCCAATCGAGGAGTTCACATTCTGGTTCGGCGCCACGCCGTTTGTTCTTGGCGTGTACTGGGTGATGCAGCGGTTCGACAGGAGCCGTGTCGCCGCTCCCCGTAGGGTCAGGCGCCGCCGCACGCGGCGCAGGAAGCTATAGACATGCCTAAGCTGGCACGCGAACGTCCTCGTATTTCGCGGCGTAGCAGTGGCGTTCCTACGTACGCCCGGGGGAAAAAGTGGCCGGCATGGGCGTTGCTGGCCGTTCCGTTCATCCTCGTCATGGTTCCGATCTACCAGACTGTCAAGCACCGCGTCTATTGGATGGCCTGTACGCTGACCGTGCTGGTGTTCGAGGTGATCATGATCCCGGTCGAACACAACTCGATTATGCGCGGCCACTGGGTCTACAATGAGCATCGTATCCTCGGACCCCTGGTGTGGGGCATCCCAATCGAAGAGCCCTTGATTTATTACTTTCTGCCGCCGATTTTCGTCATTCTGATGTTTGAGCTGGTTTCCGGCCTCTTGAAGGGCGTCATCAAGATTGAGTGGCAGAGTTGGCTCCGGCGCTGGGTGCCCAGGACGTGAGATCGGTTCGTCCTGGTCCGTGAGCGCCGCCGGCGTCAGGTTTTTCCGGTCTTGGGTTTCGCGGTTCCTTCCATGGTTCTCTTGATGCCGAGGAAATCCTGCATGAGCTTGATCGCGCCCTTGCTGCCGCCGGCGACGATCAGCGCGGTCAGGATCAGGCTGAGCTGGCCGGAGTCCTTGTGGAACATCAGCGCGAGGATGTCAAATTTCGACCAGGCGCAGAGGCCGTAGGCCAGCAGGATTGCAATCACTTCTTTGAATCCTTTGAGATGAAATCGATCCCTCGCTGCGAACCAGAGCCTGTGTTCAAAAATGACCGCCAGCGCTCGCTCAATCATGAATGCCAGGACGGTGGCGATCCAGAGAATCTTTAATACTTCGTCGCCATTGACGGCTATCGTTCCATCAGCCATGCCCTTTGCCTCCCTTGTGGTAGTTAGAGATGCATCCAGCCGAAACCGACATGATTCTCTCAAATGCCATTCTCCAAGTCTATTCATAAATCCATGTCGGGAGGGGGCGGATAGAAATTGCTGCGATGTCTAGGCGATCGAGCGTATAGTGAGGTGGCATCACGGAGGAGGGTGATGTTCATGACGCGTATGGATAGTCGATCGGCTTACCTGGTGTCGCTCGCGTTGGGCGCTGCGGTAATTGGGGGTTGTGGGACACCTCAGATTGTCACGCCCGATCGGATCATCTCCCGGATCGATTGGACGCAAGAGGAATTGGCTAAAGAGAAGGTCATACGCACCCTCCGAACTACAGAGCAGGCTAGCTACCATCTCCTGCGCACCACGAAGTCGGAGCCCTTGCACGTGCACGATAACAACGAACTCACAGTTGTGTTGCTCTCAGGGAAGGGAACCATGCACCTCGGTGGTAAGTCCACAAAAGTGACCTCTGGTGATGTGTTCTTTGTTCCGAAGGGCGCTGCGCATTGGTTCGAGCTTGAAAGTTCCGTCGCCGAAGCGTACCTCGTCTGCACTCCGCCCATGGGAAAGAACTTCCGCCGGATCATCAAGGGCAAAGTTCAGCAGTAACGATCTGTAAAGGAGTGTTGATCTATTGGTGCACCGCAAAAACTGTTGCCGCGGTGCACTTGGCGTTCGCGACCTACATGGTGCTCGGATGGTGGGCCATCGTGCTGGGCGCGCTCTTCAGGGCACGGTGGGCGCGGCACCGGCTGTTTCGCCTGACCCATCTGGCCGGCTTCCTGACCCTCCTGGCCTTTGCCCTCGTCGGGCGTCCCTGCCCGTTGACCGATCTAGAGTTCTGGTTGCTTGAGCACAGTGGGGAGCTGGCCTATGACCAGGGGCCGTTCCTGGTGCGCCTCATCGCTGCCACGCTGTACCCTGACGTTTCGCCAGCGCTACTCTTTTGGCTCTCGTTGTTTTTCGGTTCGACGACGCTGGCACTCTGGTGGCTGGTGCCCCCCAAGAGCGTGGAGAGCTGGTGGTGAAGGTGAAACTGAATCATCCATTTGACCAGCTCGTCCAAAAAGACGACAGCAATATCCGGCTTGCCGAGGCGGCGCTCCTGTTTGCGAGTGATCACTGCCCGGATCTTAATGTTGAACTCTGCCTCGGTCGGATGGATGCCCTTGCCCGTCGGGTGGATCGGCTGGCTCCGCGGTCCTCGGCGGAACAGGCCGAGGCGCTGCGGGCCGTCCTCGTTGAGGAAGAAGGATTTCGCGGCAACGCTGAGGACTACGACGATCCCCGGAATAGCTTGCTTAACGAGATTCTCGACCGCCGCCTCGGTCTCCCGATCATGCTGTCTGCGATCTGGCTGGACATCACCACGCAGCTCGGGTGGCCTTTTGCAGGCGTGGGCCTACCTGGCCACTACATCATCAAATGGGAGACGTCGAAAGGGAGACTGCTGGTTGATCCTTTTGGAGGAGGCCGGATCCTTAATCAGGAGGAATGCGCGCGGCTGGTGGGCATGGCCACCGGCCAGTCCGTGGCACTGATCGAGGCGCATTTTCAAGCGACCACAACCAAAGCTACGTTGGCCCGCATGTTGAACAATCTCTACCGCAGTTATCTGCAACGGGAGGCTTGGATCAGCGCCATCCGTGTGCTCCACCGTCTGCTCGCATTAAACCCTGGTTCCACCGAGCTGCGCCTCCAGCTCACTGCCGTCACTGGCCAGCTCGCCAAACTCAACTAGCCGGTTAGGGTTGCAGCCGTTGCCGGGTCCAGCCCCGGCGAAACCTCCGGAAGAGCACCCGCTCGTGCAGGCGGTGGGCTCGGTGGGTCCAGAATTCGATGGTCTGGGGAATGATCCGGTAACCGGTCCACCCTGCGGGCCGCGGGACTTTACGGCCGGCATATTTGATCAGGAGTTTCGCAAGTTTACCCATCAGCGAGATATGCCCTAAGAGGGGAGCGGACTGCTGCGAGACTATGGCACCGAGCTGGCTCATCCTCGGCCGGATCGCCCAGTAAGCGTCTGCTTCCTCCGAAGACACCTTAACCACCCTGCCCTCGACACGCACCTGCCTGCCAGTCTTGTCCCAGTAGAAGGCGAGCGAGGCTTTGGGGTTCCGACGAAGCTCCCGGCCTTTTCGGCTCCGGGCATTGGTGTAAAAGACGAACCCACGGGCGTCGGCCTGCTTGAGGAGCACAAACCGGACTGATGGCCCCCCACGGCGGTCCGCCGTGGCCAGCGCCATGGCGTCATACCGCGGGGCGCGGGCGCGGCGCGCCTGCGCGTACCACCGGTGGAACAGCGCAATCGGGTCGGCGGCCATGGTGTGTTGATTCTAGAACATCTTTCAACCGGATAGGGTATTATTTGGTGTAGAACTCGATGGCTGCGTCAACTGCCCTGCGTGAACAACAGCTTACCCGGCTTGTCGATGGTTTAAGACGCTATGGAGCCCAGAAAATTATCTTGTTTGGATCGGCTGCTAGGGGAACAGCGGAGGATTGCAGCGATTTAGATATCGTGGTTGTAACCTCCACCACGCGGTCGTTTGTGGATCGGCTGGCCGACGTCGTGCCGTTTATTCCCCGGGATCTCCCTGCCGTTGATGTTCTGGTGTACACGCCGGAGGAATATTCCCAGATGATCGCGGAGGGAAGCCCGTTTCTTTCGCAGGTGGTGGCGGAAGGGAAGGTGCTGTATGAAGCCTGATCCGCTTATGTGATGCACCTGGCATGAACCCCGGCCTTATTTTATAGAGAGCAGTTCCACCTCGAAAATCAGCGTCGCGTTGGGGGGAATCGCGCTGCCCGCACCGCGGGTGCCGTAGCCCAGATTCGGCGGGATGACCAGCTTGCGCTTGCCCCCGACTTTCATCGTGGCCACACCCTCGTCCCAGCCTTTGATGACCCGGCCCTGGCCGAGGGGGAACTGAAAGGGTTCCCCCCGGTCCACCGAGCTGTCGAACTTCTTGCCGTTGGTGAGCCAGCCGGTGTAATGGACGACGACGATCTGGCTCGGTCGCGGTGACGGGCCGGTACCGACAACCAGATCGGTGTATTTGAGACCAGATGTGGTGGTGACTTCCTTGACGGTCGGTTCAGCAGCCGGGGCAGCCGCCTTGGTTTCAGGGGCAGTCTCCTGGGTCGCTGGCTTCGGCTTGGTGTTGCATCCGGTGAATGCGAGGAGCGCGAGCGCCCCCAAGACCATGAATCGAACGCGCTTCAACATGTCCAGAGCATAACCTGACATGGATGAACAGTCAAACAGTCATCGTGCATGGCAGAGAATTAAGCAGCAAGGGCCTCTTGACGGCTCCAAGCGTGAAACGTCAATGTAGCGGGGTGAGGAAGCGCAAAGGAATTGGGACAACCGTGCTCGGTTTTCTCCTGCCCAACCTGCTCGGTTTTCTGATGTTCACGCTCGGTCCGGTGCTCCTGTCCCTCTGGATGGCGTTTACCAATTGGAGTTTGAAGCCAGCGGTGGAGTTTTCGTTCCTGGGGCTGCGCAACTTCAACGATCTGCTGGGTGTCCGCCCGCTGGCCGACGGCAATGCCGGAGTGTGCTGGGGATACTTTCTCGCGGCGGTTGTATTCGCGATAGGGTTAGTGACTGCGCTCTGGGCCAACGTGGCTCAGTGGCGGGGTGTTAGACCTGGCGGAGTGGTGCTAGCCGCCGTTGGGCTGTGCACCGCCGGGTTTGGGTTCGTGTTCGATGGGGGACAGGGCCTGGTTATCGCTGGGCTCATCGGCATTGGGTGCGGCGTTGCCGTCCTGCTCCGGGAAGGGGAGTGGAAGCTCGGCTTAGGAATGGCGCCCGCCATCGCGGTCACGGCGGGTGCACTGGGGCTTTGGCTGTTCCACGTCCCGATGTGGGACGCGTACGAACCCCGGGATCTCCGGTTCTGGAAGTTCTTCTACAACACGGTGTACCTCATGCTGGGCATTCCCTTCTCCATTGCCGGGTCGCTGGCGCTGGCGATGTTGCTGAGTGATAGCTTTCCCTCGGTGAGCGCCCGGTTGCGGGGGGCGGGGGCCGGACTGTGCCTGGCGGGGGGCTGCGTCACCCTTGCGGTGGTGTGGAGCATGGGATATCCGAATGTGGCGCTTCTGGGGGGGCTCCTCTGGTCCATGGCGGCGCTGGGGTTGTGGTTCAACGTGATGGCGTTCCGGACGATTTTTTATCTGCCCACCTTCACCGCCGGGGTGGCGCTGATGATCCTCTGGAAAGCCCTCTACAACCCGGATACCGGCCCCATCAATATGTCCCTTGGCGTCCTCATGGCTGCGATGCATCTGCCGTTCGATCCGCCCAAGTGGCTGGCCAGTGTCGCGTGGGCCAAGCCGGCGCTCATCTTCATGGGGTTCTGGATCGGGATCGGGGGTACCAACATGCTGCTGTACCTGGCTGGGCTCTCCAACGTTTCGCAAGAGCTCATCGATGCCGCGCACGTGGATGGCGCCGGGGCCTGGAAAAGGTTCCGCCACGTGATCTGGCCGCAGCTCGCACCCACGACATTTTTTATCTCGGTCATGTCCATCATCGGTGGGCTCCAGGGCGGGTTCGAACAGGCCCGGGTCATGACCGGCGGGGGGCCGGCGGGCTCCACCACTACGCTCAGTTATTACATTTACAACAAGGCGTTCCAAGATCTGGATCTGGGCTACGCGTCGGCGATTTCCTGGGTGCTGTTCGCGATGATCTTTGTCGCCACAGCCATCAACTGGAAATTCGGCAAGGACCTCGAGGTCGGCTGATGAAGCGCAAGCACGTTCAACTTGCGGCGCGGTTTCTGGCGCTCTGTCTGATCGGGTTCACCATGTCCATCCCGTTCGTCTGGATGGTGAGTATGTCCTTCAAGCCCCGGCAGGAAGTGGAGGCGCCGCGAATCGTCCCGGAGGAACCCACGACGCGCAACTACCTGATCGTGCTGGACAGGATCCCTGATCCGGTGACGGGAAAGAAGCTGGAGCTCAAGTTCGGCCGGTGGTATTTCAACAGCCTCTTCGTGGCGCTGTGCGTCACGCTTCTTCAGGTGCTGACCAGCGCCATGGCGGCCTACGCCTTTTCCCGCATGCGTTGGCGGGGACGAGACACGGTCTTTCTACTCTATCTGGCCACGATGATGATCCCCGGCGTGGTGACCATGATCCCGAACTTCCAGATCATGGTTGGCTTGGGCTTCCTCAACACGTATCATGGCTTGATCATCCCGGCGGCCTTCACCGCATTCGGGACCTTCCTGTTGCGCCAGTTCATGCTCTCCATCCCGCCATCGCTGGATGAGGCGGCCTCCATGGATGGGGCTACCCACTGGCAGACCTTCTGGGAAGTGATCATGCCGCTGGCCCGTCCAGGGCTGATCGCCCTGGCGATCATCACCTACCTGGGGGCGTATCAGTCGTTCTTCTGGCCGCTGATCATGCTGAATGACGAGCAGTTGTTTCCTATGTCGGTGGGGATGCTGGCGCTGGATTCCAGCTACGGGCGGCAGACCGAGCTGATCATGGCGGCCACGGTGATGAATGTCGTTCCGCTGATCATCGTATTCGTGATGTTCCAAAAGCACCTGGTTAAGGGGTTGCAGCTCGGCGGGGTGAAGGGGTGAGGCCGGTTTTTGGCGCGTTCCTGTTTCTGGCCGTGGTGCTCTATGCGATCGCCGAGGTGACGCTGGATCGGCCGGGCCGCGGCGAGCTTGTGCCCCTGCGGTGGGCTACGGACCCCAACCCGGCGCGGAAGATGCAGACGGCGGGGTTCGCCAGGCTGAATCCGGGCCTGAAGGTGGTCGTGGACCCCGGATTGGGAGGGGATCAGACCAAGCTGATCGTCCAGTGCGCCACCGGGACCGGGCCGGACATCATCGACATCGGGGAAGCGTCGATGGCGACCCTCGTCGAGGCAGGGGTGCTCCTGGATCTCACGCCGTATGCGGCGGAGATGGGCTTCGGGCCGGATCAGACCTATCGGGCTATCAAACCTGCACTCCTGGTGGAGGGAAAACAGTACCGGTTCCCCTGCAATGTATGGGCCAACGCTGTGATTTACAACAAGAGGATTTTCGACGACCACAGCGTTCCGTATCCCAAACCGGACTGGACCTATGAGGATTTTATCGAGACCGGCAAGCAGCTTTTCAAGAATCCCTCCAAGAGCGGGGAGGCGCATTTCGCCGTGGCCAACTGGTACGGGCTATGGTTTGTCCAGGACCTCCTGATCGGGCATGGTGCGCGTCTCTTTTCCCCGGATGGGCTGCGATCGGCGCTGGATTCGCCGGAGGCCATTGCGGCCATGCAGCTTTACCACGACCTCATGTTCGTCCATCGCGTGGTGCCCACCGTCGCGCAACTCGCGATGGTTTCGTCCCAGGGCGGGTGGGGGAGCTTCGGCTTGAACCTGTTTTCCAGCGGCAAGGCCGCAATGATGTACATCGGACGGTGGTTTATCGTGCAGGTGCCCAACTATCCCCAGATCGCGGGGTTTCTGGGAGCGGCTCCGCTCCCGCGGGTCGGGGGCCGTCCGTCATCCGGCGTGTGCGGATCCCGCGCAGCCGCGATCAACAAGAAAAGCCCCAGGTGGAGGGAGGCGTTGAAATTCCTTCGATACCTGGCCAGCCAGGAGTACAACCAGTTGATCGCGCAGGACGGCGACTCGCTGCCTCCCAATCCCCGGCATGCTCGGACCGGACGGGACCTGGTCAACGCCGCGGTCAAGGACCCCGCGTTCCATCAGACGTTTGTGGACGCGATGAAGCGGTCAAGGCCGCTGGACTTAAGTCCCTTTATGGACGCTCAGATCATCGGCCGTTGGCTCGACGAAAAAGTCGGCGAGGTGGAAAACCAGCTCATGACCCCCGAAGCCGCCATGCGGGCGATCGCCAACGAGGTCAACCAGACGATCCGCCTCAACCTGGAGCGCCGCCCGGACCTGCAACGGAAGTACGAGAAGGTCACAGGTCGCCCCTACACCAAAGACTGATCGCTGGTTTTTTACTTGATGGACAAAGGGCGTGACAAGGGCCGGACTGAGCTTGCGAACCCACGGAGTGAAGGACGTTGACTTTTGATACGAGGGCTTCGCAAGGAGCGGGCGGCTTCCATCATCCTGAAAGCGAGTCTGATCTTTGTGGCAAAGGGAAGGCGGGCCAGTTTTCGCCTTAGATCATCACGGTTCATAGTTAACCCCTGCGATCCAAGTCGTGCGGGACGACGTCTGTGGTTTCCTGGTAGAACTTCAGAAGTCGCTCCTTGAGCGCGGCTAGCTTCTTGACCATCGCGGGCTCTTGGATCCAGTTCCGCGTCTCCCCGGGATCCTGACGCAGGTCGTACAGCTCGTCTGACTCGTAAAGCCGCTGCACGTATTTCATGTCCTTGGTGCGGCACATGACCGCCTTGGTGTGCTCGGGGCCCTCGCTGTACTGCATGGCCATACGCGGCCAGTAGAGCCCGCCTGGTTCCTGAAATGAGGTGCTGGCCTTCTCCATGCAGTGCTCCTCCTCGTGCAGGCGGCCACCCTCGCAAAACACCGCGTCGCGGTGCTCGTCGGTCTCGCCGGCCAGCACCGGCAGCAGCGACCGGCCGAAGTGCGTGTGCGGCGGCGTGATGTCAGCCAGCGCTTCCACGGTGGCCGGGAAATCTACGAGCTCTACCAACGCTTCACTGATCCGCGGCTTCACCGGAACCTGCCGCGGCGGCTTGATGAGGAAGGGCACCCGCGTCAGACAGTCCTCGAAGGTGTTCTGAGTCTTCTCGACCAGCCCGTAGTCTCCGGTGAAGTCACCGTGGTCTGAGAAAAAGAACACGGCGGTGTCATCATAGAGTCCGGCGTCGCGCAGCGCGGTCAGGACAAGCCCGAACTGATGGTCCACCCGAGCGCACATGCCGTAGTACGTGGCGCGCAGCTCGGTCCACCGGTCCTCCGTCCAACCCTTGAGATTCTGACCTTCGTAGATGCCCTTGTTGAGGCTGGGCTTGCCGGTCCAGTCTTTCGGCGCGGGGATGCGCGGCGGCAGCTTGGCCCGGTCAATCATGCTGAACCACGGCTCCTCCACGGCATAGGGGGGATGGGGATAGCCCAACGGAATGTAGAGGCAGAAAGGTTGGTCCTTAGGCGCTTGTTTGATGAAATCAACCGCGCCCAACACATTCGCCCAATCGCCGTCGTAATAGATGTCCTCCCCGCCCTTGTCCAGCCTCCCATGAAAAAACGAGTAGTACGTGTCGCTGTCCGGTTTGCCCCGCCAGTCATTGTAGGAGTGCAGATTGGGGCGCAGGGTGTACGGCGGGCGTGGCGTGTTGGCCTTGTGCTTCACGTGGCAGTAGGCGTCATACCCGTGCTGCCCTGGCACGAGGTCATTCTTGCCGCCCCACCACACGAAGTAGCCAGAATCTTTCAGGGTCTTGAGCAGACAGGGCTCATGCGCGCGCAGCATGTGGTACATGGTGCGGTGTCCAGAGACGTGCGGGTACCATCCGGTCATGAACGAGCAGCGGCTCGGCGTGGAGACCGGATTCTGGCAGAAGGCGTGCCGGAAGGAGACCGCGTCGGAGGCGACCCACCGGTCCAGGTTGGGGGTGACCGCGGCGCGGTTCCCCATGTGGCCCAGGGTGTCGCCTCGCCACTGGTCGGGGTTGAAGAACACGAGGTGTGGCCGGCGGTTCATTATTGAACAGTGTACGGGATGCCGGACTCCTGGGGGAAGTTGGGTGGGGTATGATGAAACGCCGCATGTGGCCAAGCCGGCCTCACGGAAAGGAGGTGGACCAATGGTACAGGGCCAAGGGAGACGCCGGACTTTGCAGCCGGTGTGGCTCCTCGTTGGCGTGTTGTCGCTGATGAATCCGGCTCACGGAGAAGAGATATTGTTCAACTTTGATCACGGGTTCGACTTCAACAAGGTCGAAGCGCGGGATGTTAAGGTGTCGAAAGCCAAGCGGCCGTCCGGGTCTGCGCTGCGCATGGAGACCTTTCATCACGAGGACTGGCCTGGCATCACCCTCAAACCTCCCGCGGACCACTGGGACCTTTCCCGCTACGAAAGCATCGGTTTGGACGTCAAGAATGCCGGCACCAACGTGGTTCAAGTGGGGGTCCGGATCGATAATCCCGGCGCCGATGGCAACAGGAACTGCGTCCAAAAAATCTTCGATTTCCAGCCCGGTGAAAAGAAAACATTGGCGATCCGGCTCGTCCGGCGGGTATCGGAGGAGATGGGACTCTTCGGGATGCGGGGGTATCCAGGGGGTGCCATGGAGGGTTGGCAGTCTATTGACCCTGCCAATGTCACTCAGATGCTCATCTTTGTTCCCAAGCCCAAGGAAGACCACCGGTTCGAGATCGATAACATCCACGCCTATGGAACTTACACCGCGCCCGCCCTCAAGGATGATTTCTTCCCGTTCATCGATACCTATGGGCAATACATTCACAAGGACTGGCCGGGCAAGACGCACAAGGCGGCTGACCTCGCTCGCCACAGAAAAAGAGAGGCTAGGGATCTTGCCCGCCACGCTGGCCCCAAGGGCTGGAACAAGTATGGCGGCTGGCGGAAAGGCCCTCGGCTTCCGGCCACGGGGTATTTTTACCCCGCGAGACACGAGGGGAAGTGGTGGCTGGTGGACCCGGAGGGGAAGCTCTTCTTCTCCCACGGGATTGACTGCGTCGGCGCCTGGGACGGCACTCCGGTGGATGAACGGGAGAACTGGTTCCAGAACCTCCCGGGGAGGGATGATCCAAACTTCAAAGGGTTTCATTACCAGGCAGGGCACGTCGTCCATGGCCATTACCAAGGCAAGAGACCGCAATGTTTCAACTTTTCAGGAGCGAACGTCAAGCGGAAGTACGGCGATAACTGGAAGGAGAAATTTTCCGAGACCTCACATCGCCGGCTGCGGAGCTGGGGGATGAACACGATCGCCAACTGGTCCGATGGAAATATTTATCTTAAGAGCAAAACGCCGTATGTCGTGGCCGTGCACTTTGGTGGCCCGATCCTTCAAGGCAGCGAAGGGTACTGGCAGCAGTTCCGGGATGTCTTTGATCTCGACTTCGAGCAGCAGTTGCGCACGCGCATGCAAAAAGAGGTGGACAAGTCCGCAGGCGATCCGTGGTGTATCGGATACTTCGTGGACAACGAGATCTCCTGGGGGGACGAGCTGTCATTGGCGGTCGCCGCCTTAACATCACCTCCCGATCAGAAGGCCAAGCAGGTCTTTATCAAAGATTTAAAGGCCAAGTACAAGACGATTCGTAAGCTCAACAAGACCTGGGGTACCAAGCACCAATCGTGGGATGCACTGCTCAACCACCGCGAGGCGCCGGATAAGAAAGCAGCCCGGGAGGATCTGCTGGCCTTCAACGCGAAAACAGCGGAGCGATACTTCCAAGTCTGCCGGGACGCGGTGAAAGAAGTGGCTCCAAAAAACCTGTACTTGGGATGCCGGTTCGCGTGGGTGAACGATCAGGTGGCCAAGATCGCGATGAAATACTGCGACGTGGTCAGCTACAACCTCTACTGGCGGTCGATGGAGCATTTCAAGTTTCCCGGCGGGGCTGACACCCCGCTGATCATCGGCGAGTTTCATTTTGGTGCTTTGGACCGGGGTCAGTTCCACCCGGGGCTGGTCCTGGTCAAAGACCAAAAGGAGCGCGCACGGATGTACCGAGAATACGTCCGTGGCGTCTTGCGCCATCCCCAGTTCGTGGGATGCCACTGGTTTAAGTACATGGATGAGGCCACCACCGGCCGGGAGCTGGACGGGGAGAACTACCAGATCGGTTTCCTGGATATCGTGGACACTCCTTACCCGGAAACCGTGGCCGCCAGCCGGAAAGTGGGTTACAACCTCTACGCCTACCGGCTCAAGGCGAAGTAGAAGTCAAGGTGTCACCGGCCATGACCTCGCGGACTCGGCCCCCTCACCCTCCCCTCTCCCCCCTTGGGGGAGAGGGAAAGGGAGAGGGGGAGGCTTACGCACGGGATGGGTTTGTGGTGGTCGAGCGGCTGTTCAGCGTGGAGGAGGCTGCGGGATTCAAGAAAGAAATCCTCCGGGTGCTGGAGGAGGTGCGCGCCGAAGGCGGCGACGCTGGCCGGTCACACGGCGTGTGGGTCGGGCTGTCAGCCCGCAGCAAGGTGTTCCAACGGGCGAACGCGGATCCCCGGATGGTGAGGGTGCTGGAGCAGGTGATTGGCCCAGACGTGGAGTTTCTGAGCGACAAGGTGGTTTTCAAAGCAGCCGGGATGGATTTCGGCTCGCCCTGGCACCAGGACTGGCATTATTGGCATGGCGCGCACAAGACCTCGGTCTGGATCGCGCTGGATGACGCAACGCTAGAGAACGGCTGTCTGAAAGTGATACCGGGCAGTCACCGGAACATCGTCACCCACGACGGCAGCGCGGCCGATGGCAAGGGTTTTGACCACCGCGTGCGGCCTGATCAAATCGACGAGTCCAAGGCAGTGGTCGTTCCAGCCCGGGCGGGCACTGCCGTGTTCTTTCATGACCTTACCCTGCACGCTTCATTTCCCAACGCCTCCGGCCAAGACCGCTGGGCGTTCATCAGCACTTACCGGGATGCCTCCGTGCTGGACACCAGCCACACCTGGGCCAAGGCTGCCTTCATGGTATGCGGCACCAACAAGCTCAAGCCTTAGTCCGAATCGCTGGGGTGCATTCCCTGAAATGTTGGCCATGCGTTGGGACAAACGATAATCTTAGGGTTCAGAGCAGGTGTTTGATCTTGCGAAGTCTCAACAACAAGATTTGGTAGGTTGGGTGTTATGCATTCCCTCGTTTTTCATTGGGTGCGAGCGACCCTTGCCAGTCCCCTCGTGATACACGAGTTGCAATTTATGAAGAGGGTGTAGAATGTAACAATGCAAGGGCGTGCGGGGGCTGGAGAGCTGTGATACCGGGGTAGAGGTGAGACTGTTGTGTTGACCGCAACCCTCGTTGCCGTTTGTTCACTGGGTGCCGGCCTGGGAATTGGAGCGCTTCTGGCACGGTGGCGCTGGAATGTGGGATACAAGCGTCCTACCGCAGTACGAGAATCCGTACGTTCGCTAGCTGAGGAGAAATTCCGGGCCCTAGTTGAAGCGACATTCGACCGGATCATCGTCTATGACACTTCGAGACGGCAAGTCGAGTGGTTCGACCCGACCACACCGCAAAGGGACAGGCAACGTCAATGGCACGTTGGAAAGACGCCCTGTGA
Source organism: uncultured bacterium (assembly GCA_964587525.1). Classification (GTDB taxonomy): domain Bacteria; phylum Oederibacteriota; class CAKKQC01; order CAKKQC01; family CAKKQC01; genus CAZPLZ01. The sequence goes on along the minus strand of CAZPLZ010000076.1, from coordinate 197 downwards.
AGCCATCGGCGAACAGCGAGGGAAGATTCACGAGGACGCAGTCGGCAGGGCCTTAAGGGGCGAAGTTGTGGAGTACGACTGGGTCTGGGGCCTTCCGGGGGAGTTTGCTCCCGGGGAGTCGGGGTATTCACCCATGGGAAAGTTGTGGTACTCATCGCGTCTTATGCCCATCAAGGATTCAGAAAATGCCATCGTAG
>CAZPLZ010000075.1:0-15187 GCA_964587525.1 uncultured bacterium | reverse complement strand
GGGTTCACGGCGTTGGCGCCGGTGCAGGTGGCGGGGGGGACGCGGTACGAGTGGAGCGGGGCGGGGCTTTCCATGACGCCGGGGACGAGCTTCACGTTCACGATCACGGGGACGGTGGGGGTGTGCACGGCGGTGACGGTGCTGAACGCGGCCGACATCAGCGCGGTCAGCGTCTGCGATACGATAGCGCTGGTCACGAACACGGTGAGCGCAGTGATTCAGCCGCCGGTGACGTCGGTCACGGTCGTGAAGACCCTGTCACCGCCGAGTCCTCAGGTGGGCGATCCGGTGACGTACACCATCGTGGTGAGGAATACGGGCGAGACGACGATCAATGACCTGACGGTGGTGGATACGGTGTCGCCGGTGATCCGGTACCAGACGACGGCGCCGGCGCCAGCCGGGTTCACGATGACGGGGCCGACGGATGTGGCGAGCGGGACGCGGTATGTGTGGAGCGCCAGCGCGCTGAACATGACCCCGGGGACGAGCTACACGTTCACGGTGGATGGGACGGTGGGGGTGGTGTGTGTGGCGAGTGCGGTATCCAACTCGGTGTATGTGGCGGCGACCGAGAACGTGTGTTTGACCTCTATGCGGATCATCACGAGCGTCGACAGGGTTATCTCCCTGCCGGGGCCATTGCTGGGCATCAGCGTGACGAAGTCCCTGTCGCCGGCGCAGCCGAGTGTGGGTGGGCCGCTGACGTACACCATCGTGGTGACGAACACGGGGAGTGCGACGGTGACCGACCTGGTTGTGTGGGACACGGTGCCGGCAATGCTCCTAAGCCAGACCACTCAGGCTCCGCCAGAGTTCGGCGCGCCGGTGGTGACGGATGTGCCGGGTGGTGGGGCCCGGTATGTGTGGAGTAACAGCGCGCCGCTGAACATGATACCGGGGGTGAGCTACACGTTCATGGTGAGTGGAACGGTGGGCATCGTGTGCTCGCCGACCGCGGTGACGTCGATATCGAACGTGGTGTACGCCGAAGCGCGCGATGTGTGTTTGAACACCGTGTCAGAGACTGACATGGCGAGCTTCTTGCTTGACACGGCGGCTCCGGATCTAGTTGTGACGAAGGACTACTCGCCGCGCAACCCGGCGCCGAGTGCGGGAAGCACCATCAAGTACACGGTGACGGTGAAGAACGATATCGCCCCGGGAAGCCGGACGGCGTCCAACGTTGAGATTGTTGACACGCTACCGAGCGACACGACGACGGTGGACCTGAACACCCTCACCATCCGGGTGAATGGCGCCGTGGGCAGTACGATCTGGATGGCTTTCACCTCTACGGGGACGGGTGGCCTGGTGGTGACGCTGAGGAAGACCGGCGGCTCGACCATGGTGCCGGGCGAGGAAGTGACCTTTGAAGTGGAGGCTTTGATCAAAAACGCAGCGGACGTCGGGCCGCAGGACGTCATCAACACGGCGTATGCGACCTGGGTTGACACGTGCTTCCCCGGCGTCCAGACGTCCCTGCCTGCCCGGACGACGATCCCCATCGCGCCGCCGGTCACGATGACCATCAAGATCTACAACGCTGCGGGTGAGCTGGTGAAGTCGTTTGATCCCCTCCAGGTGGGCAAGCCGCCGGCCGACTTCGAGATCAGCTACGACTTCCCTTACAGCACGGTTTCTTGCACGACCAGCCAGCCGTCTCTGTCGGAGGCCTTCTCGCCGGACGGCGATGGCAAGAACGACGTCGCCTGGTTCAACTTCTGCGAGCTGCGGAGGCTGAACGGCGATCCCTGGAGTGTGAGCTGGGCCGGCCAGAACGACGAGGGCACGTATGTGCAGAACGGGGAGTACATTGTGGTGGTCGAGTCCGTGGATCCGCAGACCGGCAACCCGGTGATCGTGTCCCGGATCATCACGATCTCCGCGAAGCAGACGAAGATCGTCGCGCGCATCTTCAACTCGGTCGGCGAGCTGGTCGCGGGGTTGGACACGAAGAACATCTCAGCCAGTGTGGCCAGCATTACGCTCGAGCCCAACCCGCCGTTCGAGCCGCTGCTGAATCCAGACCCGACGAATCCGGATCCGGACAAGAGAGGGGTGGCTGAGATCAGGCTCTTTGATGCTGGTGGCAACCTGCTTGGCACCCTTGTGTGGTACGGCCGGAGCTGCCCGAGCGCGAAGGACCTCATCTGTCCCGATGCGACGACCGGGCGGATCGTGAGCAACGGGGTGTACCTCGTGCAGGTGACTTCCTATGCGCCCAACGGTGATAGGGCCACCGTGACGGTCTCCCTGACGGTGTCGCACGGCGTGCTGAAGATGATCACCTCGGTGCAGCCGGTGCCCAACCCGATCTCGCGGGCGGCGCTGGAGAATGATCCCAACGCGCGGATATGGATCACGTATAAGGTGCAGATTGCTTCGGGAGATCTCGCGAGCCTCCGGGTGAAGATCTACAACCTGGCGGGCGAGCTGGTGATCAATTACGAGGCCACGGAACAGATCGCGCCAGGGACGGATCCGAAAGGTAAAACGGGTAATAAGGGTACATTCGCCTGGAATGGCAGGAACTCGCAGCGTAGCTTGGTCGCACCGGGGCTGTACCTGGTGGTGATTGAGGCCTTTGACCGGTCGGGCAACAGACAGCGGGAGGTCCTGAAAATTGCGATCCAGGGACCTGGCTAAGGTGAGCTTAAACTCAGGGTGCCGATCTGCGGTATTATTGAAGGCAGGGGGAGGAATGAACTTTGCGCACCGGTAAACTTGTCCGCGTGAGCCTCGCGACGGTGGCGTTGGTGGTTCTGGGTGGGGGGGAAGCTTTTGCCTTCCTGCAGAGCGGTACGCTGCTGACGAACGCCGCTTCGGCCACGTATCTGGGCGGTGGCCAGACGACCAGCGTGACCTACTCCGCCACGGCGAAAATCCTGGTCGCGAACCCCGCGATGTTCATGTGGAAAGACGACACCCCGACGGTGGTGGGCACCGCCGGCGGGACCGTGACCTACTTGATTTGCTTTTCCAACGGTGGAGCGAACACGGCGTTCAATGTGACGATCAAGGACCGCTTGCCGAACAACACGTTCTGGCTGACCTTGGGGTATAGCGCGTGGGTCAGCGGTGGCACCATCGCGGACTCTTATGGATCTACTGCAAATGGTCCGTGGACCGACGGCCCACTGGACACCACGCTGACGGACATGACCCCGTCAGGTGCAGGCTTGTTCCTTCAGTGGGTGGCCTCTCCGGTGGGCGTGGGCAAGAGTGGGTGCATCACGTTTCTCCTGTCGATAGGATAATGGCATGATGAGAGAGATGAAGCGAACGCTGATGTGTGCGGTGCTGGTAGCGGGGCTCCTGGTGGGCGATCGAGCGCATGGCTTGGTGACTTCCGGGATGCTGCTGACCAACTTTGCCTCGGCGACGTTCGCTCTTCCGTCGGGCGGTGCTGGAGGAGCGGTGCCTGGAGGGATCAACGCGATCAACGTTCCTAACTCCCAGACCGCGTGGGTGCTGGTCACCGATACACCGCAGTTGTGCATGGTGCTCTGGAAGAGTGGGACTACCATTGACGGCACCACGCTCACCGGCTCTCAATCCGGTACCCTGGTGTGTTTCACGATTTCGTTTTCTAATTGTGGCAACTACACCGGTTTTAACGTGAATGTGACGGACACGGTGCCTTGTAACACGGTGAAATCGGGGGTGTTCATCCCTGGCGCAGTCTGGGTATCCGGCGGCACGTCGGTGGACGCGTATTGGGCGACCTCGCTGTCGGGTCCATGGAACACCACCACCAGTGCCGGCCAAACGTGCCCGTTGTACCTGAGGTGGGTCTTAAGCAAAGTCGGACTGCATCAAACCGGATACATCAGATACTGTGTCACCATTCTGTGAAGGTTTCCGCCCTGGTGACCTGTGCGCTCGGGGCGTTGGGGGGGATGTATGTCTGCCTGGGGATTCCGGGAGAAGCGTGGGGGCAAGGACTGCCCGAACGGGAATTCGGCGAGCCGTGGAATGGCGTGGGATTCGGGGTCCGAGCCATCGGGATGGGAGGCGCCTACACGGCCATTGCTGAGGATCTGGCCGGCATATACTGGAACCCCGCCGGCCTCATCAAAATGCGGGATACGCAGTTCGGGATCATGAGTGGGAGCCCCTTCGGGAAACGCCGGATCAAAGGCAGGGACATCGTAAAAACCATCCCGTATGCTGGCGGCGTGGGACTGGTTACCACGGCGTTCAAGCCATGGGTCGCCGGGCTGGCCGCTGTACGACCCTTCCATTCGGAAAGCCTGATGCCATGGCAGGAAAATTTTTACATGGGAACCTTTGTTATGCCGCTCAATAAGGCACGCACGTCTGCTCTCGGGATTAATGTGAAGTTCCTTCACAGCGATTTATTCTACGATCCTCTCTTGGAGCATGACTTTGGTGGTCACCATGACGGTGATTATCTCCCCAACCATGACGGTCATCTTGATGATCACGTCTACGATTATCTTCTGCATAGAAACCCTGCAGCCCAAGTCAACGAGGTGACTGGATGGGCTGTGGACGCAGGCGTGATCTACAACATCCCCCTGCCGGTCAAAGACCGCGTCCGGGAGGTGAGCATTGGCGCCATGGCGCGCAACGTCGTGGGACGGAGACGAGTGCTCATTACGGAGACCCTCATGCCTGCGCAGGCGCTGCTGGGGGTGGCGGTCAGTTTTGACGATCTGATTCCCCGGGAGCGCAGTGTCGTCGCCCTCAATCTCGATCAGGCGCTCCGGGGTACCCTCGTCACGGGCACCAAAGCCCAGTTGCGTCTTGGCTTCGAGCAATGGTTTTTTGAACATCACAGCGCCCTGCGCTTTGGCTACGCGACGCCTTTTCCTGACTATGCTCAGGTCATCATCGCGGATCCGGTCAATGTCGCCGGCGTTTCTGTTCCTGGCCTTGCTACCCAGGGGCGGCCGATGTACACCCTCGGGATGACGATCAAACTGTTCAAGACCCATGTTGACCTGGGGGTGACCCTGCCGGCGGAGCTGCGCGTCGCGGACACCATCGCGGGGCTTAAGGAAACGCCGATCTTTAAAACGACCGACGTTCAACTAAATCCGATCTGGCTTCCGACGGACAAGCCGCGTTTTTATGTTCAACTGACTTATCACTGGCAGGTTCCGGTCGTTTCGGCCTACGTCAAGGTGACCGTCGAACCGCTCGTGTTTGCTCCTAAGAGAGGCGAGGTGGCGGTGTTCACCTTGACCGCACACTACGAGCGAGGGCTGGAAGCCTGGGCGGTGGTGATCAAGAATTCCGCCCGGGTACCGGTGCGCACCTTTTCCGGAAAGGGAACGCCTCCCCAGCGGCTGGTTTGGGATGGCCTGGATGATCGGTTTAACCTGGCGTTTGATGACGATTACACCTACACGTTGTGGGTGAGGAACCGGGATGGGGTGGAAACGACGACCCCTCCGCAGTCGATCCGGGTGTTCACCCCCGGCGAGGGGCCGGTGGGCCGTGGGGATCTCACGTTGCTGTACAAGATTCTGGAGGAAACGGCGAAGGAGGAGGAGGCCACCAAAGCGGTGGTTGAGCCGCTCATCAAGGGTCAATTGAAGACCGCCAAGGAACCGCTGAGTGCTGAGGAGTTTCCTCTAGAGGGCGAGGAGGAAATCAGACCTGGGCCCGGCGGCGTGGTTCTGCCCGCACCGGTCGGGCCAAGTGCCACGGTCGTGGAGCAGAAGCCGGCCGTGAAGGAATCGGCTATCGCCTATCGTGGTGTGGCGCCGGAGCAAATTCTACGGGTGCAGGTGCCGCCCGCAGGAGAGGAAGGTGCGCTGATCACAGAGTACCGGACCCAGCAGCACATCTTTAAATACCTGGCACGTGAGATCAAGAACGTGACGTTGCAAAGCTACGCAGCGGTTGGCCCCACGGTCGGATCGTTCATGGTCCAGGCCCGTTATGGGAATCACCTGCTGATTGTGGAGACCCCGATGGAGGTTGCCCGAGGATTGATAGAAGGCCGTCTGGATGAGCAACAATGGCTGCGAGCGGCGAACGTAACCCTGGATGGCACGCCGATTCAGCCGGTATTACGTTAGCGCGCGGCGGCCTAGAACTCTTTCCGCAACGCGATAGTATTAATGTATGAGCCCCATGAAACGTATGATTGCTGTGGCGGCTAGCCTCATGGCGCTGGCTCTCGCCCCCCTAACCGCGGGAGCCTACTTCGAAAAGGGTGGCGTCACGGGGGTAGGGGCCAGGCCGCTTGGGATGGGCGGTGCGTTTGTCGCGGTGAGTGACGAAAACTCGGCGGTCTTCTGGAACCCCGCCGGGATAGGGCAGCTCACCCGTGCTGAACTCTCCGGGATGTACGCGGCCATTTTCAATGGCAAGATCTTCTACCTGTTTACGTCTGCAGTTTTTCCCGTTTTCCAAGATGGCATGATGGGTATTTCCTGGGAACGGAGGGATTTCGTGGACTCTCCAGATGAACTGAAGGAAGATGTGTACTTCATCACGTTTGCGTCTCCCATGACCGAGGACCGGCTCTTTTTCGCCGGGTTGAACGTAAAATTCTTCAACCTCAGCTCAGAGTTCAGGGATGTGGGTGGAACCGGGATGGGGCTCGATTGGGGGATCCTGTACCGGCTGCCGCTGCCCAAGTACGGTAAAGAACTCCGGTTCGGATTTTCAGCGCAGGACTTAAGCACGACCATTAAGGAAGATGTTGGTGTCGAGCAGAATATCCCGTCGGTTCTGCGTGTCGGTACGGCCTACCAGTTCGAGCGATGGATTACCCTGGCGCTGGATTATGAGACGTTCAAGGATCCGTCCGTAGCCACGACCAACTCCAACCGGCTACGGGCCGGAGTTGAAGGCTGGTTTTTTGAGGGGTCCCTAGGCGTGCGGCTGGGCTTTGTCGGGTTCGCCACGGTGCCTGGCCGGTACTCGGCCGGCGTCAGCTACCGTGCCCGGGATTGGGAGGTGGACTACGCCTATCTTGGCCACTCCGGCAATCTGGGCGATACTCACCGGGTGTCTTTTGCGCTGCGGTTTGGCCGGGTGATGGCTGGCGGCATCAAGCCTACCCCGCCGCTGGGGTTGAAGGCAACACCCAAAGACGGGGAAGTCGAGCTGGTGTGGACGCCGAACCCTGAGCCTATGGTCGGTGCCTACAACATTAACATTTCGACGTCGCCGGGCGGAGAATACCGGAAAATTAACACGGTGGGGTTGTCCAGTGCCCGTATCATCGGATTGGAGAACGGGCGGACGTATTACTTCGTGGTGACCGCGATTACCAACACGCAACCCCCGCTCGAGAGCGAACGTTCCGCGGAAGTCCCAGCGACCCCCAGCGCACCGCAGATGGTCGCACCGGAGCTGATGCAGCAGGCGCAGGAAGGTGAAATCAGCGTGTCCTGGCGTGCGACCCCGGGCGAGATCTCAGGGTACAACCTCTACGTTTCCACGGTGCCGGGCTCAGGGCATGTGAGGTACAACACCCAGCCGCTCAGGTCGACCACGGTGCGTCTTGTCCAGGTGTCGGGTGCGACGGTGGTTGCGGGGGAGCGCTACTACATCTATGTGCGCTCCGTGTCCCGGAGCCAGCCGCCAGTGGAGGGCCCACCCTCGCCCGAGCAGACATTCATCGCCATTCCCAGGTTGTAGGAAAAGCCTAGCAAACCTACGCCCCCCTTGACAGATCAGCGATGTCGAGATAGGGTTCTTCCAGCTATGACTGTTGGAATGTACGCCTCAGCCTCGGGGATGTTGGCCGAGGCCATACGGCACGAATCGATCGCCAATAATTTGGCGAACGTCAGCACCACCGGGTTCAAGCGGGACACCACCGTGGTTCGGCAGCACCCCGTACAGCAGCTTCACCGTATTTCTGACCATCAATTCAGTTTAAATGGTTTTACGGCCGATCTGGCCCCAGCTATCGGCAGCCGGGGACAAGGGGCCCTCGTTGATGCAGTTGTGACGAACTGGTCGCAAGGCGCCCTGCTTCAGACCGGCAACGCCATGGACCTGGCCCTCCAGGGAGAAGGATTTTTTACCATTGACACGTTCCGCGGGCGACGGTACACCCGGCAGGGCAATTTCGCCCTGGACGGGCGGGGTCGGCTCGTGACCCAGGCGGGGGATCCGGTCCTGGATGCCTCGGGGGCGCATATTCTTGTTGACGACAAGCGATTTGAAGTCAGGCCTGACGGGGTGTACTTCCTGGACGGCGTGGAGACTGGGCGGCTGGCGGTGGTGAACCCTAGAGGGCAGGGCATGTTGATCAAGGAAGGCGAGAGCCTGTTTGCGCCCGCGCCGGGGGCTCGGTTCCGGGCCTCCGGTGCGGCCGTGTCTCAGGGATACCAGGAACGCTCGAACGTGAATCCGGTTATGGAAATGTCCGCTATGCTTCAGGCTCTGCGGGCATACGAGGCCAATCAGCGGGCGGTTACGGCGCAGGATGAAACCCTGGATACCCTGATATCCCAGGTGGGCCGCTTCGGTTAATAAGTCTTTGTTTTTGTAGTAAGTATTTAAAAATGGTTTAAGAGACAAGAGAGCTGAACAAACGGCTGGACCCTAACCGGGAAGCCAACCTTCAAGGGTTGCCGAACGACAGAGGCAACCCCCTCAATTGACTCTTAAACCGTGAAGGATGACCCCCTCACCCTCCCCTCTCCCCCTTAGGGGGAGAGGGAAAGATAGAGGAAATGGAGAGGGGGAAACGAAGAGCTGATTAAGGAGGTTAATAACAGATGATACAGGCGCTCTACACAGCGGCGTCCGGGATGCTGGCGCAGCAGTTAAATGTGGACACCATCGCCAACAACCTTGCGAACGTGAGCACCACCGGGTTCAAGAAGGCTCGCGTCGATTTTGAGGATCTACTGTACCGCACGGTCAAGCCAGCGGGCTCACAGCCCACCGCTCCCGGCGTGCAAAGCCCGGTTCCCATCCAGGTGGGTCTGGGCGTGAAGCCGGTGGCCACACCCAGGCTCTTTTTCCAGGGCGAGATGCTTGAGACCAACAATCCTCTGGACATCGCAATCGAGGGGGATGGGTTTTTCCAGGTGCTGCTGCCCGACGGCACGATTGGCTACACCCGGGATGGCTCTTGGAAAATCGACTCGCTGGGCAAGATCGTGACCTCCGAAGGCCTGCCCATGGAGCCGGAGGTCGTGGTTCCGCCGGAAACGCTGCTTATCGTCGTCACCCGTGACGGTCAGATGGGTGTGCGCCTACCGGGCTCTCCGGACACGGAAATCGTGGGGCAGGTCGAAACGGCGCGGTTCTTGAACCAGGGCGGACTGCACGCCATTGGTCGCAACCTTTTCGTGGTCACCGAGGCATCGGGCGATCCGATGCTGGGTACCCCCGGGCTGGATGGTTTTGGGGAAGTTGTCCAGGGGTTCCTGGAGCAGTCGAATGTGAAAGTGATTGAGGAAATGGTGAAGCTGATCGTGGCTCAGCGCGCTTATGAACTTAATTCCCGGGCAGTCCAGGTCAGCGATGACATGCTGCAGACTGCCAACAACTTGAAGCGGTAACGGTCATGATCCTGGCACTGACATTAATCCTCTTGGGGCCTACGCCTTGCATTTCGTCCAGCGCTCTTGACGAGGTGCGAATTGAGTTAAAATCCCAGGCCCGGGTGCCAGGATCGTGGGTGGAGCTTGGGCATGTGGCTAACATCACTGGGGTCAGCGAATCCCGACGGGCTGAGCTGGCGGCGATGAAGCTTGTGCATGCACCAATGCCGGGCGTGACGCGTGTTTTGTCCGTCGAAGACATTACCAAGCGTTTGAAGGCTCTCGGGGTGCGTGAGCCAGTGGCGTTCGAAGATACCGTTCACGCGGTGCGGATTACCACAGCGGTGAAGATATTGCCCGGCTCAGAGCTCGTCGCGTTTGGCCACAAGTTTCTTGAGGCCAAACTGAAGGAGCCAGGAGTCCACATCCGGATTGAGGATCCTGCCGCACCCAGGGCTTTGATCTTGCCGGGTGGTGAAGAGATGGAAACGGAGTTGCGAGCCGAGATGACGGCACGAAAACTCGCCGGCCTGGTCCCGGTGTCCGTGGAGGTCTGGTCGGAGGGAAAGCGACGGGCCAGAATGTTGCTCTCCTACCGTGTGCATGCGCGTGCGGCCGTGGCCGAGGCGGCTCACACGCTGGGGCCAGGCATGATCATTACGGAAGCCGATCTGGGGGAATCCGAACGTGACCTGTCCCTGGTGCCCCAGGACGTATTGCAGAGCAGGGAAGCGTTGCTTGGTCTTAGGGTGACCCGCCGGATCAACGCCGGTGCCATGGTGCGGAAAAGCGCGGTGGCTCTGCCCATCATGGTGAAGAGGGGCGAGCCGGTGACCCTCGTCGCCCGGGTGGGAACGGTTGAGGCCCGGGCCTTAGCCCAGGCCAAAGCGAACGGGGTAAAGGGTGAGGTGGTCACCGTGGTCAATGTGGTGTCAAAGCGTCACGTCAGGGCGAGGGTGGTGGGCCGGGAGTTGGTCGAGGCGGTCATACCGTGAACCGGAAGAGACGGCTCTCGAGGAGGCTTACGATGCGACAGGTACGTTGGGTCATCGTGACGGTGTGTGCGTGCGCTTGTGCTCGTGTCGCGCCGGCGGAGTCGCTCTGGTCGGCAGCGAGCGATTCACTGTACAAGGACAAGAAAGCGTTCAAGATTGGGGACGTGATCACGATCCATGTGATGGAGTCGGCGAGCGCCTCTCACCGGGCGGGCACCAAGGCTCGGAAGGTCTCCTCGTCCGGTATCTCCTGGGGCTCCCGGTTGTTCCGGTCAAGGGGAGTTCCGCCCTCGGATTTCGGTATCTCCGGCAGGGAAGACTTTCGGGGTGGCGGCCGGTCTGACCGCAGCGGCAGTCTCACGGGCCGTATGACGGTCCGGGTGGTGGAGGTGCTACCCAACAACAACCTGGTGATCAACGGGAACCGGGTGATCACCGTGAATGATGAGAAGCAGGTCATGGAAATTACTGGGATCGTCCGGCCGGAGGATGTGGCGGCTGACAACACCGTCCTGTCCACCCATGTCGCGGACGCGCAGATCAAATACACCGGCACGGGGGCTGTCGCCGAAAAGGCTCGCATGGGATTTATCTCCCGGCTGCTCTCGATGCTGTTTGTGTTTTAGGGCTGGTTCGGATATGTTCTCACCGTTTAAGCTTGTTGGCCTCATGCTGAGAATGTTCATCCTGCTTGGAGCGACCCTGTGGGCGTACTGGGCCTGGGCCGTGCCGGTGAAAGTCCGGGCTGTCGTGGACATCCAGGGCGCGCGCGAAAATCAGCTCATTGGCTACGGCATCGTGGTCGGGTTACCCGGCACCGGCGATACGGTGATCGGGGGCCGTACCGGCACGATCTTCACGATTCAGTCCATCGTCAACATGCTCAAGCGGTTCGGCATCGTGGTGCCGCCCCACTTCGTTCGCGTCCGCAACGTCGCGGCAGTGATGGTCACCGCCTCACTGCCTCCCTACTTGAAGCCTGGCGGCAAAGTGGACGTGGTCGTGTCCTCGCTGGGGGACGCTCGAAGCTTGCGTGGCGGCGCTCTGTTGCAGACCCCGTTGCTGGGGGCGGACGGCAACACGTATGCGGTGGCGCAGGGAACCATGACCGTCAACGGGTTCGACCGGGAAGCGCCAAGCACCGCGTTCTCCACTCGCAACCGGTACACCACTGGCCGAATCCCCGCGGGAGGGATCGTGGAACGGGAAGTACCCGCGACCGTGTTCTCCCAAGGAGAAGTCACCCTGCTGCTGAAACAGCCTGATTACACCGCCTGTACACGGATCGCGGAGGTCATCAACAAGACCTTCCTTGCCAACATCGCGACCCCACTGGATGCCGCATCGGTGAAACTCCGGGTGCCTGCCGATTACACCGATCATGTGGTCGAATTTATCAGCGCGGTCACGGGGCTGGAGTACGAGGCACCGGCTCAAGCGCGGGTCGTCGTGAACGAGCGGACCGGGACGATTGTCATGGGTTCTGATGTTCGCGTCAGTGCGGTGGCGGTGGCCCATGGGAGCCTGCATCTGACCGTGAAGAGCGAGCGTCAGTCGGTCCTGACCTTCGATACCGATGCCACGACCGTCAAGACTTCGGGAACGGGGAACCTACTGGCCTTGCCGGAGGGCGCCAATATCGCCGAGGTGGTGGGTGCGCTCAACGCGATCGGGGCTACGCCAAACGAAATGATGGCCATCCTCCAGATGCTTCGCGCCGCTGGGGCCCTGCAGGCGGAAGTGGTGACGTTGTGATGGAAGCCGCCGGTATGCCACAATATTTTCAAGCGCTGGCGCGCGTTTCGTTTACTCACGCGCAGACTGGCGCGATACCGAAAACCGAGGATCAGGCGCTCAGGCGGATTGCGACAGAATTCGAAGCGATCTTCCTGGGTGAGCTGTTGAAGAGCATGCGCAATACCATCTTGGAAAGCGGGTTCTTTGGGCAGGATCGAGCGTCGAAAATATACCGGGAGATGCGCGATGAAGCGTATGCGTATGAGATGGCTGCCTCTGGGCAGCTAGGCTTTGGGGACATGATGTACGAGGAGCTGCGCAAGGGCCTCTAGGGGGGCAATGGCTTTCGAAAATTGCACGCAGTGCGGAAAATTGTCTGTGCAGCTGGTCAGGGGTGTATGCTCAGCCTGTCTTGAAGCCGATGACCAGATGTATCGGACTGTCACCGAGTATCTCAGGCGCAACCCGGACGCTGATGTGACCTCAATTGCCTCAGACACTGGCGTGACCGAGAAGAAAGTCCTGGAGTTTCTTCGGACGGGACGGCTCAGCGTCAAAGGGGGGCTCTCCTGCGAGCGTTGTGGGGAGCCTGTTCATACCGGCAAACTCTGTGAACGCTGTGCCGCAGTTGTTCAGGGACAATTGCGCGGTGCCAGCGAGTCCACGGTAAAGGGCAAAGGACCTTCTGGAACTATTTTTCGTGGGGAGCAGGAAAGGGCAGGAGGAAAGATGCACACCCTGGACCTCACCCGGCGCAAGTTTGGGAAAACTGGCAGATGACGAGCAACAGCTTGCGCGAAACGCTACGGCAACTGCGTGAGTCCCTGAGCCGGTCACGTGCTCAACTCCTCCGTCAGGCGCGACCCCCTGTTTCGGTGCTGGAAACCGTGGTGAAAGAAATTGAGAACGCCCGCAAGACATTGGCGAAGTGCACGGCAGAGACCCCCTTTGAGGCGTTCTCCGACGACGAGAAACTGGCGATGCTGCGCGAGTCGCATGCGGTGAAGGTTCAGCTTGGCACGGTGGCAAGGCTGGTGTCCGGGAGCGCGTGGTTTGCCTCTCTGGTGAAGGAGATGGACGGCTCCGCGCGGCCGCAAGGGCTGTATGGACGCGACGGAGCTGGCGGGCAGGGGCCTGCCGTCTCTTCGGTCGAGCATAAAATATGATCGCTGAAAAATTCCCTCTCCCCTTTAGGGATGAGGGATAGGGAGGGGGGAATCAATGGGATCCACATTTTCTGGCATTGAAGCACTGATCAGCTCCCTGCGTGCGCAATCCATGGCGCAGCGGCTGATCAGTCACAACATCGCCAACGCTACGACCCGGGGATTCTCTCGCCAGATGCCGATCCTTACATCCCTGCCGCCCATCAATTACCTGGGGTTTAACACGGCCTTTGGTGTCCAGCAGGTGGGCAGCGGGGTCTCGCTTTCCAGCATCGCGCGCATCCGTGACGAGTTCCTGGATTTGCAGATCCGGTTCGAGCTCAGCGCGCGGGGGCAGCAGGAGGCCATCCTGGAGGCTGCCCAGGCCATGCAGATCCTCTTCCCTGAAATTAACGCGGTCCCCGGCGCAGGCTTGGTCACCGCGGTGGATAGATTTTTTGATGACTGGACAGCCCTAGCCGCTGCGCCCACCGACGCCACGCTCCGTGCCACCCTGGCCAACAATGCCCAGAACATGGCAAGCCTGTTCAACAGCGCCAGCCGCACGCTGCTGGATATTCAGCGGACCACGGATGACCGGGTGCGGGATTCCATCACCCAGATTAATAACCTGCTGTCGCAGATTGCAGAGGCGAATGCGGGCATCATCAGGGCACAATCGGTCGGTGGTGTTGCGAACGATCTCATGGACAAGCGGGATGTGGCATTGGCGGACTTGGCGGAACTGATCAAGATCGACGCTGTCAAGCTGGCGGACGGGTCGATTCTGGTGATGACCGGAAACGCCCGGACGCTGGTGCGCGGCGGGTCCGCCACTCAGCTTGTGGCGGCTATCAACCCGCATGAGCCGCAGTTCGCCAACGTGGGGCTGCGCGATCTGGCTGGCGGGACCATCACGGACATCACTGCGGAAATTGCGGGCGGGAAGATTGCGGGACAGATCATCGCACGGGACCAGATCGTGGCCGGCCAGCTCCTGGAAATTGACGAGCTGGCCCATTCGCTCATCGAGCAGGTTAACCTATTGCACCGCGCCGGATACGACCTGACCGGGCTCATAACTGACACCCCGCTTTTTTCTGGGACGGAGGCGCGTGATATTGCGTTGAGCTCGGCAGTGGTTGCCAATCCCGACTTGCTCGCCGCGTCCCGGCTGAATGGTGTGGGGGCTAACGGAGAACAAGCCGAATCTATCGGGCTCTTGAGGCAGGTGTCAATGAATGCGGTCGTCCAGAGTGTGGGGGGCGTGGGGCCGGTCGATCCCACCTCGTTGATCGGTGGAGAGCCCTTTGCGGTTGCGCCGGCTGCTGCTGGGACGCTCGTGATCAACGGGGTTTCCATCGCTTGGAATGCTGCTACGGATTCTATCGAGACGATCATCGGAAATATCAACGTCGCTATGCTGGGGCTTGGTGTGCGAGCGAGCTTTGACGTAACACAGCAGAAGCTAACGCTTCTATCGAATGGACCGCTGACTGTGTATGATGCGCCTGGTGGCAACTTGACCGATGTGTTTGATCTGCAGGTGCGCGTCAATTCGCTTGCGCCAGCCAATAACGGCATCGGTCCCCTGGACCGGGCGATCAACTTGTTGAGCCCGCTCAACGCCAGCCAGCTTGAACTCCGCACCGTGGCTGGGACGGGAGGGACGGTCACGATCAACGGTGTGAGTGTGGCCTGGAACGCCGGGCAGGACCTTACCACGATCCTCGCCAACCTCAACGTGGCGCTGGCGCCTGTTGCGCTTTCTATGTCTTTCGACCCAGCGACACAGAAATTTTCCATCGTCGGTACG
>CAZPLZ010000074.1:0-15649 GCA_964587525.1 uncultured bacterium | reverse complement strand
GTGCAAAAACGCTATGTTGTCAACCCGCAGGGGGAACCGCTAGCTCGCGTGACCATAGAAAAGAACGGAGAAGGAGCGGTGAGGTACTACCATTTCGATGCGCTTAGGAACATCGTCGCGCTGACTGATTCAACAGGGCGGATCACAGACCGTTTTGAATTTGACCCTTTTGGGGTGCCCAAAAGGTTCCCGCCAACACCTTTAGAAGGGGAGAGGTATGGGTATGTCGGGCAGGCAGGGGCGGAGACTGATGTAGGCGGGCTGCTAAAGATGGGAATGCGGTACTATGACCCTCGCGTGGGGCGATTCATCAGTCGGGATCCATTGAGGCGCTATGGGGCCAGTGCGATCGCTTTCGCGTTGGAGGGAAGCTGGTTTGACCGCTTGCATCCTTATGTGTATGCGGCTAATAACCCTATACGGTTCATTGATCCGCGAGGGCTGGCGTGTGGGGAGGAAGGAATAGGAGATATTGTTACTCCTGATTCGATTCCATTCGTATATGATTTTGAAGAAGCCTGTATCAACCATGACAGCTGTTACTCAACCTCAGGAGAGAACAAGGAGGAGTGCGACCAAGCCTTTATCGAAGAGATGACGGATTCATGTGAAGGTAGTGATACGTGTGAATACATAGCAGAAATATACCATGGCGTGGTCGTAGAATATGGCGATGAAGCGTACAAAAGCGCTCAGGATAAAGCGTCATGTCCGAGTGAATCGTGTGATAGCCCCTAGCATTCCAGTCAAGAAATGAATTTTTCGTGCAAGTTCCGAGTTCGATGGTAAGAATATTATCTTCTGCGCCTTTTTTAGGTATAGTCACCATAATTATTTTTGCATTCCAGGTGCGGAACCATATGCGGAGTTTAAGCAAATTCTCAAAAAGTCAAAGGTTTCGCTACATCGTGAGTGGTTTGACAATGGCAGCATTGTTTGTGCTTCTCTTCAGTTTATTAGTCCACTTTAGTATGTGGACTGGTCCGGAAATGTATTCTCCCCTTATCGTAGATATGGGTCTGCTCGCCTTCTGGGCGATGCTCGGTATCCCGGTTTTCTATGGCCTCGGATGGTTTTTGGGAAAAATGTTCACATGGAGTCACTGACGAATCTTGTTCTTTAGTCTTGCTGTAGCGCCATTGATAGGATGGAGAACCAACATTACCTTGGAATGTTCCTCCAGGCCCTGCCTGCGACAAGTATGCGAATGGTGGGGATGATGCGTTATATAAGATTTGCAACGATGTCTTCGGAGACAGCCCACTAGAAAATTGCATGCGTGGTTGTCTTCTTGATGACTATGATGCCGATCAGGGCGAATACAGTTCAGGCGCAGTTGAGGCCCACGCAGTTTGTGCCGTAGCCTGTGTTCTTCCGGATTGAGCGGAGCCCCCAGTTTCTTGGATTCCAAGTTGAATACTGGAAACAGATTTCTAAACGTTTGGAACTGCGTGGGCTTACTCCTGCTCCCAAGTGTTTACTGGTCCCTTGATTTACTCATCCACATTATTGGAGAAATACTAAGTAGGTGGCAATTGTTTTTATTGTTATGGGTTGGACTTCCAGTTATTGTCATACTGGCTTCAATTACTTGCTGGAGGCGCTGGCGCAGACAGTTGTCAGGATGTATAAATCCTGGTTTTACGACTTTACTGGGAATATATATCAGTGGGCCAACCTACCGGATTGTTTCGACATGGATTCTAAGCGTCATCGGTAATACATCTGTGGTGATAGCTGTAAGCGATAAAATTTCTGAGTGGGCCCTGTTCACGCTGATTTTTCCAGTCTCAACGATGCTATTTACTATTTACGAAGATGGAACGCCACTTAGCCCATTTCTAACATGTCTTGGGGTGTTGTTTGTCAGCAGAGAGCATAGGCAATGGGGCAGGATCCGGTTCATGTGGAGACGGTGACCTCCTTCGCGAGGGTTAAATCTTGCGTGGGTGCGCACCCACACCGGCACCGGTCACCGCCTCCGCCAGCTCGAACACCGGTGTTTGCATCGCCAGGCCCTTAATTACAGGTGAGTTCTGCAGCTCGGGGCAGTACGACTGCGACCTGAACGCACCGCAAACTCCGCACCGGTCGGCCAGCGACCGCTCAGCCCCATCCGACCCGTCCTGCCGGACTTTTTCCGCATCCTGTGTTAAGTTTCAAGTTCAAACTGTCCCCCTCTCCCTTTCCCTCTCCCCCCAAAGGGGGGAGAGGGAAAGGGAGAGGGGGCGCCTAAAGCGCAAGCTTCTTCAGCCGAGCGATGTCGCGTGTCAGATCAGACTCATAGGCCTGGCCGTCTTGAATCCGCGGCAACTGCGGGAGGGCGCTTTGAAGCGCCTCCAGGGCTTCGCGCGACTTACCCAACTTCTCGAGCACCAGCCCGTACGTCCATAGGTACAATGGGTGGTCAGGAATGGCGGCCAACGCACGCTGGGCCAGCTTCAGGGCGACATCCAGATGCTCCTCGCGGACCGAGTACCAGTACGCCAGGTTCGCCACCTGATCCCACCCCTGCGGATAGATGCGCACGGCGCGCTCCGCCATCTCAATCGAGCGCTTAAGGTGCCCTTTCTTCTCGTAGAGCAGAGCCATCTGGCCATAGAGCAGCTCGTCGTTCAAGCCGAGCTTGCGTGCTACCGCATAATGGTTGAGCGCGCGGTCCCAGCCATGCCCGGTCCAGTCAAAGGCCGAGGATTTTTCCTGTGCATACGCTCTCTGGTAGTGTGCGTAGACGTCGTAGGGCCGGAACTCTAAGCTCCGGCCATACCCCCCTACCGCCATCTCCCACATGTTGTACCCAAAATATCGATTCCCTTCCGAAAGCGCACGGTCCGCAATGAGCTGCGGGACCGCCAGCCAGCCAAACCACCACACCCCAGCCACGGCCACCGCAACCGCCCCCGCACGGCGGACCCCTAAGCTGACACTTCCCAGCGGCACGTCAATGGGGAAGCCCGCGCCCGCAAGCCACACCAGCCCGCCGGCCAGCATCCAGAATACCGTGGCGGCCGGAATAGTCCGGAACGGGAAATTAAAAAAGGCATCCACCACCAGGGCAAAGCACCCGCCCAGGAGGCCGGCCGCTTTCGCACCAATCTCCGGGGTTGAACTGCGCCGGACCGCGCACAGCCCCAGCCGCCCCACCACGGCCAGCAGCCAGAGCATAAGCCCCAGCCCCACGATCCCCAGCTCCGCCGCCATCTGCACATAATCGTTGTGTGCCTTCTGCTCCTTGGGCGGAAAATGAAAGGCCCGCTTGATATACCCCTCGCGGAAGGTAGCTTGTTTGAGCGGAAAATACGCCCGGAAATGCTCGGGACCCGCGCCCAGAAGTGGCCGATCCCTCACCATCAGCGCGGCGGCGCGCCAAAGCACCAACCGGTGCTGCACGGTCCAACCCTTGAAATTGAACATATCCGCAACGCGGTCCGGAAGCGGCAGCGCCCGCTTGCCGAACACAGCGGGGCTGGAAATCGTGACGACCACCGCCACGGCGAACCCGGCGAACGCAAGCAACCAGGTCCGATTCTGGCGGATCAGGTCGCGGCCGCCTGGCACGAGGCGTGCGAGGCACACGCCCAAAGCCCCCAGGCCGGCCAGGCTGCCCAGCCAGGCACTGCGGGTCTGGGCAAAGACCAGTGCCAGGAAGAGCACCAGCACGAGGAGCGCCAGGAGATCCTTGCGCTCATCGTCCCGTTCGGCGATCCAGAGCGCTGTGCTCAGCACAAACAGGGGCGCCAGGAACTCGGCGTAGAACACGGGATTACCGATGGTGCCAAAGCAACGCGATCCCCACGAGGAGGCCCACGGCAGGAAATCAATCCCCGCATACTGCAAAATTCCGTACACCCCTTCGATTCCCCCAGCCAGCAACAGGGCCGAGAGCAGCCGGTCCTGCTTGCCAGCACCCACGCCGGACACGATCAGCCACACGATCCCGGCATATGAGAGTGCCAGACCGGCATGCTCCAGGGCGAACGAGCGGTTGATCGCGAGCAGGCTGGAGACCGTGATGCTGGCGAGCAGAGCCAGCAACGGCAGGTCGAGCGGGCTGCGCCTTATGGAAAGCCGCCCCTTCTCCAGACCTTCGGCCAGCAACACCACCCAGCCAGCGATGAGGAAACCCTCCACCAGCAGTCGCTTGGGCAGGTCCACCGCCGATGCCAGCAGACGGGGTGCAACCAGCAAAGCGGCACCGAGGGCAATCGCTTGAAGACACCACACGCGCGCCTCAGCGGCGAGCTTGGAGCCCTTCAAGGTTTTCTCCATTCTCCTCACTCTACACCACCGTCGTCCGGCCTAGGATGCTGAAAAACCCTCGCCGGCCGAGCGAGGAGCGAGGCCGCGCGAGCCTCGGCTGTGCCGAGGCGAGCGGCAGTGCTTATGAGTCAGCGATTCCGCGCAGCGGAATCGCACTTCACATAAAATGGTAAAATCCGGCCTAACGCATCATGGATGACGGCACGGCCATCGGTTACGGCGCCTCCTTTCTGGCGGGTTTGTTATCGTTCTTCTCGCCATGCGTGCTGCCGCTGATCCCGGTCTACATCTCGCTCATCAGCGGGGTGTCCGTAGAGACCCTGAGGGCTGGCGAGCGCTCCGCGTTCTGGCCAGTCATCTCGCGCACCGCTTTGTTCGTGCTGGGCTTCAGCGTGGTGTTCACCTCGATGGGCGCCGGGGCCGGCACCCTGGGCCAGATCTTCCGCGCCTACCAAGATGTGCTGCGGATCGGCGGCGGCATCCTGGTCATCGTCTTCGGCCTCCACCTGACAGGCCTGGTGCCCATCAAGCTGCTGTACCGGCAGACCCAGTTCGCAGCCTCACGACGCACCGCCGGTGCCGTTGGCGCTTTTCTCATGGGGATGACCTTTGCGATCGGCTGGACGCCCTGCATCGGGCCGATCCTGGGTAGCATCCTCACGTTGGCCGCCAATGAGGAGAAGGTGAGCCAGGCTATGGGCCTGCTCGTCGTGTACTCTGCGGGGCTGGGCATCCCGTTCCTGCTGGCAGCCGCCACCATGGGAGCGTTTCTCAAAGCCACGGACCGGATCAAGCGGCTGCTGCACGCCATCGAGATCGGCAGCGGGGTGCTGCTGATCATCCTGGGGGTGCTCCTTCTGACCAACAAGTTCACGCTTCTCGCCCAGTGGTTTAGCCGCCTCTACACGCCGGCATTTTGATTCAGGCCCGCCGGTCGGGGCCGTCTGCAGCCCTGGCCCTGTTCCTCAAACACCCGGAACCGGGCACGGTGAAGACCCGCCTGGTCGAAGCCCTAGGGACCGAGCGCGCCGCCCGGTTCTACTGGGAGTGCGCCCTGCTGGTCATGGCCAAAGCCCTGCGGCTCAAGCGTGTCGAGGTCTACGTGTTTTTCACCCCCCCCGAGAAACATGCAGAGGTGGAAGCGCTGGTCATGGCCCAGTTCGGCAAGTTCGAGGGGAAGTTCATCGCCCAAACTGGAGCCGACCTGGGGGCGCGGATGCACCACGCCCTTGAGTACCTCAACAGGCTGGGATTCACCCACCTGCTCGTGCTGGGTACCGATTCCCCCACGCTCCCCCTGGAGTATTTGCAGCGGGCGGTGGATGAACTGGCACACCAGGACTGTGTGATCGGGCCGACCTGGGATGGGGGCTTTTACCTCATCGGATTGACGCAGCCGGATAGTCGGATCTTCCACAACGTTACCTGGAGTTCTGGGCTGGAGTTGAGCCAGACCTACGAGAACCTGGTCGCGCTCAAACGCACCTACTTTCAACTTCCACGCTGGCAGGATGTTGACACGCCGGACGACCTGCCGTTCCTGAAGGGCCAAGTCCGGCACGCAGACTACCGCCGGCTGAAATCCATCCTGGAAGAGGTGGAATCAAAAACATAATGTTTTATGGCACAACGAGCTCTTGTCTGGTGACTCCCCGGGGTCTAAGATAGTATTGTGAAGAGGGAGAGAATATCATGACGGAACGAACTGATCGAGTCATCCGTATCGGGGGCGACGCCGGGGAGGGGATCCTGTCCTGCGGCCAAATGCTCTCCCAAGCGCTAGCACGCGCCGGGTACGAAATTTTCACCCTCCAGGTTATCCCGGCTGAAATCAAAGGGGGGCTGTGTAATTTCCTCGTGCGCGCAGACACCCAGCCTCTGCATTCACATGGCGAAGGCTTAGACGTGCTGGTTTGCTTCAACGAGGAAGCCTACTCCGTGCTTTATGAAGACCTCAAGAGCGGTGGGCTTTTGATCTACGACCCCCAGCGGTTTAGCCCCAAGGGTAACGGGTTCATCCCATATCCCATCCGGCTCGAATACATGGCCGTGCAGGAAGTCAAATCCGCGCTATCCAAGAACGTCGTGGCCCTCGGCGCCCTGGCCAGCCTGGTGAAGCTTCCCCCCAATGTGTGCGAGCAGATGATCCACGAGCGGTGGATCAAAAAGGGCGAGGCAGTCGTCAACCGGAACCTGAAGGCCTTCAAGCTGGGCTACGAGTACGTGCGTGACAACCCGCCCCCGCTGGATATCACGATGGCCCCGCCCCGTTCCGCATCCACTGAGCGGATGGTCGTTGACGGCAACGACATGATCTCGATGGGGGCGCTGGTGTCCGGGTGCAATTATTACGCGGGCTACCCAATCACGCCGGCCAGCACCATCCTGGAGTTCCTCGAGCACCAGCTTCCGAAATTCGGTGGGTACGCGCTCCAGACCGAGGATGAGATCGCGGCTATCTCATCCTGTGTTGGCGCATCCTACGCAGGTGCCAAGGCGATGACCGCGACTTCCGGGCCAGGATTTTCCCTGATGACCGAAATCCTGGGACTCGCGACCATGACGGAAGTCCCGCTCGTGGTCATTGACGTGCAGCGCGCGGGACCGTCCACCGGCATGCCCACAAAAACCGAACAGTCGGACCTGAACCTCACCGTCTACGGCGGACACGGTGACGTCCCGCGTATCGTGGTCGCGCCCGCTGACGTGGAAGACTGTTTCTACACGATCTGCGACGCCTTCAACTTAGCCGAAAAGTACCAGATGCCGGTCATCCTGCTGTCCGACTACTCATTGGCCACACGCACGCAGACCATTGCCAAGCCGGACTTCAAGGCCGTGCAGGTTGAAAACCGGATAAAACCCACGGACGATGACCTGAAGCCGTACCTGAGGTACAAGACCACCCCCAACGGCGTCTCGCCCATGGCCATCCCCGGCATGCCGGGAGGCCAGTACACCACCACGGGCTTAGAGCACAACGAAACCGGTGCACCGCATATGACACCGAAAATGCACAGGGTCATGACCCAGAAGCGGTTCCAGAAGCTCATCGAAGCCGGCAAGGAGCAAGGGTACACCCTGAGGTTCGGCTCCCCCCAAGCCACCGTCGGGGTTGTCTGCTGGGGCTCCACCCTTGGGCCGGTGCGCGAGGCTGTGGACAAGGCAACTGCTCAAGGCTATCCCGTCGCGGCCCTGCAGGTGCGCATGCTGTATCCCATCCCCCCAGAAGTCCGGACATTTATGGATTCAATGCATACTGTCCTGGTTCCAGAATTGAATTACACCGGCCAGTTCGCGCAGATGCTGCGAGCGCGGTTCCTGAAGCCCGTCGTACAGATGAACAAGTACCAGGGGCTGCCCTTTACGGCCGGCGAAATCTTCCAAAAAATCGTGGAGCTGTGCGAGATCCCGGTGTCATCGGCTCGCCCGGCATCCAACTAAGGAGCGTCCCATGAGTCCCCTCGCGTTGCAGGAAGTCAAAAAATATCACGGATCGGTCAAGCCAGTGTGGTGCCCGGGGTGCGGGGATTTCTCCGTGCTGACCGCCAGCTATCAGGCTCTCGCCGAGCTCAAACTGGATCCGGCCAAGGTGGTCATCGCCTCCGGCATCGGCTGCTCGGGCCGGTTCCCGGCGTATGTGAATTGCTACGGGTTCCATGGCGTGCACGGCCGGGTGCTGCCGACCGCCACCGGCATGAAGATCCACAACCCCGAGCTGACCTTGCTCGCGATCGGTGGGGACGGGGACGGCCTCGCGATCGGCGGCGGGCACTTCCCGCACGCCTGCCGCCGCAACGTGGACATGACGTACATCATGCTCGACAACCAGATCTACGGGCTGACCAAGGGCCAGCCCTCGCCCACGACCATGCCGTCGCTGGTGGAGTACAAGAAATCCCACCAGCCGTACGGGATCGCAGAGGACCGCGTCAACCCCGTGGCGATGGCGCTCGCCTACGGCGCCAGCTTCGTGGCGCGTGCGTACTCCGGCAAGGTGGCACAGGTGCTGGATTTGATCAAGCAGAGTATCCAGCACAAGGGGTTCGCGTTTATCCATGTCCTGTCGCCGTGCGTGACCTTCTACAACACGTACGACTTCTTCAAGCAGAGCACCGCACAGTTGCCGGAAGACCACGACGCGGGCAGCCGGCTGGACGCCATGGAACTTTCCCAGACTCCCGCTAAGTTCTACTTGGGCGTGCTCTACAAGCACGAGGGGCCAGACTTCACTGAACGCGCGGCAATGGTCAGGCGGAAAGCGGGAGCGGGCTCCTTCGACGACATCGTCAAGAAGTACGTCTAACTCCTAACTCTTAACTTCCCCCCCTTTCCCTCTCCCCCGCAGGGGAGAGGGGAGGGTGAGGGGGCATAAACTCTATCATTTCCACTCCCTCTCCCCCGGTGCGCCTCGCCGTCATCATCCCCGCACACAACGAAGCCCATGAGATCGGACATGCCCTCACCAGCTTACCGCGAGGCAGTGAAGCCATTATCGTGGACAGCGGGAGCACCGACGGAACGCTCCGCGTGGTTCGGCAACTCACCCGGCGCAGGATGAAACTCCTCCGGCTACCTGGACAACCACGGGGAGCGCTGCTGAACGCTGGGGCACGCCGGACCCGGGGAGAGGTCCTTCTCTTTCTCCATGCCGACACCCGCCTCCCCCGTGGTGCGGAAACCATCATCGTCCGGGCGCTGCGCGATCCAAAGGTAGCCGGCGGCGCGTTCTCTCTCTCCTTTGCCCCGAATCGCTTTCCTTACTCCCTCATCGCCGCTGGTGCAAATCTACGCAGCCGTCTGCTCAGCCTGCCGTACGGCGATCAGGCGCTCTTCGTGCGGCGAAACGCGTTTCAGGCGCTGCGGGGGTTCAAACCCTGGCCGCTGATGGAGGATATCGACTTCGTTAAGCGGCTCAAACAACGCGGCCGGCTGGTGATCCTCCCTGAGCGGGTGCGCACTTCTGCCCGTCGGTATGAACAGCTCGGCGTCCTTCAGACGGTCCTCATCAACCTCTGGCTCTTGTTGCGATTCTTGCTGGGAGCCAGTCCCCGCCGCCTCGCCCGCACCTACTGGAGGGGTTAGGCCCCGTGTTCCTCCGCGTGGTGGCGGATGTCTTTGCCCAGAACGACATAGATGGCTTCCTCAGCGATGTTGGTGGCAAGGTCACCGATGCGCTCGAGGTTCCGCGAGACCAGAACGGTGCTTAGGGCGCACTGGACCTCGGAGGAGGACTCCTTACGCATCACGGACAGCGAGCGTTGGAGCACGCGGTTTTTCAGCCCATCCACCTCGTTATCCCGCTTCAACACCGACCGGGCCAGCTCCACGTTCCGGTTTACGAATGCGTTCAGTCCTTCCCGCACCATCCAGCGCACCTCCTCGGCCATCTTCGGAACCTCTTCCATCCGCTCAATGTCAGGCGCCGGTCCCGCCTCAATGATTATTTTGGCGTTCTGCACGATGTTCACGGCCTGGTCTGCCATACGCTCCAGGTCGGTCGAAGCTTTCATCGCCGACACCACAAACCGTAAATCCCCGGCTAGGGGATGCTGAAGCGCCAGCAACTTCAGGGCCAGATCGTCCACTTCAAGTTGCAACGTGTTGACCTGCGTTTCCCGGTCGGACACTTCCGGAAACATTCCCAAGGAGCGCTCGAGCAAGACGCGCGTGCTCTTAAAAACCATTTCTTCCACGAGACCGGCCATATACAGAAGACGTTGCTTGAGATACTCGACTTCCTCGTGAGCGTGACGCTCCATTACACGGAACTCCCTGTGGGTCGCATAGAAACCTCCATGTCAGTATAGCCGAGAGCGGCGTGGATCTTTACTCAACCAAACCTCCCCATGACATAGTCCTGCGTCCGGGTGTCGCTCGGGTTCAAAAACATCTGCGCCGTAGGGCCGAATTCCACCAGCTCGCCGAGCAGCATGAACCCCGTCTGGTCCGAAACCCGGGAGGCCTGCTGCATGTTGTGCGTGACAATCATGATGGTGAAGCGGGATTTCAGTTGCCGCATCAGCTCTTCGATCCGGAAGGTGGCCTGCGGGTCCAACGCCGAGCAGGGCTCGTCCATCAGCAGCACTTCAGGCTCCACCGCCAGCAGCCGGGAGATGCACAGCCGTTGCTGTTGTTCGGCGGACAAGGACAGGGCCGGGGTCGAGAGCCGGTCCTTGAGCTCATCCCAGAGGCCGGTGTCCCGCAAGCTCTGTTCGACCCGGCCCGCCAGCTCCGACGGGCGGGACAGGCCATGGATACGCGGCCCATACGCCACGTTCTCGAAGACCGCCAGAGGAAACGGGTTGGGGCGCTGAAACACCATCCCCACGCGCTTGCGGAGCGTGGTGAGCTCCAACCCGGATCGATACAGATCCTGCCCATCGACCAAGATCTCCCCTTCTAGCCGGAAGCCCCGGATCGTATCATTCATCCGGTTAAAGCACCGCAACAGGGTGGACTTCCCGCAACCGGAAGGACCGATGAGGGCCGTGATCGACTGTGCCGGCACGGTCAAGTTGACCTCCCTAAGGGCCTGGAACCCGCCGTAATACGCCGAGAGCCGCTGGGCGACCACCTTCGACTCCGGAACGGACGCCTCAACCATAGCGGCCGGTGATGTAATCCTCGGTGCGCTGGTCACGCGGATTGGTGAACACCGTCGAAGTCTCAGCACACTCGATCAGCTCCCCGTTCAACATCATGGCCGTGCGGTCGGAAACCCGCGAGGCCTGGGCCACGATATTGGTGACCAGGACGACGGTGCAACGATGTTTGAGCTGCTTCAACACCTCTTCGATCTTGGCGGTGGAGATCGGATCAAGCCCGGAGCACGGCTCGTCCAGCAGCAGCACCTCGGGCTCCAACGCCATCGCCCGCGCCACACACAGGCGCTGCTGCTGCCCGCCGGAGAGATTGAACGCGGAATCGCGCAGGCGATCCTTGACCTCATCCCACAGAATCGCCGCCTTCAAACTCTCCTCCACCTTCGCCGCGACCTGAGCTCGATCCGCGATCCCCTTGAACTTTAAGCCATACGCAACATTGTCAAACAGCGTGCCCGGAAGAGGAACCGGCGTGGCGAACACCATGCCCACCGCCCGGCGCAAAAGCGAGAGGTCGGTCTGCGGGGCAAGGATGTCGGAACCGTTGAACACAATGCTCCCCTTGATCCAATATCCGCTCACCCCGTCATCCAGCCGGTTCAGACAACGCAACAGCGTGGTTTTCCCGCTGCGTGCCGGCCCGATGATCCCGAGGATCTCGTTGGGACGAATATCCAGGGTGACATCGCGTACAGCGGACGTCTTGGCAAAGCCAACGTGCAACTGACGAAAGGAAACCTTCGGTCCATCAGCGTGCACTGCGGAGCCTCCGTCTCAACCGCGTGCGGATGAGGATGGCGGTCAGATTCAGCGCGAAGGTGAGCACCAGCAGCACCAGCACCGTCGCATAGAGGATCGGCTTGGTCGCCTCCACGTCTGGCGACTGCGTGGCCAACACATACACGTGATATCCCAGCACCATGAACTGGTCCGTCAGACGGGTTGGAAGGTAAGGCAAAAAATAGGCGGCGCCGGTAAACATGATGGGCGCCACCTCGCCGCCCCCTCTGCTGATGGCCAGAATGGCGCCCGTGAGGATACCACCGAACGCGTTGGGCAGCACGATGTGTCTCACCACCTGCCACCGGGTGGCCCCCAAGGCAAAGGCCGCTTCACGGTAAATCGCGGGAACCGCATGCAGAGCTGCCTCCGACGTCACCACCACCGTGGGTAGCGTTAATATCGCCAGGGTCAACGCCGCCCACACGACGGCGGGCTGCCCGAGAACGATGGCCCCGCCGTAGAGCATCTGGTCCAGCCCTCTCCCGACAAACTGCACGAAAAACCCCAGCCCGAACAAGCCAAACACGATCGCGGGAACGCCGGCAAGGTTTTCCAGGGCCCGGCGCACCACGACCACCCATGCCGAATCCCGCGGTGCGTATTCAGACAGGTAAATCGCGCATCCCACCCCGAACGGCAGGACCGCCAGGGTCATGAGAAAGACCAGCACCACCGTTCCGAAAATGGCGGGGAAAATGCCTCCCGCCCGCATGCCGTCTTGCGGCGCCTGAGTCAGGAATGTCCAGGAGACCGTCTGATACCCATGAACGACGATATCTCCCAGGATCAGCAGCAGCATGGCGAGAATCGCCAGGCAGGCCAGGCCGCTCAGTGCCGGAAAGAACCACCGGGCCTGAGCGGAGAGGCGAAGTGACAGTGCCGAGGCGGCCATCTACTCGCCCTGGAGCCGCCGGCGCAACCGGTCGACGGCCCAATGCCCGAAGAAATTGATGAGAAACGTCAGGACAAAGAGAAGGGCTCCGATGAAGAACAGGACCCGGTAGTGCGTGCTGCCGATGACCACCTCGGCGAGCTCCGCCGCCACCGTCGCCGACAGCGTGCGGACGGACATCGTTGGATCCAACGTCAGGAGGGCCGCGTTGCCGCTGGCCATCAGCACGATCATGGTCTCGCCGAACGCCCGGCCGAACCCGAGGATGCAGGCCGCGAAAATTCCCGGGGAGGCCGCGGGCAACACGACTCTCCAGGCGGTCTGCCAGCCGTTGGCCCCCAACGCGAATGATCCCTCACGGTACGTCTGCGGGACCGAGGTTAACGCGTCCTCCGCGATGGTGTACACAATCGGGATCACCGCCAAGCTCATCGCCAGCCCGGCGCTGATCGCGTTGAGCCGGTAGGTCCAGCCAAAGAGTGACTGCATCCAGCTCGCCAGCACCATGAGGGCGAAAAACCCCAAGACCACGGACGGAATGCTGGCGAGCAATTCCACAACCGGCTTGATCAGCTCACGCAGCCAGAACGGGGCGAACTCGGTGGCAAAGACGGCGGCAGCCAGCGCCAAGGGCAACGCGAACGCCAGCGCAACCAGAGTGACTTTCAGCGTCCCGGCCACCAGAGGGACAAGCGAGTACTTCGGCACCGAAGACACGGGCTGCCAGGACAGTGTGGAACCGCCCGGGCGCTGCGGTTTCTGCGGTAAAAAAAGCCGGCCCAGCGTGGCATCCGAATATTTCCCCGGCTGGAGCAGCAGAGGAAGCGCTTCCTTGCCCACAAAGATAAAGATCAGGGCGAGGCTCACGATCACCAGAACCGCACTCAGGCGAATTCCCGCCTCGATCAGGCGCTCCTCGATCCGGCCCGTCATCTCAACTTCCGCATACCGGCCATGCCCGCCTCGCCACCATACGCATGATCGGTTGCCCTGCTACGGTTTCCCCAACGGGAAATACCCGACTTCCTTGCAGATCGCCTGGCCCTCCCCGGAGAGCGCCCACGCGATGAATTTTGCGGTCTGCTCCTTGGGCTCGCCCGCGGTGTAGAAAAACAACTTCCGGCTGATGGGATACCGGCCGCTGACCACCGAGCGCAGGGTCGGTTCCACCGCCGGCTGCCCCGGACCTTTGCTGATCTTGACCATGCGGACGCCCGTGGAATAGGCGATACCGCCATACCCGATGGCGCGCAGATCTTTTCCCACCGCGTGGACCACCGCAGCGGTTCCGGGCAATGACTGCACCTCATCGGCAAAGTCTTCCGTCTGGAGGACATGGTCTTTGAAATACGCATACGTGCCTGAGCTGTTGTCCCGCCCATACACAACGATCCGGGCCGAGGCACCCCCCAGCACCTCCCAGCTGGTGATGTCGCCCTGATAGATCTGCTTGAGCTGTTCCATCGTCAGTTGGCGCAGCGGATTTTGCTCATGCACGTACACGACGACGCCGTCCAACGCCACCGCGACCTCTTTGACCTCCACGCCGCGCCGCGCTTTGACCAGCTCATACTCCTCAGCAGTCATCGGGCGGGAAGCCTGACAGATATCGGTGCCGCCGTTGATCAAAGCTGCGATCCCAGTGCCTGAACCGCCCCCGGTGATCTGAATGATGATGCCGGGATGTTCCTTCATATATACCTCGGCCCAGCGCTGCCCCAGAATGACCATGGTGTCGGACCCCTTCACCGTCACGGTGTTGGCGATGTCCCGGCTTCCGCATCCGGCCAGGAGCGCCAGGCCCAGCAACCCCGTCCCTACCATGGTCCATCTCATGTGGTCCTCCCGCGTGGCGCACATCCGCCGGTTAAAAGTGTGTTTGAAAATTCAACCGTACCAGATCGTTGCGAATCTTCGGTGTGGGCTCATCCACGCGGACGTAATTGCCCTGGATCTTGGCGTGATGCCCGGCGAGGCGCCAGTTGAACCCAGCCGTCGCCTCGGTTCGCCAATCGCGGGCTTTCCGATGATTCTCATCCAGCCAGTCATACTTGCCAACCAGCTCCAGTGCGCCCGGGATCACATCCACCGCCAGCATGCCGTACCCCGTGCGCACCCCGGTTGGAAGGTCCAGCGGCGGTCCCGCTGAGCCAAACGCGTACTCACCTTTCAGCCGCACGGGAATCCCGTGGAGATTCCAATGCCAGGACGTCTCGGCGCCCGAATGCTCATTGAGGGCCTCGCTGATTCCGGACCGCCCATGCTGATAGGCGGCGCCCAGGGCCCACCAGCTCAATACCTGCCAGGTGGCCCGCACATTGACGTTCTTGTGGTCGGTCGCATCCGTGGTCCTGTTCTTGCCCTCGCCGTTGAAAACCCCCGTCCAGAGGTTGAACCCGGCATGTTGAACATGCGCCATGCCGCCGATGTCGCGGAAGTCGGTCCATCGAAGTTTGGGGGCGATGAGAGAACGCTCGACCGTGTCCAGAGTTCCGGAGTCATACAGCCCTTCCATACCAAATGGAATCTTGAACTGCCCAAATTGGAGACGCACACGCCACGGCAAGGGAAGATCATAGGCCACCACCATATCTTTGAGGATGGAACGCCGCGTGTTGTCTTTGTCTTCCATCACCAGGGCGGGGTCGATCATCAGCCACCAGGACAGGCCCTCCTGAATCTCACCTGTGGCCTTGAATTCCGCACGGCGCAGCCGGAAGGCGGCAATATGGTCCGGATCGTCTTGAGCCCAACCGTTGACCGCCCAGACCTGGACCAGCCCGCTGAATTTCAGACTTCCGGCTCTGACCGTGATGCTCCCTGGCGCCTGCTCGGCGGGTAACGCTTCTTCAGCCGACACGCGACCCGTTACCGCCAGGGCAACGACGGCAAGGGTGGCTCTGAGCGCACGCCGGGTGAAGACCCTTGGACTGATGGCCACTCACAGCTACTGTGGCACACCCATCGGGCAGCTTGATGGCACCCAGGTGACAACTAGGTGAATTTCTGGTTAGCGGTACTGTCCTAATTTGACAGTGCCTGCCTGTTCTAGCAGGGACGTGACCCCGAAAGTTTGACGGGGTAATGTGAGTCGTCACCCCTGAAAAGG
>CAZPLZ010000073.1:0-16084 GCA_964587525.1 uncultured bacterium | reverse complement strand
CACATACAGGAATCCATCCCCAGGGGCTCCCACGCCATCACCCCGCTCATCCCCTGTGCATGGAACGCTGAAAGACCGGGCACAAAAAGTTGGTGCACCTATTGGCACCACATCGAAGACAATCAGCCTGCCATCATTGTGATTGTACCAGGCCTGAGGGAGCACAATGTCTTCCTTTATCGCCTTCGCTGGCACATAGGATACGCCGTCAATCCCACGTCCCACACTGGCAAGGCTGCATATGTTACTGCCTACCGGTGCGAACGTATCAAGGCGCAGGGCGCGACCAGAGATGAACCCGGATATGAAGAGAAATCGATCCGGCTGCTCAACCTCCCATGAGATGTGGTCAAAGAAATCCCCTGGCAAATTGCCGATTGGCGGTGAGACCGTCCCTGTTGCCAAATCCACCTCCACAATTTGAGCTAATCCCCCAATCCCAAAATTTCTCACCGCTGCCACTGTGTAGCTCCGCAGTCCTGCCGCATACGACAAGCCCTCTGCTTGTCCTCCTATCGGGAAGGATTGCCCAGGGATAACCAACCCCGTGTTCTTGTCAATCTGCCTCACAAAACCATTCTTGTCGGACATCCACAGCTCACTCAGTTTCGTGACTGGATTCGTCACTATCTGCATCGCATGATAGTTGACCCCAGGAGACCTCCCCAGAAAGATATCACTCTCCTCCAGGGGGATTCCGTCAATATTGAATTGACACAAGTCAAATTTGAAAACCCCCACGTTATCGTGCGAGATATACATGTTACATCCATCTTTCACGACGTTAATGAAGGTAAAAGAACCTCCCTTTACGACGAGCTGCGAACTAAAACCAGGATCAGTACAGGTTATGGTGGCAAGCGCGGAACCGCTGAAACTTACTGTAGTCACACATGCCACAGCTAGACTTATCAACTTCCTCATGGCACCCTCCTCAACGTTAAGAACTACCCCAATTCATGTCCACCGACTTCAGCCATTGTACTGCTTTGAGAAAAGGAAAACCATTACGGTATATGCCAATCCAAGAATGCGCATATTCATAACAATATACTCCTACCTACATTCTCTCTGCTAACCCGCTACAGACCGTTTAATTCAACAGAAAGTAATAATGAAACGTTCTACGACTCACCCGACACGCTCATTTTCCTTTCCACCTCACTCTCAAACCGACACGCTGGACCACACCTTCAATCCCTCGTCGGCCGCAGTCCATTCTTCGGAACGAATGAAATAAATTGTTATGCCGTAAATAGCGAAGACGCCAAGAAATAGGATAGGGCCGGGCACTTGTAGTTAAGTCTTACGAAGAGGAGCTGACTCTCCGGGGGCGCGGTAGAGTGCTTCCATGGAAATACTTCGCATTTTACTTGGACGTAATATTCAGAATCTTGCTTGATTCTTTAGGAGTAAGCGTGATTCCGAGGACGAGTTCAATCTTGGCTAAATGATGAGCAATGTCACTTACCAACGCTAGTTCCCCGATAGCGTTAGAGATAAAAATAAGGCTTTTATAGACCTCGTGAGCTTTTGATCTGCTGGGTGTTAGCCGCAAAAGCGCACAGACGACGTAAGCCGGGGGCGGAATCTGTACTGTTCTTGTGAGGTACATGCTCGCTAGTTCACGGACACGTTTTGATGTGTTTTCTTCATCTGGGTTTTTCCCTTGAGCGTTCTTAGGCCGAGGATTACAAATGACAGGGGCGTGGTAGTGCAGAATGTGGCAAATTTCCCCGATAACTTTTCGTAATTCAAGGAGGGGTTTCACAAGAAATTCGATTACTATCTGTCCCGAGACGAATACGCAAGCGCCAGTAATAACAGTCAAGAACGCTGTGGTCATCGCATCTGTCATCGTGACGATCTTACTCCCTAGCGTGAGGGTTGTGTCCAATGCGGGCGCTCCGATAACACCCAATTAATTCTAAGATTCGAGACAAATGTTTATTTCCTGGCGTGGATAGTCCTCTTTACCAACTAAGGATACTCATGACGGTAGCGTAACAGGATTTGTTCTCGCTTGGCTGATTCCTCTGCGATGCCCCGATTTCGCACGTAGAACCCCTCAGAGGCTTCTTGGCAAGGTATCTGGGAAAAACCCTTAGATGACCAGGAGAGACCCGTGTCAAAGGCTTTGAAAAGCTTTTTCCTACCCATTCCCTTCTGGCCCATGAGGCGAGCCGACCATTCGCCAGAACCTGTCGGCCTGCTCCTTCAAATCCGCAATCTGACATATAGGCCGCAAAGCCCGTTCAGATGGCACCCCCTGTTTACTGGCGGGAGATAGCAGCGAGATGTGCTCCTGGATCGATGGTGCCGGCAAGACCGTCGTGCCATCGATTGGTGTGATTACAATAGGAAAGTATGCAGGTGAAAAGAGTTTTTAGACCATACGCGGTTACTTGTGCTCGATGGTGATCTCGGACCAGTACCCAGTCTCCCAACTCCAACCGTTCGCGTGGTTCTCCAAATCCAGGTTCACGGACTTGCCCGCGCGGCCGGACAGATCGACGGTGACTGTCGTCCAGCCATTCTGGGACGTGCTCTTGCCGATCTTCTTCTTGGCAATCTGCTGACCATCAGCCTTGACAATCAAAATCCAGTCTCCGCGAGGATCATGTGCGACGCCGAGGATCAGCGTCGTCTTCTTGCCGACCGGCACATCGACCGACTTGCTCAGGACACACGGAATAGTCCTGCTCTTAGGATGGGTCACCAGCACCATCTTTCGACCGCCCCACGTGGCCTGCAGGCCGAGGTTGTCCACGTGCGCCCCGCAGTTGGCAACCGTCCACCCAGGCGCAAACTTTTTTACCGCCTTGGAGATGTCCCCCTTGGCGGTGCGCGTGATCTGGGCCCTTTCCTCCTCGGTGAACCGGCTGTTCGCGATTGGCCCCGGCTTCTTGACCTGCATAAGCTCGCTCGGCACGACTGGCTTCACCAGTATGACGAGTACCTCCTCGCCTGAACTGTCCCGCTCGATGCGCCCACCGGCTCTGACGACCGCCTGGCGCACGAGCTTCTTCGACACCTCGACGAGCCCGGGGAAATCGTAGCGTGAATAGCTGAACTTCCCCTTGGGATCGAGTTTGGAGACGAACCGTTCGGGTAATCTGTCGAATCCGATGGTCGTGAACAGCACGCCGCCGGCGTTGGATGGGTTGCAGTCGGAGTCCTGCGCGCAGCGCATCGCAATGACCATCGTGTCGTCCAGGTTGCCCTTGCCGTAGAGAAGCCCCATCAGAATATAGCTGCCGTTGAGCTTCGCATCGATGCTGAACTTGTTCGTACCGCCGGGAGCGCTGCACTTGCTGTGGGTGTAGTCGGCGTTCTTGTGATACTTCTCTTCGACCTGGTGCCAGACTTTCTGCCAATCGTCTGGTTCTTCGCGGTACCACTGCAACATATCCCGCACCATCTCGGCGTACTGGCTCTTTGCGGGAATGCTCTCGAGGGCCGCCTTGATGATGTTGATGATATCGGTCTCAAAGAAGGCCTGGGTGTACATGGCACCGACGAACTGTCCGGCGTACAGACCGTCGCCGTAATTCATCAAGCGGCCGAACTTCTCGCCCAACTCGAGGGCGATCTGAGGCATCCCGGGCGCGATCAGACCGCTGTAGTCGGCTTCGATCTGGTAATCGATGTCATCGGCGCACCGGCTGAATTGCGGATGGCTTGAGTCCGGCGGCGCGATCCCTTCGCGCAAATTATCGCGGGCGGCGACGTTGGCATGCCACAATCTGTAGTCGCTGTTGGCGAAGTCGATACCGGCCTGGCGAATCGAGACGTCGAACCCGTAATCCTCGAGCGTCTGCATGAAGGTCATTTCCACGTAGATGTCGTCTTGCCAAAACTGATTGACCATCCCTGGCTTCCACTTCGGAACTTTGTCCTCAGGGATGATCACTCCTTTCCATTTGAACTCGGTCGGCGCGCCCCACCCGACGCCGACCATCTGGCCGATCCAGCCGGCCTTCATCTTGTCGACATATTCGCTCATCGGCAGCCGCCAAAATTTTTCCGCCGCAGGCTTGGCATAAGCCTGCGATGTAAGACCGCAGGTCAGTACACAGATCAGCGTCAACGCAATTTTCGGTCGCATAGTTCTATGCCCTCGATGTTTTGCGAAGGCGTTGCCGGTAGTAATCCAAAATCACCGCTGCAACGATGACGCAACCGGTAATAAGCCGCTTGATCGGTTCCGCGGCGTTGGCCTGCGCCAGGCCCGTCTGAAGCACCTGGATGATTAACACCCCGAAGAAAGTAGCGATGACGGAGCCGCGGCCCCCCATCAGGCTCGTCCCACCGATGACCACGGCAGCGATGACTTGCAGTTCCATGCCTGCACCGTTATTCGGGTTCGCCTGGTAACGAGCCGTGTGGATGATCGAGGCAACGGCAGCAAGGAATCCCGAGATGGCGAACACCGCCAGCTTAATCGGCCGAGGGTCGATACCCGACAGGCGCACGGCTTCTTCGTTCGTGCCGACAGCGACCATATATCGGCCGAACACCGTGCGAGACAGTACGAACTGTGCTGCCACGACGATCACCACTGCCAGGATAAGCGGCAGGGACAACCCCGCGACGCTGGTTTCGGTCACAAAGTCCAACATGCCGGGGATATAGATGGTCCTCGAGTCCGTCGCAAGGTACGCTGCTCCCCTGGCGATTTCCAGCATCCCCAGCGTTACGATAAACGAAGGCAGCGACCAAGTGATGACCAGCAGCCCGTTCAACGTTCCGCACAGCAGTCCTGCGGACAGCCCGACCGGGATCGCCATCCACACTGGCTGCCCGAAGTTGACGAGCATGACGCCGATGACGGCGCCTGAGAGCGCCATCACCGATCCCACCGACAAATCGATGCCCGCTATGATAAGAACAAACGTCATGCCGACGGCCAGGATGGCCGTGTCCGGTATCTGATCGGCGATCGTAAGAAAGGTGGCCTTGGAGAAGAAGTTCTCGGCCGCAAATCCGAAGATCACCAGCAGCAGTGCCAACGCTCCGGCCATGCCGGCGTAATCGGTGATCCAAGCCGGCAGTTTCGATCTCTTGCCGCGCAGGGACAGCATCGCGTCGGTTGGTTCACTCACCGAAGCGTTTCCGCAGTGACCAGATCGACGGATGTCTGCTTATCAGCGGGCGTCGTCTTGCGAGCCAGTATCTCCAGCGCGTATTCGATTCCAAAGACCGCCAACTGGTCGGCGTGCTGGTCGACCGTCGCGAGAACCTGGCCATCCTTGAGCAGTGTCTGCACCGCTCCGATGTTGTCGAAGCCGACGATGAGAATGTCTTTGGCCTTGCCCGCCGCCTTGATGGCTGCAACGGCGCCCAGTGCCATGCTGTCGTTGGCGCAAAGCACCGCCTTCAGTTCTGGTTTGGCCGTAACGATGGCGGACACCACCTGACTCGCCTTGGCCGTTTCCCAGTAACCGGACTGCGAGCTGACGATATTCATCCCCGCCGCCTTCATGGCGTCCTCAAACCCCAGCTTTCGTTGGATCGCGTTGAACGCGTTAGGCACACCCTCGACGATGGCCACCTGGTCGTTTTTCTTAAGTTTCTTGGCCAGGTACTCCCCGACCAGCCGTGCGCCGGCACGGTTGTCCGGCCCCACGAAAGGGATGTTCACGCCCTTGGATTTCAACACCTCAGTGTCCAGCTTGTTGTCGATGTTTACCACGACGATCCCCGCAGCATGAGCCTTCGCACAAACCGGCACCAGCGCCTTTGAGTCGGCCGGAGCGATGACCAGTGCGTCAATCCCCTGAGCCATGAGTGTTTCGACGAGACTGATCTGCTGAGCGACGTCTTCTTCGTTCTTGATCCCGGTTGTCCGAAGCTCGTACGCATCGGCGTGTTCCTGGTGATGCGATTGGGCACCTTCCTGCATCGTCTTGAAGAACTCATTAGCAAGCGACTTCATCACCAGTGCGATCGTGGGCTTACCCGGCTCGTCGTCACCACTTTTTCCGCATCCCCAGAACACCACCGAGACGATAAGGATACAGATGACACTCAAGACACGAAGCAGTTTGTTTGTGAGCATTATCGATATATCATACTGGGCGATGCCCTACCTCCCACGCGATCGGGGCGGACGTGCTTAAACGGAACCACGGGCTATTGCTCGCTCAATCAGATGTGATGTCACTCTTTCGAACGACATCCCGCCGGCACGAGCCGCATCCGGGTAAAGACTGATGGGTGTCATTCCAGGCAATGTATTCACCTCCAAGATTATTGGTTCCCCTTCCTGCGGAACAACGAAATCCACTCGTGCCAGATCGCGACATTCCAACACGGCAAAAGCTGCCTTAGACCGTTCCGCTACCTGTACTATCTGAGAGGTTGATATTTGTGCAGGAATGACGTGTTTGCTTTTCCCTGGCTGGCATCTGTGTTCGTAGTCGTACCAAGTTCCCTCGGGAGTTCGGACTTCAATTACGGGGAAAACTTCAAGCTCCTCTCGCTCCAGAATGGCAGCGGTTATCTCCTTTCCAGTTATCCATTTTTCTACCAAGACATCCCCTTGATATTTCATGGCTATCTCCAGTGCACGCATGACTTCCTGCCTTTCACTGCAGAGCGAAATGCCTAGAGCGGACCCCTGACGTGATGGTTTGATAACAACCCGACTCCCAAGGAGTTCTACGATTTGCCTCGCTGCGTTTTTGATGTCCGATGGATTCTTAACAATCAAATCGTCGGCGACCTGCAAACCAGCCTTTCTAAACAGCCTCTTTGCAACAACTTTGTCGCATGCGTTCGCGCTCGCCTGAACGCCACTGCCAACATACGGCAACCTCAACGATTCCAGAAGTTTCTGAAAGGTACCATCCTCACCTGGTGGTCCGTGCAATACCGGAAAGACTACTTGGGCCCCTTGGCTAGTCAACTTCTCGGCGATGCGCTCATCCAATTCGAGGAGAGTCGTCCGCGGAAATGTCATCTTGAGAGCGCTTGCCACTTCTTGCCCTGACGATCGAGACGCCTCTGCCTCCGCAGACGACCCACCACATACGACCGCAACGCATATATCCTTCGACGCTTCGGACATTAAGATTCACCTCGACGCGATCCGCGTGAAAACTTCATACTTCTTACGGACTCAGCGAACTAAGCGAACCGTTCCGCGTCTTAGACCTAACCTTGTGAATCGCTGCGATGAAGTGAACATCACAAACCTTAAGTCGCGTTCTTTCCTAAATCTCTGTGCAGACGTGTACGGGGATGTACTCACTCGATCAGTGTGCGGACCTTGGCTCTGACCTCATCAAACACAGCTTTTGGCACAGGGGCAATTAGCCGGGCTTTGCGCGCTCGCCAGTCCAGACTCTTGACCTGATCGGCCAGCACCACACCCTCCACAACCCCGCCGCCCGGCAAAGCCACCTCAAACGGGTATCCCTTGACTCGGCTCGTCACCGGACACAGAAGCGCCAGACCGGAGGCGGCGTTATATGACCGATGAGAAATCACCAGAGCCGGCTGCGCCCAGCCTGCTCGTGGCCTGCTTGCGGCGTGAACTCCAGCCAAACGAGGTCACCCCGGTTTGGAAGAAAGGGGCGGCTCATCACCACGCTTCGCGGCCGCGCGGACTGCCGGTCTCAACGGCCCGGTGCCAGTTCCTCCGGGTAATTCCCCGGACGAGTTCCTCCAGACGATAGGCAGGTGTCCGGACCGGTGTCACGACGATCCGTCCTTCTTTCACCTCAATCGTTACTCGAGTGCCCTGCTCGAGCGCAGTCGCCTGAACAAGAGCCTTCGGGAGCCGAACAGCCATACTGTTGCCCCACTTCTGAACTGTGCTTATCATGGTTTCCACCTCCGTATCTACTACGTATCTACTCTATCCCCGCATGGTTCCTGTGTCAATTCACTTGCAACAGGCTCGCGGGCGCCCTTGGGCAACGGAAGGGCGCTCACCACTTGGTCGGCAGATTCCCCAGAGCACACGTTGAATCAACACATCCCCATGCAGCTAACACATAGCATTCAATCATTCACGCAAAGTGGCATGTTTTTTGGAGCTATCCAGTTCGATTTTACTGACGCGCTCGAGTGGCCGTTACCGAAATCTTGAGTACAGCATTCTCTCTTTGCTCCACCCATGTTCCGGCTTCCACACTGGAAGGAAAAACCCTAAGAAGTTCAACATCGCAATCTTGCATAGTAGACGAACCCTGTGTCCTCCATTCATTCAAAAAAGAAGAAAACTCTGACACAGCCCTCTCATCACCACGTATGTATGTTTTCCTATGTTCAAGGACCGTTTCAAGAAGAAGTTTGGCGCGTGAGTCCACCAATCTGACGCTTTGAAATCCATCACGTTTGCCACCATACCTGTCGAATCTCCAACCGCGAAACCACGAAAAGAACAGCCAACTTGTGACTGGTTCGTTCCAGTCTGAAAGGTCGACCTCAAGTCTAACCTCAGATTTCGCAAGCTCCTCTCCGAATCGCATATTCTCAGAGGCTCTATCCTTTTGAAGCTCGCTCGCAAAAGCGCCGCGAAGATCCATGAAGGTTGAATAACGCACGAACTTCCCTCTCACTCGCCCCTCGGCCTTACGCAACCGCAACAGAGGACTCCCAATCCCTCGCATCGTAAAAGGGATCAAAATCATCCCTCCCTCAACAAGCTGGTCGATCCAAGCCGGCGGAATGTCGTGAGCCCCCACAGTCACAATTATTCGATCGTACGGCGAGTTCTCCGGGTATCCGTACCCTCCGTCTCCAGCCTTGACCCACACGTTTTGAAAACCAAACCTGCGAAGCCGGTCCATGGCTGCGCTGGCCAGACTCGGGTTAATCTCGACAGATGAAACAGCTCCATTCGTGCCCACCCCGCAAGCCAAGAGTGCCGTATTCCAGCCACTGCCGGTTCCGATCTCCAGGATCCTCTGCCCGGGCTCCACTTGAAGATAGTCCAACATTATGAGAATGATTGCCGGTTCTGAGGCAGTGCTGTAATCGGGCAGAGGATGGATCATAATTGCAGTGTTGGAGTATATCTTCTCCAACATCCCAGGACTAGGGTTGTCTGGGTCAACAAACCGTGGGGTTAACTCTGTATCTCCAAACTCGTAGTGTCTTTCGATAAACAGATGCCTGGGGGCCCTGACAAGCGCGCTTCTCTGCCATTCCTCTCGGAGAAGCCCCTGCTTCGTAAGACCATCGATAAATGCATCAATATAGCCACTGACGATTTTGTTTCGATCCATACTTGCCTCTTCTCCTCCATCCTCCATTACTCGACGTGCTGAGGATTATTTAAGCATTTAAAAGTGTCCCCATAACACATAACAACATAATAACGGCATCGAATGCTGGAAAGCCGAAGCCATATTGTGTACACAATAGTTGACACAAAGGCAGAACCCTGTTAGACTCCGAACGGCGGT
This sequence comes from uncultured bacterium, assembly GCA_964587525.1. Classification (GTDB taxonomy): domain Bacteria; phylum Oederibacteriota; class CAKKQC01; order CAKKQC01; family CAKKQC01; genus CAZPLZ01. Next base: position 6,665 of record CAZPLZ010000073.1, on the reverse strand, counting down.
TGTGGAATGCAAGTCACGGGCGTGCGGGAGTTCAGGAGCCGGGCCACGGAGCTGCTGGGAGGCAAAGACCTTGTCTTCGTTACCAGACATGGGAAGCTCGCCAGCATCGTCGTGCCCCTGAGGGAGCCTCAATCCCTTCCGGTTGATCTCAGGAAGGAACTGCTGGAGCGCCTCGGCGAAGCCATCGCGGCCCACCTCCAGAAGGCAGGCGTAACCGAGAAGCGGGTCCTACGTGACTTCAAAGCCTGGCGGGAAGAGCGTCGAGCGCGTCGCCGCCGACGCTAACGTCATCCTCTCCGCTGTTGTTGGGAAAGCCGCTCTCAAGGTGTTCACTCGATCCAGCCTTGAGATCCTCTCGACGGCCTCCACCATCGGTGAGGTCCACGAGTACCTTCCCAGGATGGCGGAAGCCTATGGCATCTCGCATGAAGTGCTGGAAGGTCAACTGCGCCTGCTGGCGATCAAAGAGTACGTCGCCCGAGAATTCAAGAACTTCATTCCGAGGGCGGCCCGTCTCATCGGAAAGCGAGATCCCGACGACGTCAATTTGCTTGCTTTGGCTCTTGCCCTGGATATCCCCATCTGGACCAACGACCGCGATTTCGAAACGGCCGGCGTCAAGTGCTATACGACGGCCAAACTGTTGAAGAAACTTGAGCTGTGAAGCGTCTTCAGCGTCCCTCTTTTCCGCCGAACGCTACTTGGCCTCTTCCGGGCTGTGCTCCTTAAGCCACGTGCGCAGGGGCACGTCCCCGTCCTTCGGGGTGAAGTGGCCGTTACAGTTGAGGCCGTCTCCCAGAAGCTGCCGGCGGATGGGGTCGCTCCGCTCCCATAGGTGTTGCACCGTCATGTCATCTTTCGTCCGAATCCAGCGGTACCCGTACCCGTAGAAGAGCACTTTGCGAATAACGGCGGACCAGTTCGGGCTGCCAGCATGCCAGAGCCGCCGGTCAAAGAACACCGCGGTCCCCGGTTTGACCTGGACCGGGATGGCGCCTGCCGGCTGGCCGGTTCCACCCTTGGGTATCTCGATCGTGTCATGGAGATGGCCTCCGGGAATGATCCAGAAATTTCCGCGCCCTGGTTCCGAACAATCTGAGAGGAAATAGGCGACCTTGAATGAAAGGCGGGGCCGGGGGTGCGATTCGATTTCCACGTTGACCCGGCCGCTGTCCTGGTGCCAACCCAGGGTTTTATCGTCGGGAGATTTCCCGGTCGGCGGGGTGACGATAAGATGTCCGTGGTAGAGGAAAATATTCCAGCCGAGAATACCCCAGGCCTTGGGGAAAATCCGCTCGTAATCAACAAGGTCCAGGAATAGATCGTCTTCCCGGATAAAGTCGGGGTAAAACAGTGACTCCCGGGGATCATGGCCTTCGGCCAGCTTGCGCTCGTAGATGCGATCGGTCACCGCCGTGAGTGCCGACACCTGTTCAGAAGAAAGCGCGTCCTCGATGATCAGGTATCCAGTTTCGTTGAATACCTGCCGTTCTTGAGTGGTCAGTTTGTGTTTAAGGCACGCTGGGTTCATTAGAAATCAGTTTAGAGGCCGTTGCAAAAACCCGCAACAGCCTCTCAGCAAAGGTAATATACTGTCACGCATATGACCCTCACGCAGGATTCAGGGTAATAGAATCGCAAGAGTAATAAGGAAACTACTCCCTGCGCTCCTAGCTCTACTCACCTCTAACGCCTGCGCAGCTCCCGGCCTGCGCAAGGCCGATCTGCCGCCAGTTGGGCCGGTGGAGCAAGTCAGGAGCCCGAAGCGCGGCGTGGGTTACTGGACCTCGGGCAAGGGAGTTCCGCATCTTCCACCATCCGCTATCGATGATCTCGGCTGTAGCTGGTCCTACAACTGGGGACCGGAGGGGAGATCAGGCGAGGAAACGATCCGGGCCGAGTTCGTCCCCATGATCTGGGACGAAACCACCGCCACCGACGAAATCGTGCGGGGGGTGAAGAAGGCGGGCTACAAAACACTACTGGGATTCAACGAACCTGACAACAAGGGCCAGGCGCATATGACCGTGGCGGAAGCGATAGAGCTGTGGCCGGTGCTCGAGAAGTCCGGCCTGCGCCTAGGCAGCCCCGGTCCGGCGGGACACGACAAGTGGCTTGACCAATTCATGAAGGAGGCCAAGAAACGCGGCTATCGAGTAGACTTCGCGTGCATTCACTGGTACGGCGACGTCACCGTGCCCGACGCCGTCGAAGGCCTGCGCAACTACTGCCGGAGGACCTGGAAGAAGCACGGGCTGCCCGTCTGGGTCACCGAGTATTCGGGACCCGATTGGAAATGGCACAGCGCGCGGGCCACCCTGGAAGATAACGCCCGGTTCGCCCGGGACTCCTGCCTGGTCCTCGACTCGCTCCCCTACGTCAAGCGCTACGCCTGGTTCATCTGCGGAGCCGGAGCGCGCGAGGGGAAGGATTACGCTCCCACGAGCCTGTACATCACGAAAGACAAGCTGGCCCCGGCGGGTATCGCTTACCGCGACGCCTCCCTGCGCAAGGATCACGGCCTCCGCTACCGGTTCTACAAGGGAGCATGGGATGTCCTGCCGGACTTCAGCAAGCTGGAGCCGGCCGCCGAGGGCAACGTCGTCGGTTTTGACATCCGGGCGGCTGAAATCAAAGGGCCGCACGCCGTTGTGTTCGACGGCTATCTCCAGGTCCCGAAAGCCGGAACCTACGAGTTCTCTCTCAATGACAAGGAAAGTGCGGTGTACATTGGCAACCAACTCATCGTCAGGCATGGAGCGGAAGAGCGGGCCGGGGAAAGCCGTGGCCGCATCGGGCTTGCGGCCGGAAGACACCAGTTCCGTGTCGTCTATCAGTACAGATATGGGTGGTGGCCGCGCCTGAGAATCTGGATGAGCGGCCCGAACTTCGAAAAGCAGGGCATTCCGCTCGACACGCTTTTTCTACCCGAGTAGCAGAACCCGGGCTCTGCACTTGAACGGGGCCCTGCGGATGTGAGGGAGCGAGGTCAGGCGCCCGAAACCCGGGGCATCCACAAAGGTTCTTTGCCCATCTCGGCGAAGAGCAATTTCCTGATTAGCTCAGCCTTGAGCCCCTGGTGCGCGGGGTCCGTCCACAAGTTATTGAGTTCACCGGGGTCACCCTTCAGATCGAAGATCTCCCCATAGTCGCGCTGATAGTAGACCGTGATCTTGTACCGCTCGTCCACGTAGGTCTTGACGTGGAGCGTCGTCGGCTGGTGCCGGTTTTCGACGATCACATGGTCCCGGACACCCTCTTTCCCGCCGCACCAGACGGCCCGTTGGTCGATACCGGTCATCGAGCGGGGAATCTCGATCCCCGCAAACGACAGGAATGTTGGCGCGTAGTCCACCAGGCTCTGGAGGCTGGTTGAGGTCCGGTCCGCCGGAACCCGTCCGGGAAACCGCGCGATCATGGGAACGCGAATCATGTCCTCATAGTGAAAAGCTCCCTTCCGGGTCAGCCCGTGCTGTCCGAAGAAGTGGCCGTGATCGCTGGTGAACACAACCAGGGTGTTCTGAGCCAGGCCCAGGCCATCCAGCCGTTCAAGGATCTTTCCAATGTACTTGTCCATGAGCGAGATCATGCCGTAATAGATCGCGATGTCCTTCGCCAGGGACGCCCGTGCCTGGAGATGCGAGTGAAAACCGTGGCAGGCGTCCCCGCCCTCCTCCCGGTAGGATGAAAAGTCCGGTTTCTTCTCCTGGGTCAGCTTGAAATGCGGCGGGTTCCGGTCATGCTCGCCAGGAGTTAAGACAGGCACCGTCAACGCCGCCGGGTCATACATGGTGTCCCACGGTTCGGGCACCAGGTAATCGGGGTGCGGATCGAAGAAGCTGGCCCACAGGAAAAAGTTCTCTTTCCTCTTGGCGTATCCCTCAAGCAGAGCGGTGGCGCGCTCCGCGATCCAAACGTCGTAATGGTATTTCTCCGGTATCAGCCACTTGTGTTTCTGCGAGTTGTTCGTCCCCGTGGGAGGCTGGAAGAAATCCCGCCAGTTCTTGAGACCGTTTTCCTCCATCCAGATCGCGTAGTGCTGGCCCACGTGGGCCTCGGCGACATGATTGCGCGCCAGCTCGACATGGCCGAATCCGTAGAAGGGGCCGTGGAACTTCCTCCAGTACTCGAGGTCCTGCATGATGGGATACGATTCCAAGGACGGAAACTCCTCCGTATGCTTCAACGGCTGAAAATGCGCCTTGCCGACCAGGGCGGTCTGGTAGCCTGCCTTCGAAAAGGATTCACCAACGGTGTATTCGGATTCGGGTAACTTCGTTCCGAGAGACCAGGCCCCATGCTGGCTCGGGTACCTGCCGGTGATCATCGAGGCCCGGGTCGGGGTGCAGGTGGGGTTGGGGCAGTAGGCCCGGCCGAAGACGGTGCCCTCGCGGGCCAAGGCATCCAGATGAGGCGTCTTGATCTCAGGGTTCGTGAGCGAGAGCGTGTTCCAATGCTGCTGGTCGCTGGTGATTAATAGAATGTTGGGTGTCCGGCCGGGCCCCCCGCCGGTTTGCTTGCTCATGGGCCAGGCTACTTGAGAACCAAGTAGAGCGTGTCGGGGGGAAGCTTGACGCTCAAGGTGTCACCCTGGGTCTGGACTGGGATCTCGCTGACGGACATCCCGTTGGAATCGAGCAGGACGGCGGTCCGGAGGTTGGGATTCTTGACGGTGAGGGTGATGTCCGCGTTGACGACGTTCCAGGGAGGCATCCCTAAGTTCTCAATCTGAAAGCCCTTGAAGTCCTGCTTGCCCTTGGATCCCTTGAAACTGGCCGGCCGGGCCCGGTAGCCATGGGGCCGGCAGATGGTGCCCACCTGGACCAGAATCTTGCGGGAGGTCTTGAGGGGCTTCTCGTCCAGGGACACAACCAGGACCGTAGCGTAGTCGTTGCCGGACTGGATCCGCACGTCGGCCAGGTTGAACGTGCCCTTCTTCTTCAGAAAGCCCGTGACCCCCTGGGCCTTGGGCGCATTCAGGGTGCAGAAACCGCGCCCATAGTCCAGGCCGAGCTCTCCGGTCACGCTCCGGACGAATTTTTTGTCCTTGTGGATGTAGCCTGAGAGATCCAGCACCGAGCTCCGAGCCGGATCTCCCCCGTATCTGACCTCCACCGGCCCCACGAGATAGGCCAGCGGGTCCACACCCTGCTTAACGCTGGACAGGGGCGCGATATCCCCGGCGTCCCGGTTGGGATCGAACCCGGGGTCCTCGGCCAGAAGCGGGGATCTGCGGTTCCACATGTCTTGAAGCCGCCGTTCCTCGTGAACCACCGGGCGGCCCTGCCTGATGTACCCTGCACGGTACATCAGGGCCGCCGCCGGGAAATTGCCCAGGATGGCCGGATTGGCCAGCGGGAACTTCTGCCCGGGCAGGGCATACTCCGGCGCCCGGGTGGCGAACCAATAGTAGCCGTCCAGGCCGGTCAGGGCGCCGTAGGCCGCGATCAGAAAGGGGGCCTCCGAGAGGTAGCTCATGGGAGCCGTCCAAGTGCTTTCGGTGATGATGAAGGGGGCCCCCACAACGAATCTGTTGTTGGTCGGAAGCTGGCGGACGTTGAGGAGGGCGGAAGGATCGGTGTAGTGGTCACCCGCCTCCACCATGTATCCGGCCCGGCCACGGGGATTGGTGTGGACCCCCCCGTAATAGCGGTTGGAGGCGATGACCTGGTTGGCCGTGTAGGACCAGCGCTCCGCGTCCAGAAGCTTGATCTGGTCCGCGGTCCGCCAGTTCCCGGCGTTGACCAGGTGCTGGCAGCCCAGCTCCTCCCGGAGGAACCGCTCCACCTCCGCGTTGAACTTGTACATGGTCTCGGACAGGAACTGGAGCTGATCCGCCAGACGCTTGGCCGCGGCGCCGGTCTGGTTCTGGGTCAGCAGCCAGATGTGCTGGATGTGGGCGTAGCCCCGCCCGAAATCGTCCTCCGGGAGGCCGGCGCCGCCCCAGGCCGCCTTGGTCTTTTCCAGGGACCCGTACTTCCCGGCCAGGAAGGCTCCGAATTTCCGGCCGAGGAGGTCCAGCTGGGCTCCCTTGATGTGTGACAGGGTCCAGAACAGCAGGCTGTCCTCATTCTGAATCTGGATGACCGCTACGGCGGGGTCCCGGGCCAGAGGGATGCCGGTGTAGGGATTGTTGGGCGCGTAAAGGGCCCGCAGCCAGGCCTTGTAGCCCCTCTGAAGCTTCTCGTTGAAGAAGAGCAGCCCTAGGGCGTTCTGGTCCTCGGGCCAGCCTTCGATCCCCCAGGAGGCCGGCACTTTCTTCTGGGCCACGCCCCAGTAGGGAGAAATCGTGGTGTAGATGCCGGAGGCCTTCATGGCCGCCACGTGCTTCCAGATGTTGTCGATGACCCGGCGATTCACGTCGGTGATCTTGGAGCCTTCTCCCTGGACGCTCACCTGGACGTGGGACCGCACCATGTTGACACCCCGCTTGGCCAGAAAGCGTCCGTGACGCGTAAGCCCCTTGAGATCCGCCTGGTTGTACACACTAGTGTTGATGGCCCAAAACTTGACGGGCGTGCCGTCCCCCAGGACAAAGTCATTGCCGTCCTCGCTCAGCCGGACGAACCCCGACTGCCCCGCCACCTTCTCGTTGAGGTGGCGCAGATCAAACAGAGCCTGATCGCTGAAGGTGTCCGGGTCCGGCTCGAAGGCCCACATACCCG
>CAZPLZ010000072.1:0-16187 GCA_964587525.1 uncultured bacterium | reverse complement strand
AGTCGTAGGGCGAATAGTCATACCGGGCGAGCCCGGCCAACGACGCGTTGTAGAGCACCCACCGGATGTTGCGCTGGCGGAATTTCACCGCCAGGCGCTCCACAGAATCCGCACCCTGTGTGGCCCGCCACACGAACGGCGGCTCGAACACCTGGGTCAGCACCCGTGCGGGGATGTCCCAAAACGCGTTGCCACCAATCGCAAGCACCGCGCCGCGGGAGTCGCTGGCGGCGATGGCGGTGCGCAACGAAGCGTGAATCGCCCCGTAGGCGAAGAGCCCTGCACGCCGGAACTCATCCCGGGAGAGACGTCCAGCGAGGTAGGCGGTAGGGCGTTTGTGCCTCTGCCAGGTTCCGCCGGGCCACCACTCCACGGCCACCAAGCGGAGGTGACAGAGCAGGAGCACAATCCCCGCTCCCAGCACGCACAACGGCCGGACGACTCCTTGGACCACGCGTCCGCCATTCCCCAGGCTGCGGCACAAAGCCGCGCCGGCCACAAGGTTCCATAGCATGAATACCGGCAACGTGAACCGCTCGAGATGCTCGATCGACACACGAATCCCCAGAACCATACCGGCATACCCGAGCACTGACCCGACGAGCAGCGGCATGAGGCCTTGGGACCTTAAGACAACCAGTGCCGGCACCGCCGCGGCAAGCAGTGGCGCGTTTCGCGCGGCCAGCGTGAGCATCTCTCCAGGGAAGGACGTTTTCGGACGCCCACCTTGGAGATACATGTCGAACAATTTTTGGGTGAACTCATTCGTCCCGGGATCACCGAACAGGCCGGGAAACACCACCGAGCCTAGGGGATACAGCGGGTCCGCAAGATACAGATACGACTTGGCGGCCCAGGGGAGCAGCGGCAGCAGGCCTCCAAGCGCCACCAGCAAGAACACGCGCAGCCGGGCCGCGTGCCTGACGCGGTAGAGCACGACGAACGAAATGGCCACGGCCAGCGGGAGGGTCAGATACTTGATCGCCACGAGCATCCCGAGCAGAAGAGCGGCGGTGAACACTACAGCGGGCTGCTTCACCGACCGCCCCAGGATGCCGCTCTGAAGCAGCACGCCAGCGCCGGCCAGCGCATAGCCGCAAGCGGGTGCGTCGTTCTTGGCGGTTGCCAGCACATACCGTCCGACGGGCAACACCATAGCCAGGGCCACGAGGCCGACCTCCTGCGCCGGGGTCAGGGGGAGGCGCAACGCCTTAAGGAGTGCCAGCGCCCCCAGCGCAGTGACGGCCAGCCCTATCATCCGCGCGGCCGCATCCAGGTTGAACAGCAGTGGAAACACATGCGGGAACTCCATAACCAGCGGGATCGCCCAGTGCGAGTACACATCGGTCCCAAACAGGCGGTGCTGTGTCAGCACCTGTTGAGGAAAGGCGAGGTGATAGGACATGCAATCCACATCAAGCTCAGGAGGGGCCAGGAGCAGGATCCACCACACGCCCAGCGCGACCCCGATAAATTTTCCGACGGGTGGCAACGAACGCCAGACGCCCCTCACCCCGTTCAGCCACGCGCTGAGCGCACCCGCTACCTCCGGCCAAGCGTACGTGCCAAGAAACGCCAGGCTCACGAGCAGGACGTGCCCGTACCACAGCCCCAACGCACTGGCGCCCAGCAGCCAGGTGGAGACAGCGGCGTAGGCGATCAAGGCAGCCGCCAAGCGGGTCGCACCTGCCGGACGCCGGCCGGTCAGCCACCGCAGCAGACGGATACCAGCCGCGTCGTAGAGCAGGCAGAGGATACCAGCCAGGAGGAAGGAAGCTAGAGACTGCGTTGCGTTGGCTGCCACATGCGGCCCCGGCGGCCAGATGTCACGAAACAGCCTGAGCAGGGTGTCCCCCTCAGAAACGGGAACATTGTTGATGCCCCAGATCACCATGCTGCACACCACTGCGGCCGCCCACAGGTGTCCCCAGATTGGCATCGGCATCAATTATGACACCCTTGAAACAAGTCTTCGTATTTTTTATCGTGTACACTTGGAGCTATTCATGGCGCAGGACATTCGAGCGATCAACGAGCAAGTGCAGCAAGAGAGCCTGTTCGTCGAAGAGCTGCTAGGAGAGCTTGGCAAGGTCATCGTCGGACAGCGGTATCTCCTGGAGCGCCTCCTCGTGGGACTGTTCGCCGATGGTCACCTCCTGCTTGAGGGCGTGCCGGGGCTCGCCAAAACGCTGGCGGTGCACACCCTGGCAAGCACCATCCACGCGCAGTTCCATCGCATCCAGTTCACCCCCGACCTGCTGCCGGCGGACCTGGTGGGCACGTTGATCTTCAACCCCCGCACAGGTGAGTTCTCCCCGCGCAAAGGGCCGGTCTTCACCCACCTGCTGCTGGCAGACGAGATCAACCGGGCGCCGTCCAAGGTGCAATCCGCCCTCCTGGAAGCCATGCAGGAGCGGCAGATCACCATCGGCGATGTGACCTACCCACTCGAGGACCCGTTCCTGGTCCTGGCCACCCAGAACCCGATCGAGCAGGAAGGCACGTACCCGCTCCCCGAAGCCCAGATTGACCGGTTCATGTTGAAGCTCAAGGTGACCTACCCCAGCCGGGAGGAGGAGCGGAACATCATGGAGCGCATGTCCGGGAGCCAGCTTCCGGCGGTGCGCCGGATCGTGAGCCTGGACAAGATCCGGAATGTCCGGCGCCTCGTCAAGGATATTTACATGGACGAAAAAATCAAGAACTACATTCTGGATCTGACCATGGCGACCCGGGAGCCGGACAAGTACAAGCTCGGGAATCTTAAAGCCCTCATCGCCTATGGCGCCTCACCCCGCGCCACCCTGGCGCTGGCCGCCACCGCCAAGGCGCTGGCCTTCCTCAACCGGCGGGGCTACGTGACACCGGAAGACGTGAAAACGATCGCTCCCGATGTGCTGCGCCACCGCATCCTGCTAACCTATGAAGCGGAGGCGGAGAATCTAACCACGGAGGATCTGGTCCGCCAAATTCTCGACAACGTCGAAGTTCCGTAACAAGATACCCAAAATGGCTAGCGACCATGGCAACAGAGACCGCGCCATTTTCTTCTGAAACCCTCCAGCACATCCGGCGGCTGGAAATCTACACCCGCCGCCTCGTCAACGATCTGTTTGCCGGGCGGTACCTATCCACGTTCAAGGGCCGTGGGATGACCTTTGCTGAAGTGCGTGAGTACCAGCCGGGCGATGACATCCGCTCGATCGACTGGAACGTGACCGCCCGGATGGCCACCCCGTACGTCAAGCAGTTCGCGGAAGAACGCGAGCTGACCCTGATCTTGGTTGTGGACAGCAGCGCTTCGCTCAAGTTCGGGACGGTCGGCCAATCTAAGCACACGCTGGCCGTGGAGCTGGCCGCCCTGCTGACCTTCGCGGCCCTGCGTAACAACGACAAGGTCGGCCTGCTGTTGTTCAGCGATGCGGTGGACCGATACGTGGCCCCCAGGAAAAGCAAGCTGCACGCGCTCCGCCTCCTCCGCGACATGCTTGTCTTAAAGCCCCACGGCCGCGGGACGAGCCTGGGTGACGCACTGGCTTTCTTAAACCGCGTCCAGCGCAAACGCGCCATCGTCTTCCTGTTTTCCGATTTTCTCGCCGAAGGCTGGGAAAAACAGCTTGCGGTCACACAACGTCACCACGACACGATCGCATTCGTGCTGGAGGATCCTCGCGAACGGGAGCTGCCACCGGTTGGCTGGATCCGGTTCGAGGACCTGGAGACCGGAGAACAGCTCATGTTGGACACCGGCGATCCCAGGATCAGAGAACAATTGCGAAACCTGCAGGAGGAACGCCGCCGCACCAGGGATGACATCTTCAAGCGGGTCGGACTGGACACGATTCCACTCGAAACCGGCCAGCCGTATATCAAACCGCTGATGGCCTTTTTCGCGGCTCGCGCCAAGCGGTTCCGCTGATGCCCGCCCTGACCCTGGCAGTGATGGTGCTAGCGACGCTTCCTGCCCGTGCGATCGACATCAAAGTCCAAACCAAGGTTTCGCCACCCACCGCCACCGTTGGTGACCGTATCCGCCTGGAAGTCATCTTTCAGGCGCCGCCCGCGGTACGTTTCACCCCTGTCCTCTCCGGAACTACCTATGCCGACTGGGACATCGTGGACATCAAACGCCACCCAGCCAAGTTCCTGGATGACGGGATCGCCGAGTCGAGGTTCGTCTTCACCCTCATCCCCTGGAGCGCCACCCTAACGGCAACTCCCGCGCTGCCCTTCAACGCCATTCAGCCTCCGGGCCGGGTGCAGGCCGTCCTAATCAAGCCTCATGCCATCAAGATGGAATCCGTCCTGGCCAAGGCGGAGGACACCAGCGATTTGCGTCCGCCAAAGGGCGTGATCGGCTACCGCTCGTGGTGGCCTTGGCTGCTGGCGCTGGCCGCCGTGGTCCTAGCCGTGGCCGGCTGGTGGCTTAAGGCGCGGAAGAAGCGACGCGCCCTTCAAGCTCAAGCACCACGTGTGCCGGCCGTTCCGCCTGAACGCACAGCCCGGCAAGCTCTGGACGCGCTCCTCGCCTCCAGCCTCCTCGAGGAGGGAAACGTCAAGCCCTTTTACAGCCAGCTCTCAGATATTTTCCGGCGGTATGTGGAAGGGCGCTTTCACCTTCCCGCGCTGGATCGGACCACCGCGGAGCTGCTGCCTGAGCTGCGGCAGCGGGACGAGCTCCGTCCGCTCTTCACCGAAGTTCGCTTCCTCCTCGAGAGCTGCGACCTCGTGAAGTTCGCGAAGTACGTCCCAGACCCGGGCAGTGTTCAGGCTGACGTGGAGCGGGTCCGGAAGTTCGTGGATCACACGTCGCCCCGCCCCTCAGTCCTCACGCCGGTAGGAGCCGCATCATGACCTCCATGACCTTCGCCTCCCCTGGTTACCTCTGGCTGCTGCTGGCGTTGCCCGTCCTCTGGTATCTCGCGCGGTTCAAACGCTTGAACGAGCCCGCCGTGGAGTATTCCCACCTCGCGCCGCTTCGGCGCCTGGCAAACAGAAAGGCGCTCCTCTGGGGGCGGGTGCAGGAGATCTTGCGAGTGAGCGCCCTGGGGCTGCTCATCCTGGCGCTGGCCCGCCCGCAGCAGGGCTTAAAGAGCGGCGAGCGGAACATGAAGGCGACGGATATCCTCCTGTGCCTGGATGTGTCGGACAGCATGCGGGCGGAAGATTTCACGCCCAGGAACCGCATCACCGTCGCCAAAGAATCGGCGCTGAACTTCATCGAAAAACGGCGGCACGACCGGATCGGCCTGGTCGTCTTCGCGGAAAGTGCAATGACCCAGTGCCCGCTGACCATGGACCACGGCGCGCTCGCCGGGTTGCTCAAGCAGATCCAGATCGGGGTCCTCCCGGCCAAACGCACCGCGATCGGCGACGGGCTGGCCATCTGCGTGGCGCGTCTGAAGTCCACTCCCGCCAAAAGCAAAGTGATCGTGCTGCTCACCGACGGCGCGAACAACGCGGGCACCGTGGATCCCGTGACCGCGGCCAAAGCGGGTTTAAGCTTCGGCATCAAGATCTATGCTATCGGTGCGGCGTCGCCTAAGGGAGGATTCATCACCATGCAGGATCCGATCTTCGGCACCCGGCGGGTGAGGATCGCCGACAGCCTCGATGAAGAAACGCTCACCAAGGTCGCCACGGCCACCGGCGGAAAGTACTTCCGGGCCACCAACGCGAAAGCTCTCAAGGTGATCTTCGATGAAATCGACAAACTGGAAAAGACCGAGATCACAGTGAAACGGTTCACCGAGTATCTCGAGCGGTTCGAGTGGCTGCTCCTTCCAGGCCTGCTGCTCGTGGGGCTGGAGCTAGCGCTTGGCCGGCTCGTCTTCAAAGGCCTCCCCTGATGGGAATCGCGGAACCTGCCCGTCTCTGGTGGCTCCTCGCGGTCGCCGCATACGCGGCCGCCTGGTGGTGGCGCCGGCAACAGGAGCGGCAGCGGCTTGTCCGGTTCGGCGAGAAGGATCTGATCCGTTTACTCATCGATCCAGCCACGGAGCGCCGGCGATGGTGCTTTCTCCTGGGCTTGGCCGCGCTGGTGGCGCTCGTGGCGGCCGCCGCCCGGCCGCAGTTCGGTACGAAGCTGACCGAGATCCGCCGCCGGGGCAACGACGTGATCGTCGCCATGGACGTCTCGGCCAGCATGCTGGCCGAGGACGTGCCACCCTCGCGCATGGCCAAGGCTAAACGCTCGCTCGGATTGCTCATCCAGTCTCTGAAAGGAGACCGGGTCGGAGTTATCGCGTTCGCGGGAGACGCCTTCCTGCAGTGCCCGCTCACTCTGGACGTGGAGGCGGCAGGCCTGTTCCTGGACTCGGTCTCCACCGGCATTGTGCCCGTGCCAGGGACAGCCCTGGGCAGCGCCGTGCGGCGAGCGCTGGCACACTTCCCCAAGTCGTCCCAGACCCAGAAAATTCTCGTGCTCCTGACCGACGGCGAAGACACCCGGAACAGCGACCCACTAGGCGCCGCTCAGGAAGCAAAAAAGGCCGGTGTGAAAATCTTCACGCTGGGACTGGGGACACCCGAGGGTGACGTGATCAAACTGCGGGACGAATCCGGCGCGGTCACAAGCTTCAAGAAAGATGACAAGGGCGAGACCGTGCTGTCCCGGCTGGACGAGGCGACGCTGCTGGAGATAGCCCGGATCACCGGCGGCCGCTATTACCGCAGCACCCCGGACGACAGCGAGATCCTCACGCTGGCAGGCCAGATTTCTTCGTTCGCCGGCCAGACGCTGTCCACCCAGATGTACCGTGTGCGGGAGGAACGGTACCAGCCGCTCGTCCTGCTGGCCGTGCTGCTGCTCATCGCAGAGTTCCTCCTTCCGTTACGGCAGGAGTATTACCGGCGAGTATGGGAAAAACTGAAGTCCATCAGGCTTCCCCCCCTCACCCTCCCCTCTCCCCCCTTCAGGGGGAGAGGGGAAGAGAAAGGGAGAGGGGGGGCGGTTGCACATGCTCTGCTGCTGGGGTCCGTCCTGTCGCTCCTCGCCACGCCAGGGCAGACCAGTTTCCGTTCGCACCTTAAGGCAGGCAACAGGCACTACACGGCCGGACGGCTGGAGGAGGCGCGCCAGGAATACTTCAACGCCCAAGCCGAAAAGCCAGAAGCGGCTGAGGCACCGTACAATACCGGCAACACCTACTATCACGAAGGAGAGTTTGAGGAGGCCCTGGAATTCTACGAGCAGGCGGACACCCTGGCCCGGCACCCGCGGCTGAAATCCGTCATCGCGTACAACCGTGGCTGTGCGCTGTTCCGCGCTGGCCAGGAGGGGAAAGCCATCCAGGCGTTCAAAGAAACGCTGAGGTGGAATTCTCAGGACGAGGATGCCAAATACAACCTCGAGTGGATCAAGTCCTCGAAGCGGCCTCGGCAACCCCAGCAAGGTAAGGGCCCGGGAGGACAAGACCCTCAGGCCAAGAAACAGCCCAGCCAGCTCTCAAAAGAAGATGCCGAGCGCATCTTGGAGATGGTCCGCGACCAGGAGCGCAAGACCCGGGAAGCCCAGCGGCGGGCCGGGAACAAGGGGAAGAAGCCCGCCGTGGGCGTGAAAGACTGGTGAAACTCATGCTCGTTTACCTGCTCACCACCGCGCAGGTCGGTACAGCGGGACTCTCCATGAAGGCCACGGTGGACCGAATCCAAGTCGCGGTGAACGAATCATTCATGCTGACAGTCAAGATCTCCGGGGGCAGCGCCAACGTGCCGCAACCGCAATGGTCGCAACAGCCCGCCGGCTTTTTTGATGTCTACGCAGCCGGGCGGGCGCAAAATGTCACGATCGTCAACGGACAGGTGTCCTCCTCGGTCACTTTCCGGTACACGCTGGTGCCGCGCAAAACCGGGACGCTGACCATCCCGCCGCTCACCATCGCCCATGAAGGAAAGACTTACCGCTCCGCCCCCATCAACGTCACCGTCACCAAGGCGCCAGCCTCCACGCCGGGGGCCGGCCAGGCCGCAGCTCAGCCAGGCGAGCCACAGCTCTTTGTCACCGGGAAACTGAACAAACGGCGCGCGCATGTCGGCGAGCAAGTCATCTACACCTTTCGGTTTTACCGGAGGGTGCAGCTGCTCTCCCGGCCGCGGTTTGTCCCCCCCGCCTTTTCCGGCTTCGTGAGCGAGGATTTACGGCCCAAAGAAATACAGTTGCCGCACCAGGGCATCGGCTACCAGGTCAGCGAGCTGCGGTACGCCCTGTTTCCCATCGCACCTGGGACGTACACGATCAATCCGGCGACGCTGCAAGTCAACGTGGCCAGTGTGGCCCACCGGGACCCCTTCATGGCGTTCTTTCAAGGGGGGAAGACCCATACCCTCCAGACCGACCCCATCACGCTCACCGTGCTCGCGCTCCCTGACGAGGGCCGCCCTCCCCAGTTCAGCGGGGCGGTGGGCTCCTACCGGATCTCGGCCGCGCTGGACCACACCACGGTGGAGGCGGGGCGGCCAGTCACCCTCAGCGTGGAGATCGCCGGGAAAGGCCTGGTGCGATCCCTCAAGGAACCCGCCTGGCCGCAGATCCAATCCACCCGCCGCTACGAGACCATCACCAGCCTGAACGTCACGAATTCCGGCGACGCCATTCGGGGTGCGAAAACCTTCAAAGCGGTCCTGATTCCCCAGTCCACGGGGCGGATCACCATCCCTGCGATCGTCTATCCGGTCTTTGATCCCAGCGCGCGTCGGTACGTCACCCTGCGCACTCAGCCGCTTAAACTGACCGTGAAGCCTGGCCCGGCGACACAGGCCAAAAGCACGCTGGGACAACCCGGTGCAGCGCCAGCGGGCGTGAAGACCCTTGAACGCGACATCCGGTTCCTGAAGGCAGCCTACGATTCTAGGGGCCCGCGCCACCCGACCCCGGCCCTGCCACCGGCCACTTACTGGGGCGTGCAGGCGGTGCCGGTCGCGTTCTTCCTCGTGGGGTGGGCGGTCGCGTTAAGACGGCGGAAGCTCCTCGGTGATCCACTTGGGGTGCGGGCCCGCCATGCCCTGCGTACCGCGGGCCTTAAGCTGAAGCAGGCCGAATCCCATGTGCGAACCGGCGACCGGTTGAATTTTCATATGGCGCTTAAGGAAGCGCTGTCGAACTACCTGGCAGACAAATGGGGGCTCTCAGCCCCGGGGCTCACCCTTCTAGAAATCCAGCACCGGCTTCAATCCAAAGGTCTGCCGGAAAACACGGTGCACACCTTAAGGGAGCTCTGGGAAGAGGCAGACCTGATCCGGTACGCGCCGTCAGCGACAACCTCTGCAGACATGGCGGACCGGCTGGCCCAGGCGCGAGCGTTGCTCCAGGGCTTGGAACGGAATCTGTGATACTCATCTTGCTGCTTTCAGCCTCCACGGCAGCCGCAACGCCAAAGTCCAGCCCAGTAACCCCGGAGGAACTCTTCAAGCAAGCCAATACGGCTTACGAAGCCGGTGAGTTTACCCAGGCGCGGGCCAAGTACGAACGGCTGCTAGGAGAAAGGGCAGCAGGGCCGGCGCTCGCGTACAACCTAGGCAACACGCACCACCGGCTTGGGGCTAGGGGGCAGGCCATCCTGTGGTACGAGCGCGCCCGGCGGCTGGCGCCGCGCGACGAAGACATCCGGTTCAACCTTTCGCTCGCCCGCTCCAGCCTGAAGGACGAGGAAGGCCTGCTCTGGGAGACGCTGGATCGGGTCCTGACGCCCACCGAGCTGCCCTGGGTGGTGGCCGGGCTGATCTGGCTGCTCTTTGGGTTAAGCGGCACCGCATTGTGGTGGGAGCTCCCCTGGACCCGGATCCGAGGGGGCATATGTGTGCTCCTGCTGCTGCTCCTCCCTCTGGGGGGGTGGTGGCTAGCGCGAGCCCGGCACCAGGTAGCCTCGTGGGCAGTCATCGTAAGCCCTGACGTGGAGGTGCGCAGCGGACCGGGCGATCAGTACACCGTCGGGGCTACCGTTCCGGAAGGACGGCGGGCCCTGATCCTGAACCGCAGGCCTGGCTGGGTGGAGATCGGCATCCCATCCCAGAGTTTGAAAGGGTGGGTCGTCGAGAAGGACATTGCCAAGATCTGAGCGGATGGTTACCCCACCTAAGATTTGCTATCGTAGGTGCGGAGCGTAAGAAAAAAACATGAATCGCAACTTTGACACTCATGCCCCATACCACCGCGATGGCTGATAAGCTCCCTGTGTCAGCTTCAAACGGACCGGTCAACGTCAAGAACATCGGCTTACGCGAAGTCTACGTCGCCGACACCAAGATCTGCGAGGTGGATGGAATCCGTGGCAGGCTCGTGTACCGCGGCTATGCCATCGAAACCCTGGCCGAAAACTCCACCTTCGAGGAAACGGTGTACCTGCTGCTCCACGGCCTCCTCCCTGATAAGGAACAATTGGAACAATTCACCGCCTCACTCAAGAAAGAACGGTGGATCCCGCGTGCCCAGATCGAAAGCTGCCAGCGCCAGCCCCACTCGACCTCGCCGATGGATATCGTGCAGGGAACCGTGCCCATCCTGGCTGGATACGACAACGAGGCCGGACTGGAAGACCACGAGGCCAACCTCCGGAAGGCCCTCCGACTTATCGCAAAGCTCACTACTGTGGTCGCCACATGGGCTCGCATCCGGGAAGGCAAGGAGCCCGTGGCGCCCCGCCAGGATCTCTCGCACGCGGCCAATTTTTTATACATGCTTACCGGTGAGGAACCGGATCCCGAGATCGCCCGGCTCTTTGACGTCTGCCTGATTCTACATGCCGACCATCAGTTCAACGCTTCCACATTTACCTGCCGCATCGTGGCCTCCACCCGCGCGCACATATACGCCTCGGTCGCTGCGGGCATCGGGGCGCTCTCCGGAGCGCTGCACGGAGGCGCGAACGGGGAAGTCATGCGGATGCTGAAGGAAATCGGTTCCAAGGAACGAGTGGAGACCTACATCAAGGAAAAACTGGACAGCGGCGGGCGGATCATGGGCATGGGGCACGCGGTCTACAAGACCCTCGACCCCCGGGCTAAGATCCTCAAAGAGTTCGCGGAAAAGCTGGCCGAGCACACCAAGGACAAGCTGTGGTTCGAGATCTCGGACAAGGTCGAACAGGTGGCCCGGAGAGAATTCGATGCCCGCGGCAAGGACCGCCTGCACCCCAACGTGGATTTCTACAGCGCCTCGGTGTACAACGCCATGGGAATTTCGGAAGACCTCTTCACCCCCGTCTTCGTGATCTCACGCGTGGCCGGGTGGTGCGCGCACATCATCGAGGAAAAATTCGCTGAAGCTCAGCCCAAACCTGCGCTGTACCGGCCCGAAGCCACCTATATCGGCCCGGGTCCGGATTTAGAAGGTCTGCCCTACACACCGATCGACAAACGGTAACAGCACTCGCCCAGCTCTTAGACTCCGCTCGCCGCCTGGTGGTCTTCACCGGCGCCGGCGTTTCAACTGAAAGCGGCATTCCCGATTTTCGAAGCAAGGGTGGAATCTGGGAGCGTTTCCAGCCCGTCCTGTATGACGACTTCCTCCGAAGTGAGTCTTCGCGGAAGGAGTACTGGCGACAACGCAGGGAACTGTACGCCGCCCAGCTGGCTGCCCGTCCTAACCCTGGCCATCAGGCTATTGCCAGGCTGGAAACACGGGGAAGACTGCACGGATTGATCACCCAAAACATCGACGGGTTGCACCAGCAGGCGGGCAACAACCCGGAGCGCATCTGCGAACTCCACGGGACGAACACTCGCACCCGCTGCCTCTCATGCGGCGCGTTGGAGCCGGCGCGGCGTTCGTACGAGCGACTGCTAGCCGGAGAAGAAGCCCTGACGTGCCCTGCCTGCGGCGGGATCCAGAAACCTGATACCATCTCGTTCGGCCAGCCACTCAACCCGGACGTGCTGAACCGCTCGGTGCGTTGGGCGCAGGAGTGCGATGTCATGCTGGCGGTGGGTTCTACCCTGCTGGTTGAGCCCGCCGCCTCCCTGCCGCGGATCGCGAAAGCATCCGGCGCCGCGCTGGCCATCGTGAATCTCTCCGAGACTCCGCTGGACTCCCTCGCCCAGGTGGTGATTCACGCCTCCGCCGCCACCACCTTGTCCAGCGCGGTGGATCTGGTCTCCTAGAGCATGTTAAGGGCGTCCAGGCCCAGGTAGCCGGTGCCCACGTCGGAGAGCTGGCCGGAGCGGAGGTGATCCCGGAACTGTGCGACGGTCATCTCCACAACCCCAATGCGTTCCCGGTCAGCCTGGCGGGGTTCCTGTACCTTCTGGCAGTTGACCGCCGTAAAATTGTGCCGGACCCGGGTGGTGTACGCGCCTACCAGGCTGGGCCCTACGTAGCGTAACTCGCCCGCGTAACCGGTCTCCTCCAGCAACTCTCGTGCGGCAGCCTCCTCCAGCGCTTCGCCATCATCCACGCCGCCGCCGGGAAGTTCCAACACCACCCGCTCCGGCCCTGGCCGAAACTGCTTCGCGATAAGGACCTTACCGGTCATCGTGAATGCCAGCACACAGACCACCGGCTTCTCTTTCCTGATCTCGAATTCCGCCTCACCGCCGTCCGGAAGCGCAAAGACCCGCTTGATGATGGTTTGAAATCCTTCGTAGCGCGGCTCTTCTCTCAGTTTTTTCCAGGAATCCATCACTTTTTGCTACTCCCTGCGGTCGGCCAGGGTGACCCTCTCCTCGCCCAGGAGCGCCTTGAGCTGGGAGACCAGCTCCCGAGTCGGCTTCACCTTCATCGTTGGGCTCGCCTCCAGGATCGCCTCCCCGTGGTGCAGGGTTTTCATGTGCAGGTACAAGGAGGCGTCTCCCGGCGAGAAGGAAGCGATCCGCTTCAGTGACTGGAGCAGCCCCTCGTCGGCGCCTACGGTGTTGATGTGAAGGTGCACCGCGCGGGTGAGACGCACCTGCGCCTCCTCGAGCGGCATCAGATCCTTGGCGATGAGCGTCGGTCGGCCCTCTTCCTGTTTTTGCAGATTTCCGGTCACCAGGAGGATGGCGCCATTGCTCACGTGGTCCCCATGTTTCTTGACGACTTCCGGCCAGGCAAGCACCTCGATCGCACCCTCCAGATCCTCAACCTGGAAGCGGATGTAGGACTCCCGCTTCTTGGTCAGCCCGGTCCTGACCCGGCTCACCACCCCTGCGATCTTCATCATGAATCCACCGTTCGTTTCCCCGAGCTTGTCGGCCTTAAGGCTCTGCGTGGAGAACGCCTTCAGCTCCTCTTCATACTCAGCCAGCGGATGACCGGACACGTAGCAGCCTAGCAGTTCCTTTTCATAGGACAGGCGGCTGCGCTCCAGCGTCTGATCCGCCTCCGGGAGTGGCTCCGCCGCATCAGCCCCAGCGCCCTTGAAGAGCATCTCCTGACCCCGCTGGCGATCATCCTGCCGCCGGGCGCCCCGCTCGAGCGCGGTGTTCAGGACAGCCAGCAGTTGCTCGCGCTTGGTCCCCAAGCTGTCGAATGCACCGCATTTGATCAAGCTCTCCAGGACTTTACGGTTCGTGGTCCCACTTTCCACCCGCTCGCAGAAATTGAAGAGCGAGGTAAACGGCCCACCGCGTCCCCGTTCCTGGATCACCGTCTCGGTTACCGCGCGTCCCACGTTTTTCACCGCCGCGAGCCCGAACCGGATCGCCTGCTCAGCGGGCTGGCCGTCCCGTTCGGACACATGTGACACCGAAAAATCCGTCCGGCTGCTGTTGACATCCGGCGGCAGGACACGCACCTTGAGCTTCCGGCACTCATTGACATACTCCGCCATCTTGTCCTGGCTCCCCATTTCGCTCGTGAGGAGGGCGGCCATGAACTCCACCGGGTAATGACATTTGAGGTAGGCAGTCCAGTACGCCAGCAGGGCGTACGCCGCGCTGTGCGACCGGTTGAACCCGTACCCGGCAAACTTTTCCAAGAATTCGAAGATGCGCTCTGCCTTCTCTTTCTGGATCCCGTTCTGGACAGCACCTCTGATGAAGGTTTTTTCCTCCCGCTCCATGATCGCAGGCTCTTTCTTCCCCATCGAGCGGCGGAAATCGTCGGCCTTGGCCATTTCGTAGCCGGCCAGCTTGTGCACGATCTGCATCACCTGTTCCTGGTACACCACGACGCCGTACGTTTCCTTGAGGATGGGCTCCAGCTCGGGCACATCATACGTGGCAGGCTCCAGACCGCGCCGACGACGGATGTAGGAATCAATTTGCTCCATCGGTCCAGGCCGGTAGAGCGCGTTCAGCGCGATCAGATCCTCCAGGTGGTCCGGCTTTAATTTACGCAGCGCGTCCCGCATCCCGGAGCTTTCAAATTGGAAGATGCCGTCGGTCTTTCCCTCTGCGAACAACGCGTACGTCCTGGAATCATCCAGCGGAATCTTGAGGTACTCAATCTCGGTCCCACGAGCCACCCGCACGAGTTGGCGGGTTTCGTCCAGCACGGTCAACGTTCTCAAGCCCAGCAAGTCAATTTTCAACAAGCCCAAATGCTTGATGCCATCCATATCGTACTGCGTGACATACACACCCTCTTCCAGCCGCAGGAGCGGAACATAATTTCTCAAGCCTCCCGCTTTCCCGTCCTTGGCTGGCGGCGCAATGACCACGCCGGCGGCGTGTTTGGAGGCGTGACGGGCCACGCTTTCCAGGGAGCGCGCCACATTCAAAAGATTCCGGTACTGCTCCCTCTGGTTCACCGCAGCTTTGAGTTCCTCGGTTTCCAGCCCCTTGGCCAGCGTGCTGGTTGGCCCGCCGGGGATCATCTTGGCCAGCCGGTCCATCTCTCCATAGGGCAGGCCCATGACCCGGCCCACGTCCCGCACCGCCGCCCGCGCGTTCATCCGGGCGAAGGTCACGATCTGGGCGACGTTCTCCGCACCGTACTTCTGCTTGACGTACTCCACCACCTCCTCCCGGCGGTTGTCTGGAAAATCAATATCAAAGTCGGGGGGATCTTTCGTGCGGCCGGGATTGAGAAAGCGCTCGAAGATAAGACCGTATTTCAGCGGGTCCAGATCCGTGACGCCAAGCATGTACGCCACCAGACTGCCAGCCGCGGACCCCCGGCCTGGACCCACCAGAATCCCCCGGCTCTTCGCGTACCTGACGAAGTCACCGACGATCAGGAAGTAGGTGGCGAATCCCATCTGCGAGATGACCCCGAGTTCATGGTCCAGCCGCTCCATGATCTCGCCACCCGGCTCGCCATACCGTCCTCTGGCGCCCTCCAGACACAGGTGACGCAGATAATCGTTCGCGGATGCAAACCCGTCCGGAATTGGATAGGGGGGAAAGTGAAAGACCGGTTTGCCGCTGTCATCCACGAACGTTAACTCCAGCCCGCAGCGTTCCGCGATTTCCCAGCTTTTCTCGACCGCCTCCGGCAGCTCTGCAAACACTGCCGCCATCTCTTCCGGCGATTTGACGTAGAACTCCTGCGTGGAAAATTTCATGCGGTTGGGGTCATCGAGGGTCTTCCCAGTCTGGATACACAGGAGCACATCATGCGTCTGAGCGTCGGTCCTTTCGAGATAATGGGCGTCGTTGGTGGCGACCGTGGCGAGGCCCAATTTCTTGGCCAGCTCCACCAGGCCGCGAGCCACCTGTTTCTGCACGGGGATCCCATGGTCTTGAAGCTCAATGAAGTAACGGTCCGCGCCAAAGAGATCCTTGTACCAGCCCGCCAGCTTATACGCCTCCTCTTCTTTCCCCTGAAGCAGGAGTTCCGGCAGCTCAGCCTTCAAGCAGCCCGAAAGCACGATCAGTCCCTCCTGGTGCCGAGCCAGCAACTCCCGGTTGATCCGCGGCTTGTAGTGGAACCCCTCCTCATGACCCAAGCTGGACAGTGTGACGAGATTGCCGCGCCCGCGTTCATCCTTGACCAACAGGGTGAGGTGATGGGCCCCCTCGCCTAGTTTTGCGGACCGGTCCAGGTGACTGCCAGATGTGAGGTACGCTTCCATCCCCAGAATCGCTTTGATGCCCTGATGCCGGGCCTCCCGATAGAACTCAATAGCCCCGCACATGTTCCCGTGGTCAGTCAAGGCCACCGCGCTCATCCCCAGCTCTTTGACTTGTGTGAGAAGCGACTTGATCCGGGGATTGGGATTCTTGGCGGGGTGGTACTTGTGGTGTTCGGGAACCTTGATCCGGTTGGCGCCGTCCAGCAGTGAGTACTCGCTATGCACGTGCAGGTGCGCGAATCGGGTGAACTCAGCCAC
>CAZPLZ010000071.1:0-17023 GCA_964587525.1 uncultured bacterium | reverse complement strand
ACGTGCCAGATGAGCCACGAGCCATGTGTTATCCTAGCTCAGCGTGAGGATTGGGCACCTGGGTTGGCACATTCGGCTGTCGATGCCCATCGCCGTGGCGGCTCTGCTCTGCTCCACCGGCTGTGCGGATTCTCCCCAGACCACCTCTTCGCCAAATATCCTCTTCCTCATGACCGACGACCAGCGATGGGACTGTCTGGGCTCAAAAGGACACCCCGTCCTGAAGACACCTCACCTCGACCGGCTGGCAAATCAAGGTGTCTCGTTCCGCAACGCATTCGTGACGACCTCCATGTGCGCCGTCGCCCGGGCAAGCTTTTACACGGGCCGCTACGCCAGGAACAACAGCGTCAGGGGGCCTCGTAGAATTAATAGCCAACTGGCACCGGAGATACTCGCCGCCAGCTTTCCAGCCGTGCTCAAGAAGGCAGGGTACCGGACGGGCTGCTTCGGAAAGTGGGGCATCGGCGGCAGACTTCCGAAAGAGGTTTTCGACGCCTGGAACGCCTGGACCGGGCAACGTGAATATTTCCATACGGTGCATGGCCGAAAAATCCATAACTCCGAGTTTCTCACCCGCCACGCTGAGAAATTCCTAAGAGGTGTTGGCCGGAAACAGCCGTTCTGCCTCATCGTCCTGTACAAGGCGCCGCACTCGCCTTCTCAACCTGACCCGCGGGATGTCACCCTCTTTGCGGGCGCGACCGTTCCAGTGCCAGCAACCTACACCGATGCCCACTTTGAAAGGCTACCCGCGTTAGTACGCAACTCCACATTGAGTAGTGGGGGGCGACCCCTGTGGCCCCCGGCGTCGGAGAAGTACCAGTGGCGTGTCAAGCAGTACCTACGCTGTATAGCCGGTGTGGACCGCTCGGTCGGCCGGATCCTCAAGGTCCTCGACGAGCTAAATTTGGAGGAAAACACAATTGTGGTCTTCACGTCGGACAATGGATACCTGTTGGGCGAGCGCGGTCTGTGGGGGAAGTGGCTGATGTACGAGGAATCGATCCGCATCCCTCTCATCATTCGCGATCCGAGGATGCCGGCCGCCGTGCGGGGGATGCGTCCAGACCAACTGGTGTTGAATATCGATCTATCCCCCACACTCCTGGATCTGGCCGGCATCGAGATCCCGCCTGGCATTAACGGCCGCAGTCTAGCGCCGCTGCTGCGGGGGAAGGCGATCCCATGGCGGGATGACTTCTTCTACGAACACCATTTTCGCGGAGGAAAACTCCCCGATGTCGAGGGGATCCGAACCACCGAATGGAAATATGTCGTATACAGGGATACCAATTTGGCCGAAGAGGAACTCTACGATCTTGTGCACGATCCAGCCGAAGAGCGCAACGTGGCTGACAATCCCGCGCACGCCGAACGGCTAAAGACGATGAGGGCGAGGTACCGGGAGTACGTTGACACCCTCCTTCCACCTTTGGTGCCATAGGCCAAGGGCTGCGGGGCTAAAAGTATCAATCGACCTGAGGGGCAAAAATCTATGCGGATCGTACTCTGGGGAACCTATGATGCCGGTACGTCTCGCAATCGAATCTTGTCGCGCGGGCTAAGGGAAAACGGAGTCGAGGTCATCGAATGTCACAAGGACGTCTGGAGAGGAATTGAGGATAAAAGTCGAATAGCAGGCCTATGGCCGAAATTACGGCTCCTCATAAAATGGTTGTGCAGTTATCCCAGTCTGATATGGCAATATCTACGGCTTCCTCGGCACGATGTCGTGATCGTGGGCTATTTGGGCCACCTGGATGTCCTGCTGCTATGGCCCTTCGCCAAGTTGCGAAGAACGCCGATTTTGTGGGATGTCTACATATCGCTCTACAACACCGTTGTCGAAGACAGAAAGCTCGTGGGGCCGCGACATCCCTTGGCCTACCTGCTCTTTCTCTGGGAATGGCTGGCCTGTCGAGCCGCCAACGTGGTTGTATTAGATACTCGTACCCATGCTGACTTCTTCGTCCAAAAATTTAACATTCATCCCTCACGCACAGCGGTGGTGTTTCTCGGCGTTGAGCCAGAGCTCTTTCCTGTACCTCCAGGGTTTACCTTTGACAAAGATCCGGCACAGCCTATCACCGTCCTCTTTTACGGCAACTTTATTCCATTGCACGGCATCGACACGATCGTCCAGGCTGCGATCCTTGCTGAAAACGAGCCCATCGATTGGATCCTCTTGGGCCGCGGTCAGGAGGAGTCGAAAATTCGGAGCATGATCGAAAAGCATCCCTTGCCCAGGCTGACCTGGCTCCCCTGGGTCCGTTACGATGAGGTGGCCCACTTAGATACACACACCGACGTAGGCTTAGGAATCTTCAGCTCAACGGAAAAGGCAGGTCGAGGGATCCCTAATAAGATCTTTCAGATGATTTCCGCTGGCAAACCCATCATTACACGGGACTCTCCAGCCATCCGCGAACTTTTGAGCCCGGATATGCCCGGCATATTTCTTGTGCCACCCTCGGATCCCTCCAGTATTGTCCAGTCAATCAAGGAAATCGCAAAACAACGGCATACATGGCCGGCATCTGGTCTGCATCAGAACATTCGGAACCGTATTCAGCCTCGCGCCATTGGGAGCGAGCTCCTCGAGATATTAAGAAACTTAAACCCCGAACCCCACGACACTCAGGCAGAGGATTCCTCATGACGGCAAAACACACATGAAAAAGCTTGCCCGCTATATTGGCCTAGGCCTCGTTGTCCTCTCACTCGTCTATTTTCTGCCCTACGCTGCCAAGAACTTTAATTCTATACCCGTTACTGATTGGGGGTGGGGCAGTTCCATCAATATCGCGGCGACCACTGGATTATACTGTCTGGCTATCCTGACCGGGGCAATAACCTGGTGCATACTGCTCCGGGCATACGGCG
Organism: uncultured bacterium; assembly: GCA_964587525.1. Classification (GTDB taxonomy): domain Bacteria; phylum Oederibacteriota; class CAKKQC01; order CAKKQC01; family CAKKQC01; genus CAZPLZ01. Next base: position 14,137 of record CAZPLZ010000071.1, on the reverse strand, counting down.
ACCCGACGCGCATGTCCGTGACCCTTATCATATTTTTACTTTCACAGTTTGCTAAATACATTCCAGGCAAAATCGCTACCTTCCTTGGCCGGGTTGCGTTGGCCAAAAGCTGCTCTCTCAAGATCCCCCTGGTCATTTTTACGATGACCGTGGAAGTCTGTTGGGTGATTGCAGCGGCATCTCTCATGTCCTTGATAACACTTAGCGCCACAGGTTCCGACCTATCTCGTAAGATCACTGAATTCCTTCCGGTTTGGCAGATCGCAATGGTTGGAATCCTCGGAGTCGTCATCCCCCTCGGAGGGCTCTGGTTGGCCAACCGGTGGCGCCATGGCTCTTTACGGAAACTATTAGGAAGTGAAGAAATTTCGCATCCGGACCTTCTCGTCTTACTGGTATGTTTTTTACTTTACATGCTCATTTTCCTGTTACTGGGACTCATTACCAACCTATTGGCGCTGGGGATCTTTGGCATGGAGGAAAGTCATCTTTTCCTCTTGACCGGTATTACGGCCGTAGCTTGGGTGGCGGGTTTTTTGACTCCAGGTGCACCGGCAGGACTGGGCGTGCGAGAGGCCGTTATGGTCGCACTGATGGATCCGGTCTTGGGTGCGGGCGCTGCCCTTGGCACTTCCATCGCTTTTCGTCTCGTGTCGTTTCTAGGCGACGGATTGATCTTTGCCTGCGCGCTACTGGCCAAACGAAAAGTTTTGTTACCCTAGCTCACCTACAATTCCAGCGTTAGATGGACCATCCGGCGGGACCCACCGTTTCCGCCCCGTGAAGTTCGGGAGAGGCGTCCGCCCCCGAGTCCCCGCTGCGCACCGCTGTTCGCTGAAGCCTCTTGATGGGAATTCGCGAGAACATCTTGCCCAAAGCTTGCGGGGTTTTCCCATGCCGATGGAGTTGATCGGCAATAAGGTCCTTCTTCCACCGGCTAAAGAAGAACCGGAGAGAACAGTGGGAACGATTAGAAGGAATCTTTGCAAAATGATCAGCCTCCATGCCCACGAAGTCAAACCCGAAATTCTCGGTCCATACCCCGTCCACATCCAGAAAGTTTCTCTTCTTGCAAAGAGAATACCGCTTCAAGTCGTCCAGGTAGGAATTTTCAAGCGGACTGAGGCCGATCCCGTGACCCTTCAGAAACTCCTTCGCGCTCCCAAAGGCGGTGTCGTGCAGCTCGTCCATCGCTTCCACCATGGCTCGGGCTTGCGTGTTGAACAGCACATTATTTCCCAGTTCACCGTTCAGATATTTTTCCATGCAGCCGGGCTCGCTCTTAATCATCCGCTCCAGGTCCTCTTGGTTGTCTGCAAGCTCCCCTATCGTCTCTGCGATGAATCTGTCATAGATGGCTCGGAGCTTACTTGGAAATTGATGGAAACGATCGTGCACATAGCGCAACCATCCTGAAACCTTCCTCCCCCTGTTCCTGATGAACTGCGCCAGCTCAAAGAAAACATTGTCATTATAGAAAAGCGTGATGGTCAGAGCGTACCTCCTGCATTCGACGTAGTCATCGAATGAGAGCGTCTCGTTCTCAACACCAACCTCCTCAACCTCCACACAGGGAAGAGGTTGACCTTCAAGGTTGTAGACGCCGAATGACCGGGGAACGACGCGAAACCTCGTCTTGATCCGGAACTTCTGCCTCGAGGCGTCCGTGGCAAGTTCACACCCGTCCAAGATCATGAGCGTGTAGAGGCCAATCTTGTTGAGTCCAGAGTCCACGAGCTTGTCAGTCGTCTCGAAATGATAGGCTTTTGAGTCTCCAGGGAGCGCGAGAATCACCTCAGAGTAGGTGCTGGCCTCCGTCGCGCTGACCCTCTTCGAAACTTCTACAAGCTCCTCGTAGGAGATATTATCCCTCTTAATATTTTTCAGAATCTCAGGAACCATGGACTGGACTGCCGCGGTAAATCGCAGTGTGCCTTGAAGCAGATCCGCGCACTCAATAATGAGAGCCTTCTGATTCTTCCCCGTGGACACCTGAAGATGATGTGGATAGTCGTATTTCTCCTTGATCTTGCTAATCACCTTACAAAACTCGACGTCTTCCTTGTACATCCCAAAATTCGTATCCGCGAGCGTCAACGTTTTGCCGCGATACCGCTCAGCAATATAAACGAGCTCTTGCTCCAAACGGCCAAGGCTGGCTTTGTTGACCCTCGAACGGGCTGTTATACCATCCACGCAAAAAGTGCAGGTGAAAGGACAACCGCGGTTGCACTCCATCAAAGGCGTGATATCAGGCTCCTTTAAGAACTCGTCAAGATATCCCGCGAGATAGGGAGAGGGGGTGGCGTCGAGATCCTTAATCCGAGGAGACTCGTCGAAACCATCCCTCAGACGGGGATTGTTCTTGTACAGCCTCCCCTCCACGATGCTGTGCATTCCGTTTATGGGAGCGCGTTTGACCTCTTCGATCGAGCGGGTCTTAAGCCAGATTTCCGCAACTTCCATAAAGGGACGCTCGCCCTCTCCGATGATGTAAACATCAACACTCGGCCGTTTCTTCAACCAAGCCTCCTGCCGATGTTCCTCCAGCGGATAGTTTGGGCCGCCAAACACAATAAGGGTCTGGGGAGCCAACCCCTTGATAGCCTGCGCGACTGTGTAACTCAGATCAAGATTCCACATGTAATTGGAAAGACCCACGACCGATGGCCGCTCTCGCGGGAAGGTGTCCAGCATCCTCTCCGGGTGTTTGAACAACCTCACGTCCACGTGATGCCTGGAATATGCGTGAAAATAACTCTTAATACATCCCATAGCATACGGAATTAATTCCGAATTAATTCCTTGTGAGGTGTGAGACAAATCACACAGGTAAATCATTTCCATGATTTATTATAAGGGTTTTATGGCGGAAGGGGTCGCACTGAGGATGCGGCAAGCCGCATGAAACACCTCGATCATGTAGTCCAGGTGTGGCTTGCGTAGCCCAGAGAACACACCTACCCAGAAAGTCCTTTCCATGACGAGATCGGTGTTGGTGAGCTCACCCGCCACGCGGTACTTGACTCCTTGATAAGCTGGCTGGCGTGTGAGGTTGCCCCCAAAGAGTTGCCGGGTGGCGATCTTGCGCTCCTCCAGATAGTTCACAAGCTGCGTCTTTGTGAACGGCGCACCGGGACGCACGGTGAGGAGAAAGCCGAACCAGCTTGGGTCACTGCCTGAAGTGGCCACGGGTAGAATCAGAAACTCTTTAAGGTCTTCCAGCCCTTGACGCAGGTACTGCCAGTTGCGTTTCCGGACCTCAATGAACCCAGGAAGTTTGTGCAGTTGCGCCACGCCAATGGCCGCCTGCATGTCGGTCAATTTCAGATTGTAGCCAATGTGGGAATAGATGTACTTGTGGTCGTAGCCAAAGGGAAGGTCCCCGAGCTGCCATTCGAACCGCTTGCCGCACGTGTTGACGTTGCCCGGATCACACCAGCAATCCCGTCCCCAATCGCGGAACGACTCCACCAGCACTTTGAGTTTGGGATGATCGGTGATGACGCACCCGCCTTCGCCCATGGTGATATGGTGCGCTGGGTAGAAACTCACGGTGGCCAGATCACCAAAGGTGCCAGTCAGTTTCCCGTTGTACGTCGAGCCCAGGGCATCGCAATTGTCCTCGATGAGCCACAGGTCGTGCCGTTTGGCAACATCGAGGATCACATCGAGGTTGTACGGGTTCCCAAGCGTGTGAGCCAGCATGATCGCCCTGGTGCGAGGGCCGACAGCTTCTTCCAGGTGCCGGACATCCACGTTGTAGGTGCCCAACTCGATGTCCAACAAGACCGGAACCAGCCCGTTCTGGACGATAGGATTGACGGTTGTGGGAAATCCGGCGGCCACCCCGACAACCTCGTCACCCGGTTTGAGGGCCTGCTCTCCCAACTTCGGCGACGTGAGCGCGCAGACCGCCAGCAGGTTGGCTGACGAACCCGAATTGCACAGGATGGCGTGGCGCATGCCCATGAATTTGGTAAATTCCCTCGCAAACTGCGCCGCGAAGCGACCGGTCGTAAGCCAGAAATCCAAGCCGGCATCTACCAGGTGTACTATATCCTCGGCATCGAACACACGCCCTGAAATCGGCACCGGTGTGACGCCGGGCACGAAATGTTGTTCGGGATAGGCGGCGGTGTAATACTCAGCAACGGATGCCAATATATTTTTCCGTAATTCTTCAGCACTCATCGCATCGCGACTCCTGATGGCTCCGTCATCACCATCATGTTCAGTCCCTCGCGGTAATCCACCAGGCGAGTTTTCAAGACGGCCTGGGCTTTCTCAACACGCATCCCGGCGAGTAGCGGCCGCGGAGCCGCCTGCCCCAATTCTTTTGTGGTCACCGGTTCGATGAGGCCAGGATCCAGTCCAAAGTTTTTTGCCACAGCCAGGGCGAATTCAGCGCGATTGATCATGGCCGGCCCGGCGATGTGGTAGACCCCGCTCGCTCCGCCAGTCGTCAGTTCCACTGCCGCTGCGGCAAGATTAGGCGTGTAGGTGGGACTCCCAATCTGGTCTCGCGGCACCCTGACCCGCTGACCCTGGCGCAGCGAGGTCACAAGGCGCTGCACGAAGTTTTTCCCCTGGCTCTCCCAACCATACACCACGGTGGTTCGGATAATCAGATGCTCTTGGGCATGAAGGGCTACGCCGTGCTCCCCGAGGAGTTTCTGCCGCCCGTATTCGGAGAGCGGACGCGGTACATCGGTTTCGGCATACGGCCCCCTGGTGCCGTCAAACACGTAATCCGTGGAGAAATAAACAACTTTCGCACCCGCCTCATTGGCCGCACGGGACACATAGCTCACGCCGAGGACATTCAGCGCGTAGCCAGCATCTGGATGAAGCTCACAGTAGTCCACATTCGTTAGACCCGAGACTAAGTACACGTATTGCGGCTTTTCCGCCTTTACCAGCGCCGACACCGCCTCTTGATTTCTCATGTCCAGGGGGAGCAGACCCGGCTGCGCATGCTCATAGTACGTCCCTGATGCCACCTGGCCGCTCTCCCTCAGGCGTCGCAGGAGATGCTCTCCCACCTGACCAGAGGCGCCGATCACCAGATGTGCACTCATCCGTGCTTGAGCTGCCAGTCGTAAGGAATGCGCTGGTCGAACGGAGACATCCGCACGATCTCCTCAGGATCATGCGGATGCGTGGCGCAATTGGCCACCATCGCCGGCTGAGAACCAATGCCCTTGAACCCGTTCCAGACGTTAGGCGGAATCTTGACACGCACGTAGTTCGAATGGCCAATGAAGAGCTCCATAAGCTCCTTGTGAGTTGGCGAATCCCCCCGGTCGTCATAGAGAACCAGCTTGACCATGCCCGTGATGACAGCGTAGTTCAGGGTCATTACTTTGTGAAGATGCCAGGCTTTGATCGCGCCTGGGTATACCATGGAAAAATAAATCTCACCAAATCGCTCGAAGGCCGGATCATCGTTGCGCAGCATGTGTATGATTTCTCCCCGCTCATCGGGAATCCGGCGCAGCGCGGTCACCACGACGCCATCAATCACAATCCACCATTCCTCGAATCATAGATTGCCCCGGTCGAAGAGCCCCCTGTACCATGCGATGGTCTCCTGAAGACCTTTATCGAGGCTGTACTGAGGCCGCCATTTAAGAATCTTTCTCGCTTTCTGCGCAGAGAGGTACTGATTGTAGATCTCCCCTTGAGCATTATTGAGGACGCACAGCTTCACCCCCTCGCAGTGCATCAGCTTCCGGACCACACGCACAACCTCCAGCACGGTCATCGGCGCCTCGGTCGAAAAGTTGAACGCTGAGCCCTTGACCCGCTCGTCATCCAGGCGCTCTGCCAGAAGCATGTAGGCCCGAGCCACATCCTTCACGTAGATGTAATCCCGCACGTACTTTCCGTCGCTGCGGATGACGGGCGTTTCCCCTCGCAACAGTGCGCGCACAGTCCCTGGGACAAGGCGGCTCCAGTTCAGATCACCACCCCCATAGACATTGCCACAGCGGGTGATAGCCACCGGCAGCCCATAGGCATGGTGATAGGCCTGGGCGATCATGTCCGCGCAACTCTTGGAGACCTCGTAAGGGTGTCGGGCATCGAGCGGCGTGTCTTCAGTGTAGGGAAGGTGCGGTGATGCGCCATAGGCCTTGTCACTGGAGGCAATCACAATCCGCTTGACGAGGGCAGAGTGAATGCGGCAAGCCTCCAGGAGGTTGTAGGTCCCGCGGATGTTCGTTTCGAAGGTTGGCAGCGGAAAGCGGTGAGCCACCCCCACGATGGTCTGTGCGCCCAGATGGAACACGGTGTCAACCTCGTGGAGACTGATCGCCCGCTCGAGTGTCCAGAAATCCTCCAGGTTGCCATTCACAACGGAAACTTTCTGAATATCCCCGCTCCGGAAGAGTTCGGAGCGCGGGTCGGCGTCCTGCACCAGAGCTACGACATAAGCCCCCTGCGCCAGCAACTCTTTCACCAACCAGGAGCCGATGATCCCCGTGGCCCCCGTCACCAGGACCCGGCTTTCCCCCCAGAGATGCCCGTTGTCCTGGCTGCGCTTAACGCTCATCTGGCCCAGACTCTCCATGGCGCCCGGCCGCTGCTCCACAAATTTTCCAAGAGCTGGACGTCACGGGCGGTGTCCATGCACTGCCAGAAGCCTTCGTGCCGATAGGCCATCAACTGGCCTTCTTTCGCCAGCCGCTCCATGGGCTCGCGCTCCCAGATCGTGTCGTCTCCGGCGATGTACTCAGTCACGCCAGGCTCCAGCACAAAGAACCCGCCGTTGATCCAGCCTTCCCCTATTTGAGATTTTTCCTCGAAGCGGGCCACCCGGTCCCCATCAAACACAATGTCGCCAAAACGAGCGGGCGGGCGCACGGCCGTGACCGTGGCCAGCTTGCCATGGCTACGGTGAAAATCCATGAGCTTGCTGAAATCAGCGTTGCAGACGCCGTCCCCATACGTGAGCATGAAGGTTTCCTTCCCGATAAACTGAGCGATTCGCTTGACCCGGCCTCCGGTTTGCGTATGCACCCCGCTGTCTAGCAGATCCACAGTCCAATCCTCGCTCTCCCTCCCGTGCACGGCCACCCTGCCGTCGCCCAGAAATACGGTCAGATCGCTCTCCCGATTGTGATAGTTCAGGAAGTAATCTTTGACCATTTCGCCCTTATATCCCAGGGCCACCACGAACTTCTTCAAGCCAGAAATCGCATACCCTTTCATGATGTGCCACAGGATGGGCCGCCCGCCAATCTCCACCATGGGTTTTGGTTTGACCGCGGTCTCTTCCGACAGGCGCGTTCCCATCCCTCCCGCGAGAATCCCCACCTTCATATGTTCATTCTAGCCAAAAGGAAAGCGTATCTGCAGATCTAAATTTGGGTGGCGTCTATTAACGTTTCTTGAGCAAGGAGATGATCCGTTCCTGGTTCACCCGGATGCGGTCAAGCATGTCAGCAATGATACCTACCACGACGAACAGGCCCCCTATCAGGGCGAGCGAGCCGGAGAGAAACCCGGCCCACAGGTGGCCGGTGAACCGGCCAGTCGCCACGTAATGGCCGAAGAAGAAAACCGCGAGGCACAACGCGAGGAATAAGATGACTCCTCCGATCGAGACAAAGAAGCGAAGCGGGTAATAGTCACGGTAGCACCGAAAGATGATGAGGGTGGTGTTGATGGCGTAGCGCAGAATGCTGCCTGCGACTCGTGACCGCCTCTCCGGGAAGTACCGAACACTCACCGGCACCTCAACAATGCGCAATCGCTTGTAACAGAGGTCGAGAAAAGTCTCTTGCGTGTAGGTGAATTTGCCGTGGAGGTTAAGATTTAACAAGGCCTCGCGGGAATAGGCACGAAAGCCACACGAGACATCGTGGAAACGCTCGCCGGCAAGCTTGCTGATGAGGTAAGCCATCATCCAGTTCCCGACCCGTTTGACAAAAGGCATCTCAGGAACCATTGAACGATTCGCGAACCGCGAGGCGGTGACCATATCGGCAGTCCCATTCACGAGGGGCTCGAGCAACTGCGGGATGTGCTTGGGATCGAACTGGCCGTCCGCATCGATATGGACCATGGCGTCGTAGCCATGAGTGATGGCGTAACCTGCCGCGGTCTGGAAGGCAACCCCGACCCCGTAGTTGCGTCTGTGGCGGATGACGTGTGCCCCATGCGCGCGAGCGACCTCGCTTGTCTTGTCATCTGAGCCGTCATCGACGACCAAGACGTCAATTGTACTTGCCAACTCGATGGATGGGATGGAATCAAGGACCGCGCCAAGGGTGTCTTGCTCGTTCAGGCACGGGAGAGCCACCAGCAATTTCATAAGTCCCCCCTCTTGGCGCGAATGGTACCGCGGCTCTCAACGTGTTGTCAAGGCATTGTACTTGTGCGGTTTCACTGCTGTCCGAGATAATCTGACTGGAGAACACTCGAGGGGTGAAACTCATCGCACGATTCAGTCCCGAAACTATTTTGGGAACCTTTGTACTGGGGTTTGGCCTCTGGACGCTGGGCAATAACCTGGCCATCGCTCTTAGAGGATCCTTGTTCCTCGCCGCCATCTTCACGGCCGTCTTTGCGATAAGCCTCACTGTTCTTTGGAAGAAGCTCCCCAGCCAGAACCAAGCAGCATCTGAAAAGTTTCCTGAATCCGAGTGGATTGGCCCTCGATTGAACGCCAGACTCATTATCGGTGCGCTGGTCGTGTTGCTCGGGTGGATTCTCACCCGTCATTACTGGGTGTTCTGGCTCGGGGGACTCGGGCTGATCACAGTTTTTCTGGTTAAGGCTCGCGCGTCTGCACCTTTTTTATATGGCCCCGCAAAACCAAGCCCAACGGGATTGACGAGCACTTGGCTCCTGGTCCTGGCCTGCTCCGCCCTGGCTTTTTTAGCCATCCGGCCGGATGCCGATGATGCCCACTATCTCAATCGCGCCGCTTATGTGGCGGGGAATTTTTTCAAGCCGCTGCCTGAACATTACACGATATTTCCGGGAGAACACATACCTTACCCTCCCGTTTTTTCTTTTCATGTCTACCATGACTTTGTCGGGCTCCTGAGCAAGGTAAGCGGATTAGAACCACTCGAAGTCTCCGCCTTTTTGTTGACCCCCATTCTCGCTAGCCTCGTCGTATTGGCCTATGCGGTGTTATTCCGAACGCTGTTTCCAACCGCTTGGCCCTGGGCGTTAGCCGCCGTTGTAGCCCTTTTGCTGATCGACGGCACTTCTCATGTTTTTTTCAGCAACTTCGCCTTTGTCCGCATCTGGCAGGGCAAATGTGTTCTGCTGCATCTCCTGGCACCGGCGCTTATAGCCTATGCGCTCTGGTTTGGATCTACAGGAGGCTTAAGGAATCTCATACGCCTCGCGTTAGCTGAAATCGCCGCGTTTGGACTTTCCCCGATTGCTATCTGGTTGGCACCCATCCTCGCGTTAACCGGAATTCTTGCCGGAGGTTGGGGGCAAAAATCATTATTACAACGTTTAGCTGGAGGCCTCCTGGCCTCGCTCTACCCTCTGGCGCGCGGAGCTCTTGTCTACTTCCAATTTCAACAGGAGCAGGCTCCGTATAGAGATCTTACTGCTGGGGGACCGGGTGATCTGTTTCTGCGGTACTGCGGCTCTTTTCAGGCTGTGGCTGTCTGGCTAGGAGTCATCCTGCTGGCACCGCTCCTGACCGCTGAACGGAAGATGGCCTGGTTCTGCGCCGTTTATGCTTTTGTCTATTTGCTCATCTTTGGCAATCCACTCCTGGCCCCTTTTGTTTTCAAGCACATGGCTCCCGGCACTGTCGCTTGGCGCACCCTTTGGCTGATACCCCTGCCGGCGATGGCCGCAGCCATTCTCTGTTCCGGAATCCGCTCCGGCATGAACCGTACCACGATGGTTGGTCCTCTCCTGCTGGTCTTGCTCATTGGGGGTTACGGTCTCTTGATCCCAAAAACATACGTGCTGAGCCCTAAAAATCGCGTGAGCTTCAGATGGTCAGCGGTGAAGGCGGGTCAGGCTGAATATGCCCTGGCCAAATTTCTTGCCAGACATCTACCCTCCGGGAGCAACGTTATAGCTCCTACTGAAGTGGCGTGGATACTCCCCACCCTCCGCAAGACTCTCTATTCAGTGATGCCCAAAGTGAATGTGGTCAAACACACCATTCTGATTCGGCTTGGCCGTCAGAAGGAATTCAACCGCAGAATGTTCACCGCTCACTTTGCTAACGGCATTACCTTTACGTACGGGAACAGAACAGGGGGGCTGCCCTCGGCAACGCTACAATTCTTAATCCGAGACTTTGATGTGCAAGCTGTCGTCACGGTGAAATCCCTCCCGGACTTTGAGAGGGTCAATCAAACCTTAAATCAGATGGGGTTTACGTACTATAATCGGCATAGCTTTCACGTTTGGTTGAAAAGTTGAATACCTTAGTAATTATCACGGTAGTCAAAGTGAGGTAGGCCAGAATGAAAATAGGCCTGGTGACGCACTACATGCCCCCTCATTGGGGTGGCGTGGAGATTGTTGCAAACACCCTGTATGAAGGATACCGGGCAGCCGGACATGAGGTCCGCTGGGTAGCCAGCCGGGTGCCCGCGAATGCACCTCGCCGAGAAGACAGCTTGGTCCGTGTGCAGTGCCTCAATTGGCTGGAGGAGGCGTTTGATGCGCCGGTTCCGTTGTGGGGATTAGAAGGTGCCGCAGAAATACGGCGACTGGTTCAATGGGCGGATATCATTCATACCCAGGAACTCCTGTTTCCTGGCACGTTCTTCAGCTCATGGTGGTGCCGCCATCGATGCCCGCTGATCATTTCCCAGCACAACCCATTTATCGAGTATCCTTCAGCGTGGTTGCGCGGATTGGAACACATCGCGATCCAAACTCTCGCGCGGTATAACGCCCGGCAGGCCACAGCCGTAGTGGCGGGCACACCAGGAGGAGGCCGTCTGTTAGAAGAGCTGGTGCGACCACCTGCGGGCCGTGTGCAACATATCCCGAACGGAATCGACACCAAATTTTTCTCACCGTACGAAGAGGGTGAGAAAGCTGCTCTGCGCCGTGCGTTTGGCATCATGAGGGAGGCGCCCATTGTGCTATTCGTCGGACGGATCGTACCGCGCAAGGGAGCGACGGCGGTGTATGAGATCAGCACCATGCTGCCGGACTGTGAGTTCGTCATGATCGGCCGAAAGTCGCCCAAACTTGTTATCCCTGATCGGACGTCAAATTTCCGCCGGCTCGCAGACGTCAGCTATGAAACGGTGCGGAATTGGTACCGTGCTGCTGATGCCTTCCTGCTGTTTTCAGACGGTGATGGAGGATTCCCGCTGGTGGGACAGGAGGCACAAGCGACGGGGCTTCCCGTCATCGCTAGGCAGGATCAGCCATTCGTGAGAGAACTGGCAGCCAAGAAATTGTGCATTCCGATTCCCGCGGCACCATTGACGGCGGCGGCATCGGCCATCCGCTCGGCGCTGGCAGACCAGGAAGCGCTGCGCTCATTGGCAGCCCGGGCACTGGAACATGCACGCCAGCACTTCAGCATGGAGCGGATGGTGACAGATTATCTGGCTTTGCTGGCAGCGTGCGTGCGATGAAAAAAGCACTCATCAAGGGACGAAAAGGGTTAATAAATTATGTTTAGGGAAATAACGAGATGTCGTATATGTGGTAATGACAAGCTAGTCTCTATTCTTAGTCTTGGAACACAATCTTTAACGGGTGTCTTTCCTAAAACAGCGAATGTTGATATTCCAGCCATGCCCTTGGAATTAGTGAAGTGTACGGGAAAAAACTCTGCAGAACACTGTGGACTTGTACAGTTACGACATACGTTTCAATTAGACCTTCTGTACGGTGAACATTATGGCTATCGCTCAGCCCTAAACAAGTCAATGGTCAATCATTTACAAGGGACAGCCAATGATCTTGTTGCATATGTAAAGCCAGCGAAAGGAGATTTAATCATTGACATTGGCAGTAATGACAGTACGTTTTTACAGGCATATCCGAGAGATGACTTTACATTGCTCGGCATTGACCCAACCGGGAAAAAGTTCAGGGATCATTATCCAAAGTACATCCAATTAATACCAGAATTTTTTTCTGGCAACGCCATACAAAACGTTGTTGGTCGTCAAAAAGCGAAAGTCATTACCTCCATTGCCATGTTCTACGATGTGGAAGATCCGATGTCTTTTATGCAGCATATCTATAACGTGCTCGATGACAACGGTGTTTGGTTCTTGGAGCAAAGTTATATGCCAACCATGCTTGAAAATAATTCCTACGATACCGTCTGCCATGAGCACCTGGAGTATTATTCCCTTACACAAATTCAATGGATGGCACAGCGCGTTGGGTTTAAAATACTTGACGTATCTTTCAATGATACCAATGGCGGCAGCTTTTCAATCATGGTCGCTAAACAAGATTCAGATTATGCTGCTAATGAACAGCAGGTTCAGTCCATTTTACGTAAAGAGAAAGAAAAGAGGTTGGATGAGCTAACACCTTATGAAGAATTCAAACAACGCATTTTCCAACATAAGCATGCATTGCGTGAATTTCTTCATAAGATCAAAAACGCAGGGCAAACGATCTTCGGTTACGGTGCGTCCACGAAAGGAAACGTCTTATTGCAGTTCTGCCAGTTGACGAAAGACGATATTCCCTGCATTGCTGAAGTGAATGAGGATAAGTACGGTTGTGTGACACCAGGATCCCAAATCCCCATCATCGCTGAAAAAGAGGCAAGAGAACTCCGGCCAGATTACTTTCTTGTTTTACCCTGGCATTTCAGAAACAGCATCATCAGCAAAGAATCCGCGTACTTAAAGTCAAAAGGACATTTGCTCTTTCCCCTCCCCTCCATCGAAGTGGTCTAACTTGAAAACCGCACTTGTCATCGGGGTCGATGGTCAGGACGGCCAGCTCTTATATGATTATCTGCTGAAGAGAGGATATCAGCTGCTCGGCCTGGGCAGGGGCTCTACGAGAACCAGCGGAATTGACTGGGACACGCCTGTCAATATTTGTGACACGGAAGAAGTTGCGTCCCTCATGGAGGCGGTGAAGCCTCATGAAGTCTATCATCTGGCGGCTTTCCATCATTCCTCAGAAGATGCACCGCTTGGAACAGTCGAGTTGTTTCGTCAGTCCTTTGATGTGAATGACCTGTCGTTAACAAATTTCCTTGAAGCACTGAAGAATCATGTTCCTGCTGGACGACTTTTCTATGCTGCTTCTTCACACATTTTTGCTGATACGGAAAGCACAGTGCAAGATGAAAACACACCCATGATGCCATCTTCAATTTATGGCATTTCAAAAGCATGCGGGTTATTAATCTGTCGTTATTATCGCAATCAATTTGGTATTTTTTCTTCGGCAGGCATTCTGTACAATCACGAATCGGAATTGCGGGATGAGAAATTTATTTCCAAAAAAATTATTAAAGGTGCTCTCAAAATAAAACATGGGCAGCAAAAAAAACTAATGGTTGGGGATCTGAATGCTGAAGTGGATTGGGGGTATGCGCCCGACTATGTCGATGCGATGGTAAAAATATTAAACGTTGAACGTCCCGGTGAGTTTATTATTGCCTCTGGCGAAAAACACTCAGTGCTTGATTTTGTAAAAATCGTTTTCGACTATTTAAAACTGGATTGGCAAAACTGTGTCGAGGAAAACGAAGCACAGATCACAAAAAAGCAGGTTTCTCTTATGGGAAATTCAAAGAAACTACGAGAATTAACAGGTTGGAAACCGGCCATTCCTTTTAAAGAGATGGTCAGGCTCATGCTGCTTAAGGAAGGAATTCCATTATGATAAGTAAATGAAACGGCGGCGGTCGGCACCGGAGATCTCTGTCGTCATGCCTTGCCTGAATGAGGCAGAGACGGTAGCCAGCTGCATACGAGAGGCGAAGGCGGTTCTGACCAAAGCCGGTATCCATGGTGAAGTCGTCGTGGCCGACAATGGCTCCACCGACGGGTCCCGCCGGCTTGCCACCGCCGCCGGGGCACGCGTGATCCCCGTGGTGGCACGAGGCTACGGCGCTGCGCTGCGCGGCGGCATCGAGGCCGCGCGCGGGCAGTTGATTCTCATGGCCGATGCTGATCGTACCTACGATTTTGCA
>CAZPLZ010000070.1:0-17170 GCA_964587525.1 uncultured bacterium | reverse complement strand
GCCCTGTCAAGACGGTTACCACGCATCCCCAGATAGTAAGCCAGGTTGTTCGTGACGTCTTCCCGCCGGGGATTGAGCGTGTAGGAAATTTCCAGAGCACGGATAGCCTGGGGGTATGCCGTTTTCCTGCCGAAGATGTCGCTGATGTGTTTGTAGACGTTCTCATCATGGTATCCCAAGGCCAGGGCACGCCTGGCCTGATAGAGAGCCCGGTCCAGCAGCCCTCCTCGCCAATCGAAACGACTGGAGTTAAAGGAGGCGACGGAGCGTCTGAACCATAAGAATTTATTCAGCGGGGCGGCTTTCACCCCGATGCCGTAGTACACCCCCGCCATCTCGTAGTTGTTGTACGACACCTGCCGGTCGCCTTCCAGGAGCATGCGGTCTGCTTGCAGCGCCTTGATCGCTGGCTGGATGACCGTGGCGGTGCAGATGGCCATCAGCGCGACCGCGGCGACGCCACGCCACCACCGCCGCTCGGTGCTCTGCCCAGCGGCGGTGGTGGGACGGCCTGCCCCGAGCAGCCCGAGCGTGATAAAGAACACCCAGGCGATGGGTGCGATGTGCAAGGGGAAGTTCAGTGTCCCGTCCACGCACACCGCCGTCACGCCTCCTATAGCGCCGAGCGGATACCAGTTTCCGGACTGTGTGCCTGACCCGGTGTGGAGGAGACCAGGAGGTTCGGCACGGTGCAGGCGCCAGGCCCACCGGAAAGTGCAGATCAGTATCCAGATCCAGATCCCGAACCCGAGGACACCCAGCTCGGCAAGCCATTGCAGGTGATCGTTGTGCCCGTACTTCTCTTGGCTGTGGAAGTACCGCTCCGGTGCCGCACGGGCGGTGCTCGTGTTCAACCGGAGGAACGGATATCGGGCGGAGTAGCTGTTCAAGCCGGCGCCAAGCAACGGGTGCGCTTCTGTGAGGCGCAGGCAGACTTCGCCGGTCAGCCGGCGAAACTGCACTGAGTATCCCTGCACGTTCAGCGCGTCGCGCACTCGGTCGATGAGGGGCACGGGAGTCCTCCCGAACATCTGCGCAGAGGAGATCAGGGTGACGGCGATGATCCCCAGGACGAGGCCGGTCAGCAGCCACGCCCGATTGGCGGCAAGCAACTGGCGGCCGCGCGCGCTCGCCCAAAGTACCGCAAGCTGCAGGAGGGTGGAGACCAGGAGGGCGAGCCAGGCACTGCGGGTCCAGGTCAGGTAGGTGGCTATCGCCAGCGCAGCCAGCAGCAGGACCAGCAGGTCTTTTGTCTCCTCGCGCTCCGCATACAGCCAGCGTGCGAATGCCAGCGGGAAGACCGCGACCAGAAACCCGCCCAGAAACACCGGATTCCCGAGGGTCGCAAAGATGCGTGGTTTGAAGTGTGGAGACCACGGCAACGGCTCGAACCCCACATACTGGCCGATGCCGTAGAGCGCCACCATCCCGGTGGAGATCATGATGGCGTTCAGCACTGGCTCCCGTCGGGGGAGAGAGGAGGCGAGCAGCGCGGTGATCATCAGGGCGCCCAGGTACAAAAGGGAGTGGATGCTCTCGCCTGGCGCCGTGGTGTTCACGAGGGACAACGCCGCCCAGCCCAGGAGCAAGAGCAGCGGCAGGGTCAGCGGGGTGGCGGGGCACAGTGGTTCCCGGTACAGGAAGACCCGGGCCAGCCCGGCGCCACACAGCAGGGCGGTGGCGAATGCAAGTACCACCAGTTTGGGCAGGCCTGCGGCATCCTGAATCAGGGTGGGAAGGACGGCTGCGGGCACGGCGAACGCCGTCACGATGAGCACCACCTCCGTGGTGCGGGAGAGGGCTGGGACCCGCATCAAGCCTGGGAGGTAAGGTTTCTTCTAGTCGCTCTCGAGGTCGAGCAGGCTCGAGAGGCGCCGCAGCACGTCCTGCGAGACCAGTCCCACCAGCTTCCCGTTGCGCAGGATGCAGGCGGCCGGAAGCCCGCGCTCTTCCAGCCGCTGCTGGACCTCCGCCAGCGACTCATCCGGCGAGACTGCCAGCGGCGGCCGCATGACGGTGCTCGCGAGCGCGTCGTTTCCACCATCCCGTTTGAGCGCCCTGGCGAGATCCTGGTGACACAGCACACCCAGGAGCCGGCCACGTTTCAGCACCGGGAAGTGGCGCTGGGAGGTGGGCGGGAGGAGCAGCGGGATGATCTCGCCGAGCGGCGTCTCCGGCTCGACCCCGGCGGGTTTTTGCGGCAGCAGGTCCCTGACCTTGAGCTGCTTTAAGTTGGAGCGGGACTTGACCGCCTGCTCCTCAGCGGTGGCGCCGAAGTAGAGAAAGAACGCGATAAACCAGAGGATCGGCATTCGGAAGCCAAGGAGCAGGAACAGGATGAGGAACCCTTTGCTCACCAGCACCGCTGTCGAGGTGGCTCTCACGTACGGCATCTTGGCCGCTACCAGGAAGGCCCGAAACAGCCTCCCCCCATCCATGGGGAAAGCCGGCAGGAGGTTGAACAGCGCCATGATCGCATTGATCTGGAAGATCATGACCGTCCCCCGCGTGAACGGGTGCTGGTTGTTCCAGATTTCAATCGGATCAAAGGTGATCCCTGGGATCCACCACATGAACATAAGGAGGATAGTCGCAGCCACGATATTAAACGCTGGGCCGGCGATGGCGATGGCCGCCTCCCGCCCTGGCTCTTCGGGGATCCGCTCCATGGAGGCAATACCGCCGATCGGCAGCAGGACGATTTCGCGCACCTTGAGCCCGTACCGCTGCGCCACCACGCTGTGCGCAAGTTCATGCAGGGCGACGCAGGCGAACACCAGACCGTAGAGGATGGCGCCCCAGAGCAGCGTCTGACCGTACGAGGAGGAGACAAGCCACACCAAGATGGGGCAGAAAGCCAGAAAGGTCCAGTGCATCCGGATGGGGATCCCCAAGACAGTCGTAAGTGGAATAGTGCCGCGCATGACCCCTACCCTATCACGGTCGGTGACCGGCGCACACGTGCAGAGAGCGGCGTGAGCAGCATGCCTCTCACCGTCTGGACCTCAGGACGCTGGAACTCCTTGAGGCCGTACCGCAGGGTCTTTGGATCGCGCCTTAAGGCGAAGGAGCGTGCTAGCCGGTCCCAGCAGGACAGCACGCTGGCATAGTTGGAATTGAGTTCGTACACCTTGTCTGAGTGGTGGACGCGGTGCATGTTGGGGGAGACAATCAGGATCCGCAGCAGGCGATCCCAGCGCTCGGGCAGCGCCACATTGCTGTGGTGGAAGAGGATCACGGGCAGCAGGATCAGCTCGTAGAGCACAAGCTGACCAAGGGTCATGCCGAGCAGCGGGAGCACGGCCAGCCGCAACAGTGAGGAGAGAATGATTTCCCCTGGGTGAAACCGGACCCCCGTCGTCACGTCCATCTGGGGGTCGCTGTGGTGCATGCGATGAAAGCGCCAGAGGAAAGGCACGAAGTGATTGGCCCGATGCCAGAGGTACATCCACGCGTCAAACAACAAAAGCGCGGCCAGCGTCTCAGCCCACCCTGGCCAGGCGATGAGGTGCAGCAGCCCGATCCCGTGGGCTTGCGCCCACCCTGCCACCTGCGCGATCAGTCCGGCGAACAGCAGCGAGAAGAGCAGGACGTTCAGTGCGGCGACCGCGGCGTTGCGCCCGGCGTGTTTGAAGCGCTCGCGCCGGTGTGTGAACAGCGGCCACCAGGATTCCAGCGCCCAGATGAGGGCGAGGGTGACGCCCCACAGGATCCTGCGGTTGTGCTCAAGCAGGCTCAGGAGGTCATGCATGGTCTACCCTCACAGCAGATCGGCTCGGTGTGATTGTAGCGCAGAATAACCTTTAGTTGTGGAATATGGGCTCTTTCCGTTGACTTATGACAGAGTGGAACTTTGAAGCGGCGGAATAGGTTATAGTAGTGCTTGAGGGATCATCACGAGTTCTTAAGGGACTTAAAACGCTCATACGGGGCAGGAGGTTTATCACCATGAGGATTTTGGTTGCAACGGTGCTGGCAGGATGTTTCATGCTCGCCAGCAGCGCCATGGCGTGTCCATACATGGACAAGCAGGCTGCGGCGAAGAAGGCTGGCTGTGCTGGGAAGGACAAGGTGGCAAAGGCTGGAGGGTGCGTGGGCTGCAAGACGTTCCATGCGTCCTACCGTGGCCTGCGAGCCACGGGCGCCAATGTGGAGGTGGTCAAGACGAAGCGTGGGTACATCGTGCTGGCGACCGCTGAATCACCTAAAGCGGTGGCGAGCGTCCGGAAGGTCAACACCGCGCATCTGAAGGTTCTGGCCAGCATGGGCAATGGCAACGGAAACGGCAACGGAAACGGGAAGGACGGCTGCAAGTTCTGCACGACGTTTTCCAACGCGCTGAAATCCGGAGCCATTCACTACGAAGAGGTGACGCTCTCGAACGGGGTCATGACGGTGTACACCGCCAGCTCTGATGAGGGCCAAGCCCTGCTCAAGAGACGGTGCGGCTCCTCATGCCGGCTGAAAGCGGCGGGCAACTGAAAAGGGACGCGATCAACAACTAACTGAAAGATTTTTGTACGGGGCGGGGGAAGCACTCCCCCGCCTTTTTATTTCCGGCGCCTTAAGCGGTCGAGTTTGACGGTCTGAAGGTGTCTTCTCAAGAAGCGTTGGTCTTTTTCGGGGTCCGTGTAAAAGGATTCCTTCAACCAGGCTTCCGTGATTCTGTACGCCCGGGTGGTGGGCAGCACATCGGCCCCAAGACTTAAAAAATTGGTGTTGTTGTGCGTGCGTGTCTGTCTGGCCGCCGCAATCGTGCGGGGCAGCGCTGGATGGACGCCAGAGACTTTGGCCGCCACGATGAACATCCCAATGCCTGAGCCACAGACCCCAATGCCCACGGCACGCCTCCCTTCACTGCGGCCAATGGCACGGGCGATGTTCAGCGTGACCAGAGGGTAGTCCACGCGCTTGGGCGAGTACGCCCCCACGTCCCTCACTTTCCAGCCACGCCGTTTCAAAAACCTCTTGAGTTTCTTCTTGAGCTGGTAGCCCCGGTGATCGGCGCCCATGACGATCAGTTTGCCCTCGTGGCTGCCCACGGGGACATTCCGTCCCCGAACCCTGAGAACTCTGGGTCCAGACTGCCGGGGGCTCGTTCGGGATATGGGCATCGTTTTGCCATTATAATCACCTCTGGGCTTTCCGCTCCCTCTTCTCGCTATTTCTGATACAATCAAGCCCAGGGGCAGTATGTTAAGTTATGTTAAGTAAGGAGGATTTCACTATGCGATCGACCATCGTCACATTCATCACCTGTATGTTTTTGGCATTATCAGCTTCCGGGTCGGTCTGTGCCGCCGACTGGACTACCTCATACGCCGGCCTGGCACGCACCAGTTATCTGGCCGGTGAAGCCGTTGCCCCGCCCTTTGCGCTGGCCTGGGAGTACGAAAGCAAACAGCCGCTCACCGGCGCGCCGCTGGTGGCGATCGGCCGTGTGTACCTGAGCGATGCGCAGTTCCACGTCTGGTCTCTCAAGCTTGAGGATGGGACCGTGGTCTGGAAGCACGATGAGGCGCGCGATCCCCGGGAGGTGCGCTGCTACAACGCCGTCACGGGAGAGCTGCGCTGGACCCAGCAGGTGGACGGCAAGCTCATCCACACCCCGCAGGTGGGCCGGAAGTTTGTGTATGTGGCGACCAGCGCGGGGACGTTGTACGCGTTCAACCAGCAAAATGGGAAGTTGCTGTGGTCCGTGGCGCTCACCCCGCCGCTGACCTTGCCGGCGGCGGATGCGAAGCTCGTGGTCATCGGGTCTGGGTCCACGCTCGTGGGGTTGCAGATCGCGGATGGCAGCCGGGTGTTCGAGGTAGAGCTTAACGGGCCGGTTTCGTCGGTGCCTTCGCTGGCGGCGGAAGGGGCATATGTGGTGGTGAATGACCAGGTGGTGGCGGTGGACCGCGAGGGGCAGGAGCGCTGGCGGGAGAAGCTGGCCGCCCCGGTGAGCACGCGGCTGGCGGTGACGAAGGCGGGGGTGCTGGTCGGTAGCGTGGACGGGGTGGTGCAGGTGCGTTCACGGGAGGCCGGCGCCCTGGTGTGGGAGACGCTGCTGGCGGGGACGCCGAACACGGTGTCTGGGGCCGGGGAGGTGGTGTACGCCGGCACCCGGCAGAGCACGGTGGTCGGGTTGCGGCTTGCGGACGGCGCCAAGCTGTGGGCGGCGCAGCTTCAGCATGGACCGGTGGACGGGGTGGCGCTGTCGGCGGGCGAGCTGGTGGTGGTCGCGGGCACGTGGGTGGGGGCGCTGCTGCCGGCCCCCGCTGCGCCTGAGCATATCGTGGTGCGCCATGAGCAGGGCCAGGCCGGCCTGAGCTGGGAGGCTTCTTCGCCGAACGGCTCGCCGATCAGCGCGTACCGGATCTTTCGCCGCCGTGGGGCGACGGTGAGCCAGGTGGCGGTGGTGGGAGCGGAGATGCGCTCCTTCACGCAGAAGACTCTGCCTGGAGAAATTGGGTATAGCGTGGCGGCGATTGCGGTCAACGGGGCGGCGAGTGACAAAAGTGTGGAAGTTACCCTGGCCAAGGGGGAGCCGCTGGTGCGCCGGCTGAACGTGGCGCCGTTGCCGCTGGACCCGCGGGTTTCCTCCCTCACGGTGACCTTCGAGCTGCGGGAGACGGCGCGGGTGGTCTGGGACGTGGTGGACGCGGAGGGGCAGGCCCTGATCGAGGAGCGAACGGTGTTGCTGCCGCAGGGCGTAGCGACATTGAGCTGGGATGGGGTGGATCGTTTTGGGTCGCAGGTGGAGCCGGGGGTGTACCGGGTGCGCCTGAAGGCGGTGGCCGGCGGGGAAACGGAAGCGTTGGCGCGGGCGTTTCCGGTGAATTGGACATTTGCCAGCGCCGGCAGCGGGCTGGCGGGAGGGCCGGCAGGCGGCGGCGGGGTCCTCAGCGCTGCCAGCACCTCGTCCGCTCCAGCGTCCGGCGGAGCTGGTTCTGACGCAGTCGATGATGGCAAGGGCAACAAGGGCGTGCGTGACCACGGCCGGGGTGAAGGCCTGGACGGCGCCGGCCAGGGGAAGGGCCGCAGCGGACGGAACGCGGGTAAGTAAAAGCTAAGGATCAAGCGCACTTTCCGAGAGCCTGCCATTCCTGGCAGGCTCTCGGCGTTTCGGGGATGATGGCACGTGTACTCCTTGGGCATCGTCATAGCCATGGGGGCGTGGTTGATCTGGTGCCTGGGTCAGGCTGGCGAACATCTGACGTTCTGGGCTGCCGCGGCGACCGCGTGGGCCCGGGTGCCGTTGGCCGAAATCTGGCCACCCGCCACGTTCGTGGCCCCTTTGCGGCACGCCCTGCTGCTGGGCGCTGCGGCCGTGCTGGCCTGCGGGCTGCTCAACGGCGGTGGGCTCGTGCAACGGCTTTTCCCCTTGCCTACGGCGAGCCCTGGAGAGCGCCGGGCGATCCAGGTGCTGCTGGGCTTTGCCATGCTCGGCATTTGGAATTTTGGCCTGGCGCTGGCCGGGCTGTTCACCCCTCTGGTATTGTGGGCCAGCTTCGCTCTGCTGCTGGTGCTGCCGGGCTCGTATGGCTGGCTGCGGGAGTTCAAGGGCTGGCGGCCGGTCTGGCCTGGGGGATGGACCGGGTGGATCCTGCTGGGGTGTGCCCCGGTGGTCCCCTATGCCTTGGGAATGCTGGTTCCCGACGCGCAAGAGGACACCTACATCTATCACTTGGCCAACCCTGAACAATTCCTGCGTCTGCACCGATTCATTGCCGAGGGCCCCGCCCTGGTGCATCATGGCTCCCCGCTGACCGCTGAGTTCGTCTACGCCCTGGCGGTGGCGTTAAAGCTGGACGCGTTGCCGCATCTCATGCAGGTGATTCCGTTTGTGGCTGCGATGGGGCTGCTGGTGGGGTGGTGTGTGAGGTTGGGAGGGCCGGCTGCCGGCTGGATGACCGCAGGGGCGGTAGCGACGTTCGGGCTGGTGGGGGCGCAGATGGTCATCGCCAAGAACGACCTCGCGGCGGCTGCGTATCCGCTGGCGGGCGCGGTCTTAATGGTGCGCGGGCTGTTCGGAGGTTCCTCCAGGTGGTTGATCGTCAGTGCGGTGCTCTTTGGGTGCGGTGCTGCGGTGAAGTTGAACGGGCAAGCGCTGCTGGGGCTGGCCTGGGCGGGCTTGGTGTTGGCGAGAGCGCTCCGGGGCTCTGGCGGGTGGAGGTTTACTCTGGTCTGGATGGGGATGGCGGCGCTGCCGTTGCTGCCGTGGCTGCTTAAGAGCTGGGCCTGTTGCGGCGACCCGGTGTGGCCATTCCTCTCCGCATGCCTTCCCCAGGCGCTCTGGGACCGTGAGTCCGTGCAGGCACTGGAGATCATGCGCCGGGGCGGCGAGGATGTGAGCGCGTGGCTCAAGGTGGGCCCGGAGTTTGTCAACGCCTTGCTGGTTTACCAACCGGCGTTGGCCTGGGTTTTGCCGCTCTGCCTTCTAGGGGGCGGGTGGTTCATGCCGGAGGTGTTGTGGCTTGCGGCCTACGCGGCGGCGGGATTTATCGTTCTCTATGTTCTGGTGCCCCCGGAAGGGGTGAGGCTGGCGCTGCCGATGTTGGCTCTGTGGGCGGGGGTGTCCAGCCTGGCGATCTGCCGGACAGCCCTTCACTGGCCAACGTGGGCCAGGCGCCTGGCGCTGGGGGCGGGGGTGGTGGCCTGCTGGCTGCCGCTGGGAACGTTCTTGTCTAGGGTGGACCCGGGTTCTCAACTGGGGTATCTGTCTGGCAGGCTGACGCAGGAGCAGTACCTGGCTCGGAGATTGACCACGCTCTGGGAGATGGGGGCGGTCCTGCGGCGGCTGCCTGAGGTCCGGCGGGTCGTGATGGTTGGGGAGGTCCGGGGGTATCGCCTGCCGGTCCGGTATTTTCCGGAGCGGTGTAATGGGCGCAACTGGGCGTGGGTGCTGTCACGAGAGTGCGCGACCCCGGAGGCGATCCGGGTAAGGCTGCGGCAGATGAACTGCCGGCACGTGGTGTACAACTTTATCATGGATGGATTTCCGCATGCCTATGCGGTGCCGTTTGAGTGGGACGATCGTCAATTGCGGCTCTGGCTGGAGTTTGTGGGACGGCATCTTGAGGTGGCGGTGCCGCCGCGCCAGGTGGATCATGTGAACGGAGGCTTTTGTGTGTACCGGCTGCGGGAGACGCCGCTGCCGTGCCCTCCGGACGCTCTGCCTTACTTGCCGGCGCAGGTGACCGGGAATGGCCCCCCGTCAGTTCAGCTCCCGTGCGCCCCGGACTCTTTGCCTTACCTGCCGGGCGTCGAGAGTTTGTACTATGAGGTGACACAGCATGGATTGACCGGCAATGTTCAGGCCTATTTTCGAGCGGCGAGGAAGCTGTATATGCGGTTTCCGATTGTGGACTACATCAGGGACATGGTCGCGCGGGGATATCTGATGCAAGAACAGTGGGGATTGGCCTATGAATTTTACTTGCCCGGCGTGCAGCATGGGACGATCGGCGATGGGAATTACTGGAATATAGGTGTCTCCGCGGCGAATCTCGATCAGTTGGACGAAGCCATCAGGCTGATGACCCAGGCCGCTGAGATCTACCCGTATAAGCGGGCTGATGCGGGGACGATGCTGGCGGAGCTTACGCTGGTTGCGACCACCACGAGCCGTCGAGTAACCCCGGGCGTGCCCTCTATGCTCTGGATTGGCAAACTGCCCCCCGAACTGAAAGGCCGGTCGCTGACATGGCTCAACAGCCGGCCGCTGACTCTCAAGGAGCTGAAAGGCAAGGTGGTGCTGCTTGACATCTGGGACTACACGTGCGTCCACTGCCTGCGCGCGCTCCCATATATTAAGGCATGGCACCGCCGGTACGAAAAACAGGGGCTGGTGGTGATCGGGATCCATTGCCCCAAGTCCGAGTCCGGGAAGGATCCCAAGCTGGTGGCCGCGGCTGCCAAGGATCTGGGGCTCGAGTACCCCATCGTATTGGACAGCGAGTCCGAGATCTGGCGCTCGTTCCATAATGCGTACTGGCCCCGGAAGTGGCTGGTGGATCACGAAGGTGTGATCCGGTACGACCATGTCGGAGAGGGCGCATATGATGAGATCGAGCAGGAGATTCAGGAGCTCCTTGCCGCGCTGAACCCAGGAAGGTGAACGAGTGAAAAGATTGGCAGTTGTCCAGTCAAATTACATCCCCTGGAAAGGATATTTTGACCTTATCAACATGGTTGATGAATTCATCCTCTATGACGACGCGCAATATACTAGGAGTGACTGGCGCAATCGGAACCTCATCAAGACTCGGAACGGGTTGAGGTGGCTGACCATACCTGTCCATGTCAAGGGGGTGAAGAGGTTTAAGAAGATTCATGAGACAAAAATCAGCAACCTGGCATGGGCCACGAGGCACTGGTCCACCATGGTTCAAAGTTATTCTCAGACTGCGTATTTTAAAGAGTACGGTGATGTCTTTGAGCGGCTCTATCACGACTGCGGGGAGGAATGTTTTTTAAGCCGGGTCAATGTCAAGTTTATCAAGACCATGTGCCAGTTGTTGGGCATTAAGACGAAAATCTCATCGTCGGTGGAATATACATTGGTCAATGGGAAAACAGAACGGCTTGTTCATTTATGCCAACAGACCGGTGCGAGGGAGTACGTTTCAGGTCCCACGGCAGCCGAGTACCTTGATGAGAACCTGTTGAAGAATGAAGGCATCACGTTGAGGTATATAGACTATTCAGGTTACCCGGAATATCACCAACTCTTTCCCCCGTTTGAGCACCGTGTCAGTTGCGTTGATCTCATCTTTAATGAAGGGCCTCACGCCGCAAAGTATATGAAGAGTTTTTGAACAATGGACCTCTCAGTTGTGACCACCCTGTATTCTTCGGCCCCTTATGTGCAGGAGTTTTACGCGCGCGTCCGAACGGCCGCTGAGAAGATCACGGGCGATTATGAAATCCTCTTCGTCAATGATGGTTCACCTGACAACTCGCTTGAGCTTGCCCTTTCTCTGTATGAGGGGGATCACCGGGTCCGAGTCATTGATCTCTCAAGGAATTTTGGTCATTACAAGGCCATCATGACCGGTCTGGCCTATGCCAAGGGGGACTTGGTTTTTCTCGTCGATTGTGATCTGGAAGAGGAACCGGAGTTGCTGGGCACGTTCTACTCGGAGATCAAGAGCTCCAGGGCCGATGTCGTGTATGGTGTGCAGCAGACGCGCAAGGGAGGATTCTTCAAACGCCTGAGCGGGGCTCTCTTTTATAAGCTGTTTAACCTGCTCTCGAGCTATCCAGTGCCATCCAATGTGACCATCGCCAGGCTCATGAGCCAGAGGTATGTGGTGAGCCTGGTCGCACACAAGGATCGTGAGATTTTTTTGGATGGGTTGTGGGCGATCACAGGGTTCAAGCAGGTGCCTCTCGTTGTCGAGAAACACTCCAAGGGGAGCTCCACGTATACCTTGAAGCGAAGAGCTTCTGTGTTTGTCAACTCGATTACTTCTTTCAGCAACAAGCCACTTGCCTTCATCTTCTATTTGGGCTGTATCCTCGTGCTGCTCTCATGTATCGCTGCATTTCACTTGGTGGTAAGGAGAATCTTCTTCGGCGATCTGCTCATCGGTTGGCCATCGCTGATCGTGTCAATATGGTTGCTGGGTGGGTTGACCATCTTTTGTTTAGGGGTGATCGGTATCTATCTGTCAAAAGTCTTCATGGAAACCAAGCAGAGGCCTTACACCGTCATTAGGAAAATCTATGAGCGTACAGGATAGTCAGAGTTTCAAAAAAATCTTGGAAGAGACGAGGCGATATTACGGCGACAAGATCGTGACGTATGGTGCTACGGCACGAGGGGTTGATTGGAATTCGCCCGAGTCACAAGAGCTGAGATTTGAACAGCTCCTCAAAGTTTGTGATCACACCGCCATGTTCTCATTGAATGATTACGGCTGTGGCTATGGTGCGCTCGTTGAGTATATGACTGGCAGAGGTTTACGGTTCGAGTACCGTGGGTTCGATATCTCTGACCGGATGATTGCTCAAGCTCGGGAGTTGCATCGAGGTTTTAATCACTGCAAGTTTTGTACGGATGAATCTCTCCTGACTGTGGCAGACTACACCGTGGCCAATGGCATCTTCAATGTCAGGTTGCAGATAGGCGATGAAGAATGGAAGGAGTATGTGTTGCACACCGTGGAGAGGATCGCTCAGCTCAGCGAGAAGGGTTTTGCGTTCAATATGTTGACCAAGTACTCGGACCCAGATCGCATCCGTCCTGACCTCTACTATGCAGACCCATGCTTCGTGTTCGATTATTGTAAGACCAGGTTGTCCAAGCAGGTGGCCCTGCTTCACGACTATGGACTCTATGACTTCACCATTCTTGTGAGGAAATAATCCTGAGGAAGCGTCGGTATATCTTGGCGTGAAGCAGTCGCTCTTCGAGACCATCTTTCGCCACGAGCAGGGATACTGGTGGTACGTGGGCCGTCTGGCGATCCTGAAGAGCCTCGTGGTCCGTGCCGTCTTAAGGGCCCAAGGTTTGAAGATTCTGAATATCGGCTGTGGGACCGGCGTGATGTCGCAGGCGTTTGAGGAATTCGGTGACGTCGTCACCTTGGACAACTCCGAGGTCGCCCTAGAATTCTGCCGACGGCGCGGCGTGAGCAATCTGGTCCAGGGCGAGGCGGAGCAGCTTCCATTTCCCGATTCGTCCTTTGATCTAGCGTTGGCGTGTGATGTGCTGGAGCACGTGGAGCATGATGGGATTGCCCTTGCTGAAATCCACCGTGTGCTCAACAGCGGCGGTCTGGCGGTGTTGACCGTTCCCGCCTACCAGTTTATGTGGAGTCAGCTGGATGACCTCGGTTCGCATAAGCGACGCTACCGTTTACGTGAACTCCGTGCCAAGCTACGCGAGGCTGGCTTCAGGATCCATAAAGCGTCCTACTTTAATTCACTGCTCTTTCCGCTGGCCGTGATTGAGCGGGCCTGGGAGCATCTGGCCGGGAAGAAGGTCACAGATGAGAATGTGCTCCCGAAGGTGCCTCCGTGGCTCAACCGCTCGCTGACGGCTGTGTTCAAGTTTGAGGCGTCATTGCTGCGGCACTTTGATTTTCCTGCCGGCCTCTCGGTGCTTGCGCTGGCCACGCCTAAGGAGCCATGACCTCGCAGGCTCGGTCTGGCAAAGGCAGGTATATCATGTTCGGAGCCCCACGCATCGCGCAGGAGGAAATTCGCGAAGTTGTGGACACGCTACGCAGTGGGTGGATCGGCACCGGGCCCAAGGTGAAGCGGTTCGAAGCAGCGTTTCGTGCCTACACCGGTGTCCGGCACGCCGTGGCGGTGAGCTCGGGCTCGGCGGCGCTTCATCTTGCCATGCTGGCGGTCGGGATCGGCCAGGGCGATGAAGTTATCACCACCCCCCTCACGTTCGGTGCTACTGCCAATGCCATTTTGCACACTGGCGCCATTCCACGCTTCGTGGATGTGGATCGGGCCACGCAAAACCTGGACCCGGACCTGGTGCCGCGCGCTCTGACCAGGCGGACCCGGGCGCTGTTGCCGGTCCATCTGGCGGGCCGGCCCTGCGAGATGGCGCCGCTGTTGGCTCTCGCGCGGCGGCGGCGCCTCCTGGTGGTGGAGGACGCGGCGCATGCCATCGAGGCTGTGTATCGCGGGCGGCGGGCCGGTACCCTGGGGCACCTGGGCTGTTTTAGTTTCTACGTGACCAAGAACATCACGACGGCCGAGGGCGGCATGGTGGTCACGCGCAGCCGCAGGCTGGCAGATCTTATCAAGATGTACGCGCTCCATGGCATGACGCAGGATGCCTGGTTTAGGTTCAGCGACCGAGTCCACCGCCATTACCGGATCGTGGTACCGGGATTCAAGTACAACCTGATTGACTTGCACGCGGCGATCGGGATTCATCAGTTGAAGGCGATCGAGCGCTGGTGGCGCCGGCGCCGGACGGTCTGGGAATACTACACGGAGCGGTTTCGGGATTTGCCGGTGAGGCTGCCTGATGCGCACGTGCCCGGGGGCCGGCATGCGCTACATCTGTTCACGGTGCATCTAGATCTTGAGCGGATCCGCCTTTCCCGCGATGAGGTTCAAGAAGCTCTGAACCAGCGCGGGATTGGGTCGGGGGTGCACTTTATCTCGCTGCACCTGCACCCGTATTACCGGAAGCGGTTTAGTTTCAAGCCGGGGGATTATCCGAACGCGCTCTGGGTCTCCGAGCGCACGCTGTCGCTTCCGTTCTCGGCGAAGCTGACGGACGCGGAGGTGGAGCGGGTGGTGGAGGCCTTCCGTACGGTCATGGTTCGTGCCGTACGGCGGCGGGGTACCTGCCGCGTCAGCGGTGGGTCGCGCTGCATGAGCCGCGGGTCGCGCCACACCACGTCAGCCGCTCTCTGAGAATCCTAGCCCTGCCATTCCGATTGTCCTGGACGGGCGTGGCCTGTGGCCTCTGGGCGCTCTGGTGCTGCTCTCAATTTGGCCACCACGTGGTGTCCTGGAGCGAGGCGATCACCGCCTGGGCCGGCGTGAGCTTAACCGAGGCCTGGTCTCTCTCGGCGTTCAGCGCCCTGCTCCGGCACGCCCTGGTGCTGGGCGCTGCAGCCCTGCTGGCCTGTGGCCTACTCAACGGC
Source organism: uncultured bacterium (assembly GCA_964587525.1). Taxonomy (GTDB): domain Bacteria; phylum Oederibacteriota; class CAKKQC01; order CAKKQC01; family CAKKQC01; genus CAZPLZ01. Next base: position 2,555 of record CAZPLZ010000070.1, on the reverse strand, counting down.
GGCGCACTGGTGCAACGACTGTTGCCCTTGCCCACAGCGAGCTCCGGGGAGCGCCGGGCGATCCAGATGCTGCTGGGGTTTGCCGTGCTCGGCCCCTGGAATTTGGGCCTGGCCCTGACCGGATTGTTCACCCCGGCAGCGCTGCTGGCGAGTTTTGGCGTGCTGCTGATTCTGCCAGGATCATTCAGGTGGCTGCGGGAGCTCAAAGGGTGGCAGCCCGCCTGGCCCGCCGGATGGACAGGGTGGATCCTCCTGGGGTTCGCTCCCGTGCTCCCCGTGGTCTTGCGGATGCTGGTTCCCGATTCACATTGGGATCCCTACACCTATCACCTGGCTGCACCTGAGCAGTTTCTGAAATTGCACCGGTTCACCGCCGTGGGGACCTCCACCCCGCTCCAGTGCCCGCTGACCGCTGAACTTGTCTACGCTTTAGCGGTGGCGCTGCGCATGGAGGCACTGCCGCATTTCATACAGGTGATTCCGTTTGTGGCTGCGATGGCCCTGCTGGCGGGGCGGTGTGTCGCCTTGGGGGGAAGGGCGGCTGGCTGGGTCACCGTGGGCGTGGTGGCGACCTTTGGGCTGGTGGGGGCGCAGATGGTCATCGCCAAGAACGACCTCGCCGCGGCCTCTTACGTGATTGCGGGCGCGGTGTGTCTGGCCCGCGGGTTGGTTCAAGGCGCTTCGTTCGGATGGTTGGCAGTTAGCGCAGTGCTCTTTGGATGCAGCGCTGCAGTGAAGTACAACGGGCATGCGCTTCTCGTGCTGGCCTGGGTGGGCTTGGTGTTGGTCCGGCAACTTAGGGGTGGCGGCTGGAAGACCAATCTGGTGTGGTTAGGAATGGCGGCTCTGCCGGTGCTGCCGTGGCTGGTCAAGAGCTGGATATTTGTCGGTGACCCGTTGTGGCCGTTTCTCTCTACGTGCTTTCCCCACGCGCTATGGGATCGTGAGTGTGCCCAGGCGTTGGAGATCATGCGCGAGGGCGGTGAGGGTTGGCGTGCGTTGCTCAGGGTTGGGCCGGAATTCGTCAAGGCCCTGCTGGCCTATCAGCCGGCGTTGGCGCTCTCAATGGTTTTCTGTCTGATGGGGTGGGGGAAACTTCCGTTTGAGGCGCGCTGGCTCATGGGGTATGCGGCGGTGGGATTTGCCGCGTTGTATGTGAGTGTCCCGGCGGAGGGGGTGAGGCTGGCCCTGCCGCTCTTCGCCCTGTGGGCGGCGGTGAGCAGCCTGGTGGTGGTGCAGGCTGTGGCGCGGTGGCCGAGGTGGGGCAGATACCTGGCGTTGGGGGTGGGCGTGGCGGCGGGGTGGCTGTCGTTGGGGACGTTCCTATCGGTTTGGACGGCGCGGCCGGGGACGGTGCTGGGGTACCTGGTTGGCAGGCTGAGCCAGGAGCAGTACCTGTCCCGTCAGTTGAGCACTCTTTGGGAGACGGGGGCGGAGCTGCGGCGCATCGCTGAGCTCCGCGGGTTCTTCATGATCGGAGATAGACGGTTTTATCGCCTGCCAGGCCGGTATTTCTCGGAGCGGATTTATGGGCGCAACTTGGCCTGGGTGCTTGCGCGGGAGTGTGCGAGCCCGGATGAAATCCGGGTGAAGTTGCGGCAGATGAACTGCCGGCATGTGGTGTACAACTTCATCACGGAAGGGTTTCCGCATCACTATGCGGTGGCGTTTAAGTGGGATGAGCGTCAATTGGAGCTTTGGGAGGAGTTTGTGGGACGGCATCTTGAGGTGGTGGTGCCGTCGCGCCATGTGGATCACGTGAACGGCGGCTTTTGTGTGTACCGGCTGCGGGAGGAGCCGCTGGTGGGTGCGCCTGGGTATTTGCCGTATCTACCGGGGATTGAGAGTTTGTACTACGAGGTCACGCGGCACGGTTTGACTCGCGATCTCCCTGGGTATGTTGAGGCGGCGCGGAGGCTGTACGCCCGGTTCCCGCATGTGGACTACATCAGCGATCTGGTCGCTCGGGGGTACCGGATACAGGAGCGCTGGAGTGAAGCCTACAAGTTTTACTTGCCTGGCACTGAGCATGGAACGATCAACGATGCTAATTTCTTTAATATGGGCATTCTGGCGGCGAACCGGGGGGAGTGGGGCAAGTCCTACCGGCTGATCACCCGGGCTGCCGAGATCTACCCGTATCTGCGTGATGACGCGGAGAGGATCCTGGCGAAGTTGCGGCGGGTTGCCGCCGCACCGGGACGACTGTGAGAGAATTGTCTAACGTATGGCAACACTCGGCCACCACGCGGTCATCCTGATCACGGCTCCCAGTCCAGAAGAGGGGCAGAAGATCGCCGAGGCCCTCATTGCCGAGAAGCTGGCCGCCTGTGTGAACCTGGTGGAGAAGGTCACGTCCATCTACTGGTGGCAGGGCAAGGTGGAGCGGGATACCGAGGCGCTCTTGATCGTCAAGACCAAGTGGGCCCTCGTTGATCAACTGATCGCCCGTGTCAAAGAACTGCACAGCTACACGGTGCCTGAAGTGATCGCGCTCCCCATCGAACGGGGCAACCCTGATTACCTCAAATGGATTGACGAGGTGACGTAGGAAG
>CAZPLZ010000069.1:0-17318 GCA_964587525.1 uncultured bacterium | reverse complement strand
TGGTGTACACGTTGGTGGGGGGGTTGTGGGCGGATGCCATCACCGATACGGTGCAGTTCCTCCTGATGAGCGTGTCGCTGGCCGTCGCGATTCCGATCGCGCTCAACATGGTTGGAGGATTTGGGTTTGTGGAAGCTCTCCCCGCTGCGCATATGACGGGTACGGGGGGGGTGAGCCCTTGGCTGATTCTGGCATGGTGCTGCGGGGCGCTCACCGTGTTCGTGGAGCCGGCGTTTTATCAACGAATCTTTGCGGCGAAAGACGAGCGAACCATCCGGAACGCCCTCCTCATCGGTATCTTTCTGTGGGCGGCCTACGATTGGGGGGTGACCATCATTGGCATGATTGCCCGGGCGGCGGTCGCGGAACACCTGCTGGCCGCGGACCTGGAGGGCCGGCAAGCGCTGATCGCCATGTGCCTGCTGGCGCTCCCGGTGGGGATGAAAGGGCTGTTCCTCGCCGGGATCCTGGCTGCCGCCATGTCGAGTGTGGATTCCTATTCCCTGCTGGCCAGTGGGAATATCTCCTACGATATCGTCCGGCCCCTCTCCGGGGGAAAGATGGACGATCGAACGTTGATCCGGATGACGCGTGCTGGGGTGTTCGTGGTCATGCTCTTAGGCGTGGCCGTTTCGCTGGCGTTTCAGCGCATTTATGACGCCTGGATCTTCATGGCCAGCGTCATGGTTGCGGTCGTGTTTGTACCGGTCATGGGCGCCCTGTACTTGAAGCCCAGGCGGATCTGCGGGCTGACCGCATCGCTTGCGGGGTTGGCAGCCCTCGTGGTGTTTTATACCCTGGTATACGTGAACGGGGAATTCAACGCGGATGAAGCCTCGTATGTTTGGCGCATCGGGTCTGCGGAGATCTGGCGGGAGTATTCCGTGCTGTTTGCACTGCCGGTCTCGGGACTAGGTTTCATCGCCGGCCAGATGCTAGGACGGAAGTAATGGAAACAGCCACCTGGCTCGCGGTCGCCGTCCTGGGCCCTGGCGCCATCGCGATTTTTGTCTGGTTTCTCCGGGATCTCAAACGCATCCTCCGATCACGACGATGACCCTTCTCGATGACTTCATCCGGCGCGCGGAAAGCCTCTCCGAGGCCTTTCTAAAGAGTGAGAACGACGTGAAGGCCTGGAAGGATCGGAGGACGGAGAGGCGCAGACAGTTCCTCGAGATGATGGGTCTTCATCCGCCCAGGGAGAAAACTTCCTTGATGAGCGAGCTGCGCGGGAGCCTGCAACGCGAGGGCTACCGAATTGAAAGAGTGGTCTTCCAAAGCCTGCCGGGACTCTACGTGAGGACCAACCTGTACGTGCCGGAAGGGGTTCTAAAGGCTCCTGCGATTCTCTACCTCTGCGGGCACAACGCCAAGGGTAAGGTCCACTACCAAGCCTGGGGCAGGGGGTTTGCCCGCCGGGGCTACGTGACGCTGATCGTGGACACCATCGAGCAGAACGATGGGCGGGGTCTGCACCGCGGCACCCACGGTGGCCGGCATCTGGAGTGGATCGCTCAGGGATACAGCCCCGCGGGGGTGGAGCTGTGGAACGCCATCCGGGCTTTGGACTACCTTGTCACTCGCCCGGAGGTGGATCCCCGGCGGATGGGAGTCACCGGGATCTCCGGAGGGGGGACCATCTCCTGGTGGCTCATGGCTGCCGAGGACCGGGTGACAGCCGCTGCGCCGTGTTGTTCCACGGCGCACATCCCTCAGCACCTTAAGGATTACACCTTGGATACTCACTGCGACTGCACCTTTTATCCCAACTTGTATCAGATGCCGCTGGAGGAGGCCTTTTGCCTGGCGGCGCCGAGGCCCGTGTTGATCGCGGCGCAGGCACGGGATGTTCATTTTTATCCCTGGTCGTATCGAAAGGTTTTCAAGAAGATGCTGAAGGTCTGGCGGTATGAGGGCGCCGAGGAGAACCTTCGCTTGGTGGAGGATGTTGTTGCCCACAGCTACAGTCCCATCCTCACGGAGGCGATCTTCGCCTGGTTTGACCAGCACCTGAAGGGTGAACCGGACGGGAAGCCGGACATGAGCGGAACGGACGAGGCTGGGGAAGACCTCTCGTGTTTTGGGGGGGAGCTTCCCCAGGATGATCTGTCACCTTCAGTCCACCGGGTCTTTATCCCCCGGGCCAGGCTCCCATTGCCGGATAGACCTCCTGATTGGAAGCGGGAGAAAGAAAGAACCCTGGACTGGCTTCGGAACACGGTGTTCCAGGCCTGGCCCAGCACCCCTCCTGATCTTTCTTTAGAGTGGCAATCCACCTTTGATGATTATTCCAGAGAAGCTGTGGACCGCTACGTTTTCACCTCCGAGGAGAAGGTCAGAATCGCCATGGAAGTCCGCACACCGGGCGACTGGGATGAGAAGAAGACCCTCCCGTTCCTCATGACGGTGGGGGAAATACGCTATCTGGGGCGGGGACGAAAAAACTTCATGGACTTGGCGGGAAAGGTGGGAATCGGTGTGGTGGAAACCCGGGGCCTAGGCCTTTGGAGCTATCCCGACAGCGCCCGGGAATTCATGGAGCGCGCCGGTGTCCTGGTCGGGTATTCCTTGGACACCATGCGGTTGTGGGACTTGCTCCGCGGTCTTCAAGCCTTAAAGGTAATCCGCGAAGCTCAGGGGCGCAAGGTCTGGCTCTATGGTCGCGGAGCGGAAGCGGGGCTGGCCCTCTATGCCGCTCTCCTCACGGAAGATGTTACGGGCGCCATCCTCCATGATCCTCCCGCGAGCCATGAAGAGGGCCCGCTTTTCTTAGGCATCCTCCGCCGTCTGGACCTCCCCCAGGCCGGAGGGTTGCTGGCGCCCAGACCTCTGGTTCTCGTTGGGAAGATCCCGGAGGCATACTCGTGGACTCGTAATCTCTACAATCGTCTCGGCTGTGCCAAGGCTGTCCATACTTTTGAAAAACTTCCTGAAGTTCTCGGTGTCGTGACCTGATGGAGACTTCCAACCGTAGGAAGTTTCTCCGTTACCCGCTGACCGTGACTGGTACGGCGTGGTGTCTGACGAGGGTTCCGGCCGGGCCCTTCACGGTGAAGACGTCCAACATCAGCCTGTCCGGGTTGATGCTGCACGCTTCCTCGGACCCGGTGGAGCTGCTCAGGGTAGGAGATGACTTGCTGCTTGGGTTTCCCGACCCCACCTCAAAAACCCAGATTAAGCTTAATGCCCGTGTGGTGTGGAAACGCGAGGGACTCATGAATCTGCTGGGATCGTGGGCCTTCGGCCTCGAGTTTTTTGACACGCCGGAGCCAGAGATCCGGAGATTACACGATCCTGCGGCGAAAACGGAGGAGCCGCTCGCCGAATCCTAAAGAGGCTAGAAGAAAAACTTGCCTCGCTCTGCTTTCACTTTTTTCGTTTGAGCAACGCGAGAAGCGGGGCATGGAGCGGACCGTTGGTTGCCAAGACATTGGTGACCATGTGCGAGTTCTTGCCTTGCCAGTTGGTGAACCGGCCGCCGGCTTCCTCCAGAATGATCTTCGGCGCCGCCACGTCCCAGGGACTGACGATGGGCTCGATCATGGCGTCGGCAGCTCCGCTGGCCACCCATAGGTAGGCCTGGCAGTCACTCAGCGAGCGGATGATGGCCCCGCGCCGCGCGATGGCGACTTGACGCCTCACCGCCCGGTGTCTCACGAAGGCATCAAAGTCACCATGTAAGATCATGGCGCCACGCAGGCGGCGGTGTCGGCTCACGCGGATCCGGCGCTTGCCGAGAAACGCACCGCCCCCTCGGGAAGCCCAGAGCAGTTTGTCCATCACCGGCATGTACATCACCCCGACCGTTAAGCGGCCCCGGACCTCGCGGGCCAGCAGGGTGCCCCAGAATGGGAGCCCACGGATGTAGCTCTTCGTGCCGTCGAGGGGATCCAGAATCCAGCGGGCCTCCGCGTTGGTACGGGTTGTGCCGAACTCCTCGCCGAGAAAGCCGTCGTTTGGAAAAGCCCGTGACACGATGCGCCGGATAATCTCCTCACAGGTCCGGTCGATGGCGGTCACAGGGGACCGATCCGGTTTCACGGTGATCCGGTGCTTCTTGCCGAAGGCCTTGCGGGCGTGCTCCCCAGCCCGCATGGCCGCATCCAGGGCTACGCGCAGCGCTCTGTCGTCTGGCATGTGAAGCTCTAATATAATACACGCGTGAAGTTGCCCTACAGTTGGCTGAAGGAATTCGTCCCTGGGGCTCCGGACGTTGCGGAAACGGCTAAACGTCTGTCCGCCGGTGGACTGGGGATCGCCTCGCTGAGGCCGTGTACCGCGGCTTGTGACGGCATCGTGGTAGGTGAGGTGCTGTCGGTGACCTCGCATCCCAAGGCCGACCGGTTGAAAGTCTGTGTGGTGGAGGCAGGGGGCGGAACGTTCACCGTGGTGTGCGGGGCGCCCAACGTGCGGGTGGGCATGAAAGCGCCGTTTGCACCACCAGGGGCCCAGCTCTCTGGAGGAAAAACGGTCCAGACTAAAACCATTCTTGGTGTGGCATCGCAGGGCATGCTGTGCTCGGCGGTGGAGGTCGGGGAGGGTGCTGACGCCGAGGGCCTCCTGGAGCTTTCTGGGGAGGCTGTCACCGGTGAACCGTACGTGCTTGAGGCCGATGACTGGGTGATGGACATCGAGGTCACGCCGAACCGGGGCGATGCGCTCAGTGTGGTGGGGGTGGCCCGTCAGCTCGCGGTACTCCTTGGCACGCCGTGGAAGTTGCCATGGGCGGAGCCTGCGCCAGGCTCCTTGACCCAGCATGGGGCAGACTGGACCGTGGCCATCGAGGATCCGGCAGGCTGCGGGCTCTACACGGCGCGGCTGCTGACCGGGGTGACGGTTGCCCCCTCACCGGATTGGATGCAGAAGCGCTTGCTGGCTTGCGGGATGCGCCCCATCAACAGCGTGGTGGACATCACGAACTATGTCCTGCTGGAGCTGGGCCAGCCTTGCCACGCCTTCGATGCTGCGAAGCTTCCCAGTCGGAACATCACGGTCCGGCGGGCCGCACCAGGCGAAGTCCTGCACACGCTGGACGGTGTGCAACGGAAGCTCTCGCCGGACGTGCTGGTCATCGCGTGTGGCCCGGCCCCGGTGGCGGTGGCTGGGGTGATGGGCGGTGCGAGCAGCGAAATTGGGAGTGGCACCAGCTCGGTACTTCTGGAATCTGCCTGGTTCGAGCCCACCCGGGTGCGCCGTGCTGCGCGGGCGCTGGGACTTGGTTCAGAATCGTCCTACCGCTTCGAGCGCGGGGTAGACCCGGCTGGGGTTGTGCGGGCATCGCTGAGAGCCACGCAACTCCTCATCGAGCTTTCCGGGGCGAAGGTCGCTTCACATCTGCTGGAGGCGAAGGGGAGGCTGCCGGATCAGCGGGTGATCGAAATCCGCGCTGAGGATGTGTCCGAAACCCTTGGAGTTTCCTTGTCTCCCACACAACTTAAGGAATATTCAAAACGCCTGGGTGCGGATGTCTCCAGCGGCAAGGATGGTTTGCTGCGCGTTACGCCACCCTCCTGGCGGCTTGATTTAAACCAGCCGGCGGATCTCGTTGAGGAGTTCGCCGTGCTGTACGGGTACGAGAATATTCCGTCCACCATGCCGGCGCGTGAGGTCGCACACCTCAAGGCGACAAAGCGGGAAACGGTTGAAGCCTTGACTCGTGAAGCGCTGCGCGCAGCCGGGTTCTCTGAGGCGCAGACATTCAGCTTCCTGTCACGTGAGGACTTGTCCCGGTTGGAATTGGCACATGCGCGGGAAGATCCGCGAGGGCAGACCGTGGCGCTGGCGAATCCTCAAAGCGAGGAACAGGAGCTGCTGCGCACGACGATCCTGCCGGGACTGTTGCGCTCGGCCGCGTACAACGTGGCCCGGGAAGTGCCTGCCGTCATGCTGTTCGAGATGGGCCGTGTCTTTCGAGACATCGGCGCGGTTGTGGAGACGCCGATGCTGACCCTGCTCGCAGCCGGTCGTGCGGCGCAGGATGCGTACCAGGCGGGGCGACCGCTCGACTTTTACGATCTCAAGGGTGCGCTGGATGCACTCACGGCTGCACTGGGGTTTGACCTGTCATGGGAGCCTGCGAATGAAAATCCATACGCGCTTGGGGCCTGCGCCGTCCTGACGGTCAACGGCCGGACTCTAGGGAACGCCGGCGTGCTCGATCCCACGGTCGCTGCGGCTTTTGACCTGCCTGCGGGTGCGGTGGCTGCTGAGCTGCTCCTCGATGAACTGGTCAACGCCGCGTCGCTGGCCCATCCGGTTGCCGCACCCGTTCGCTTCCCGGCCGTTCGCAGAGACATGGCCGTGGTGGTGGGGGAAGCTCACACCGCCGCGACCGTCAGCACCGTGATCGGTAAAGCCGGAGCCACTCTCCTGGAGTCAGCCGAGGTGTTTGACGTCTACCGGGGGAAGCAGATCCCGGAGGGGACCAAGAGCCTGGCCTTCCGGCTGACCTTCCGGTCTGCCGAGCGGACGCTGACCGAGCAGGAGGTGGATGAGGTGATGGCCCGTATCGTGAACAGCCTTGAAGCCACGCTGAAAGCCAAGCTGCGCACGGCATAAAAAGAAGAAGCAATTTCCCATTCATTGTCCCTCTCCTTGCTACATTTGATCCTTGACAACAGTTTTGTTAGAGTGTTGATAATAATCACCGCCGGGTTTTCCTGTGGTCGTCGGATCGCAGGTTTGATGGACTCTCTTTAACAACAGGAGGACGTATGACCACGGCAGTTGTTGAGCAGTCACCGATCGAGGCGCTCGAGCGCAGGCTTGAAGATTTCCTCGTCAAGTACGAGCGCCTGCGTCAGGAACATGAGGTGCTCCGCCAGGAAGGCACCCATCTGAAGGAAGAAGTTTCCGAGCTCACCCAGGAAAGCAAGGAACAACGCCAGGAAATTTCCCGGCTCAAGGGTGAAGTCGCGGAGCTCAAGCAGGAGAATACCTCAATCAAGTCTGAGGGCTCCTCGCTCAAACAGGACCGGGACGTCATCAAGGAGCGAATTACCAAGCTCATCGGGCAGGTTGACGAACGCCTGGGCCAGTTGGTCTAACCGGCCGGCTTTAAACGGGCTGTAAGCCGTGGGCGTGGCGAAGGTCAGGCTGCTGGGAGAGGAAATCACGCTGAGGGGCGTGGAGGAGAGCGCCTACCTGGAACGCTTGGCGTCGGAGGTGGAGGCGCTCTTGAAGCGAATGTCCGCTGACCTGAACATCCAGAGTCAGCCTACCAGGACCGCGCTCCTGGTAGCCATCAATCTTCAAGATGAGCTCAACAGGCTCAAGGAGAAGCATCAGGACCTGGAGCTCGGGACTTCCGCCGCCGCCGCGCAGATGGTCAAACGTATCGAGCACACCTTAAGTCTGGACACAGCAGCGCCGGCACATCCGAACGCCTGACGCTCGGCGTTCGTCACTTTTAAGGCCCCGTGGGTCCCCGCCAGTCTGCATCCTGTATTTCGATTACTCGGGTTGGTGGATGTGAATGGCGATCTCCCCGGGCCGGATGCTCACGGTGCCAGGGAGCTTGCTGGTGAGGTCGAAACCGTTGCCGTGCACGGTGAGTGATTTGAAGTCGTAATTTCCCGGCTGATCCAATCTCAGCATTTTCGCATCTCGATTGATTGTGCAGGCTTCCTCTCGAACGTAAAATTTGATCACGGACCGGCCCATTTGCACGGGACGTCGGCTGAGCGACATCAAAAAATTGTCTTCTCTCATGGACAGGTGTCGCATCTTTGCGTAGAGAGCATCGTGGCCTGGGGCGGTATATTTTTTACCTTCGAAACCGTATTGGACCGAAAAATTGAGCGGGACTGAGATGCTAAACCTGAGGCCTGGCTGACGGTCAAAGCGTTTGTATTCTGCCGCCATCCTGGCGGCCCGTTTTTGCAATTCCACTTCCGCTTCGGCCACCAGGCTGGAATAGCCTAATAGTTCTGTTTTGGCTTCTTCAACGAAACCTTTAAGTGTGTCAGCCGGAACGGAATAGTTCCCCGCCATTCGATCGAAGAGCGAAGTTCCTTGTGCCACGGCTTGCTTCCACGCGCGGTCACCGGCGAGGTCCAGCAGATACGCTTGAGCAGCACCGGTTCCGTAGTATCGACTTTTCTCCATGTCATCCAGTGTGGGCCTGTTCATCAGCCGATCAAGGATTGGAAGCAGCCTAAAATTCGAGATCTCCTCTGAATTTGAAAGAGCGGCCATCGTTTTTCGCTCAACGTAATACGGCATCCCTTCCAGCCGCTCCTCCCCGTTTTCAATGCTCTGAATGTGCTGTCCAAACTGTTTATTTCGCAAGGTGCGAACCGCCACAAACATGCCGGCATATCGCGGACGGGAGTCACGATCGGCCCGTAAGGCCTTGGCGAGGGCACGTTGTTCCAGCACCGCCAGAGCCTGGTTTTCAGGATCTTCAAGTTCATACCGCTCTGTGCCGGGCATGTTCTTGAATGCCGTATCTTGAAAAACGTGAAACCGTTCGTGGATCACGGTCGCACAATCGGTCGCCGGACTGTCGTTTGTGTCGTAACGCAGGACGAAGCAGGAGTGCTCGTTCACGGGATAGTCCATGGAAAAGACAAAATTGACATCGTGAATCGGGCCTCTTCGTAGATGGACGGCCACGGGCTTAGCTTGGATTGTTGTGTATTCGGCGGGCGGGTCCGGATGGGCGATGAGAAAAGCCTTTTTTCCAGTTTCGTACAGGAGAATTGGCTGGGAGAGCAACGAAAACCCGGGCCAGATGTTCTGCTCTTCGATGGCTTGAGCGGCTTTGAGGATCAACCGAACCCGGTCGTTCAGTTCCGGGGTGGCAGCGGCTCGTCCAGAAGCCGGGATAACCGCGATCAGGGCGGCCGCGAGGCTTGCGGCGCAAATGCTTAGTTTGTGCACTTGTGCATGCTAACTATGTCCCTCTTACCTGGGGGACGCCGTCAGCGCCTCGGCTGGCGGGCGTAGGGAGGAACGGTCCCCGCGTGCACCGCGTAGATCCGCGCGTTGGTCTCCTGGGCGGCGGTGACGAGCGCTGGATACGGCACGTCGCCGACGCTGACGAACCCGTTGAAGGCCGTTTCCCGGTCGAACCGGCCGGTGATCGGCTCGTCCAGGTACTGGAACCAATGGCCCCCCACGAAGTAGGGCAGCGCCGCGAGACGCTCCGTGTACCAGCGAAAGCCGGTCCCGCGCTCCTCGACATTCGACACCGGCACCGCGGTGGTCAGGAGTCCCGAGTCCAGGGAGAAGAACCCGTACTCCCCGATCAGGAACGGCTTCTGGGCGATGCGGTAGTACCGGTCGAACTCCTCCGCTGGCACCTCCACGTCGTAGTGGTTGAACGAGACGACATCCATCCACCTGGCGCAGGCGGCAACGACCTCGGCCGGGCGGTTGCCGTGGTGAAGCCGGCTGCCGAGGATGAGATGGTTTGGGTCCACGCTCCGGATGGCCTCGCGCCACCCCCGGTACCACGCTTCGGCGGCCTCACCGCGGAACTCGGCGAGCTCCTTCTTGGCGGCATCGGTGAGCGGTGGGTCCCCCTTTTTGGGCCAGCGCAGTTCCTCGAACGAGGACGCCGAGGTGTCCCACCGCTGGTTGAGCCGCTGGATGGTGCCGTAGCGCTTCTTGAGTTTGGCGAGGAGCCGGGCCTTGCCGGGGACGCCGGCCGGCAACTCGAGGACGCTGCGGTGGAACCCGCCCCAGCCCACCTCATTGAGCACGAAGTGGCCGATCAGGTAGGGGTCACCGGCGAACCGCGCCAGCGGCTCGCACGCCTTCCGGGCCTGTGCCGGGAAATCCGGGTGGAACGGGTCGTGGATGTCGTGGGCCAGCTCGGGAACGGTCATCGTCCCCGCCCGCGGACCCATCGTCACATAGGGGAGCCGGCCCCCCGGCCACTCCACCGGCTCCTCCCACCATTCCAGCCATGCCCAGTTTCCGATCGACGTGAAGCCCCAGGCGCGCTGACGGGCCAGGGCGCGCTGAAGCCAGCGTGACCGGAACTCTTTAGGTCCCCACTTGCGGATGAGGTTCACCCGGTAGAAGGAGACGGCGTCGGGGTCGGCGTCCGCGCGGTTCATGCGTCCCCACGCGGCCGCGAACCGTCCCTCCTTGGGGGGCATCCAGCCGTAGGCGGCGCGGACGATGTTGTCCAGCCGCGCGTCGATCCCGCAGAGGATCACGTCGATGCCGGTTGCGTAGAACAACCGGCCGTTGGGCGCGATGAGCCACCAGCGGCCGTCCACCTCCTCGACCCGGAAGAAGCCGGTGGCCTTCCGCGCCTCCCGTTTCGTCCAGGCCTGGTACTTGTCGCGGCCGGGAAACGCCGGCGCCTTCCGCAGCGCCCTCACCTCCCGGCGATCGTGGAGCTTAAGGTCCTGGTCGCGCTCGATCTTTCCGGGCCACTCCATGTCCGGTCGCTGCCCGTACCGGTCAACCCACCCGTCGGCGGCGATGGGGCCCTCAAGCCGCAGGCTCCGAAGCATCACTGTGCGTTTCCCTCGATCTTGCTCGACGCCGATCCACACTTCACGGATGTCCTTGGGGTTGACCTCTCCCCAGGACGAGATGTTCGTCAGCCCGGGCTGGTTGGGCCAGGTCCAGCTGTAGGTGTAGCGCATCTGGAGAAGCGGCACGCGCCAGGCCACTCGGGCGCCCGGGGCGAGGGTGGCCGAGAATTGTGCGACCTCGCCATCCTTCCACGTGTCCGGCACGTTGCGCAGGGCGATGAAGACGCGCAGTGGCTCCTTGCCGGGGTTCTCCACGTCAAGCACGAGACTGGTCCATGCGGCCCAGAACGTCGAGGACAGCTCGGCGGGGCCGAGCACCAGCCCGCGCCACGCGTCCTTCGGAGGGACGATCTCGAGTCCTTCCGGGAGTCTCCGGGGGGAGAGGCCGAGACGCTCGGCCTTCTCGAAGACTTGTGCTCCGGTTGGGTCCGCAACCTCGAGCGAGGGCGGCGGCGCGGCCAGTGCCGCAACGGCGATCACCAGCCCGGGGAGCATGGCTCGATTTACAGGTGGCGGAAGAAGCGCAGGTGGCGCTCCGGCACGTTCATCTCTTCGAGGAAGGCTACGTACCGTTGGTGGAGTTTTCGGGCGACGTCACGATGCCGCCCCAGGACGTTACGCTGACATCTGGGATCGGACGGCAGGTGATAGAGGGCGGGACGGATGGGGCCCTTTTCCAGGGTGCGCACCTTCCGGAGCATGCTGTCCACCATCTGGGTCGTTTCCTGGTCTTTCACGGCATCCACCTGTGGCCCGTACACGAGCAGCCAGTCACCGCGGTAGATGCTGCTCCGGGTTGTGGGATGCGGCAACTCCAGGCCGGGATGGGAAATTGTGGGAGAGCAGATCACGAAGTCCCGCTTTTTCTTAAAGATCGAATGGGCTTGCACCGGCTTGGGGCTTGGCACGCCCAGCAAGTCTAGGATTGTCGGCATCAGGTCCACCGTCTGGACGTAGTCTCTGACCCGCCTTGGTTTGACGCCAGGCCGGTAGAGCAGAAGCGGTATCCAGGCCACTTCCGGGTAGAGCGGGATCGCCTGTTGGTAACGCTCGTTGATCAGGCTTTTGCCGATGTAGCCATGTTCACCCAGGTAGAACCCATGGTCACTGACAAAGATCACAGCCGTGTTCTTCATGAGCCCCAGCGCCTCGATCCGGTCCAGCAGATAGCCCACCCACCGGTCCACCAGCGTCACCTCCCCGGCATAGAGGGCTTGGCAGTGACGCAGCTCGGATTTGGTCAGGTAGTTGGCCAGGTCGTACCGCGGGTAGATGACCTCTTCGCCCTGGTAACCCGGGTCGTACAAGTCCACGTAGTGCTGTGGGGGATCCCAGGGCTCATGTGGGTCAAAGGTCTCTGTATAGAGGAAAAACGGCTGCCGGCGGTGGTTGCGCTCCAGCCAGTCCGCAGCCTCCCGGAAGGTGCGGGAGGGGAAGTAATCCAGCTCTGAGCGGCGGTCGTGCACGTTGCGCAGGTAGTGCGGCATGGTGTGCTCCGGACTCCGGAGCTTTTCCTTTTTGCAGGGGAACGTCACGTTCACGGGGTCAGCGCGCCAGTGGTCGTGCTCCTGTCCGCGGATCAGCTCCCAGGTCTCGAACCCGCGCTGATAGTTAAAACCCGGGGCGAAGGGGTGCGGCGTGTCCGCCACCAGCCCGGTGAGCACCCCAGCCCGGTTCAGTGTCTCCTGCAGCGTGACGGTTCCGCGATCCAGGGGACTCCAGGGCTTGTAGGTCCAGGTGTAGCGGCCAGTCAGAATGTCATGCCGGGTCGGCACGGTCGGGAATGACGCGATGAAGGCGTTCTCGTACACCGCGGCGATGGTTGCAAACCGGTTAAGGTGCGGGGTATGCACACGACCAATCTTGGTTTTGAATTCTTTCGCCCACGGTGGTGTGCCATAGCAACCCAGGCAATCACGGCGCAGGGTGTCCGAGATGATCAGAATGACGTTCATTCCAAAGCCTCCTCCCGCCAGGGTTTGCCGGCCTCGAATCCGAGGGATGAGAGCAGTTTGTCGGTCATGTCCCGGATGGAATCCTCGAGTGTCTTGGGATTCGTGTAGAAGGGAGGGGACAGGGGAACAATCAAGGCGCCGTCCCGCGACAGCTTGAGCGCCGCTTCCAGTGCAACGGATGACAGCGGGGCTTCGCGCAGTGCGATGATCAGTTTCCGCCGTTCTTTCAGCACCACCTGTGCGACCCGGGTGATGAGGGTGTCGCCGATGCCGATTGCGATCTTGCCCAGCGTGGAGATAGAGCAGGGGACGATGATCAGCGCGTCCAGCGGGGTCGTGCCTGAGGAGAATGGCGCAAACAGATCGTCGTCGCTGAAGATTTTTTTCACATGGGGCTGAAGGTCATCGGGGGTCAGTCCGGTTTCGGAGCGCAGCACCTGCTTGCCCCATTTGGACACCACCAGGTATTTCTCCGGCGGGCATCTCTTCAAAAAAGAGACGGCGACGGGATGTCCTGACGCTCCGGTCAAACCAACAAGGATGCGCATGAGCCCCCCTCACCCTCCCCTCTCCCCCCGGAGGGGGGAGAGGGAAAAGGGAGAGGGGGGCGACTGAGGTCGCATCTTAGACCGGCTCCGGCAGGAAGACGCCGGCCAGGACGAAGGCCAGCACGAGGAAGCTGACACCCGCGTTGGCCGTAAAAAATGCGAAGTGCACATCGTGGATGCGCTCGTGCTCGTACAACAGCAGCGCAACGATGGCAACGAGCAGGAAGAGAGGAGCCGGGCCGGCAAATTCACTCACGTACAGAAACCCCAGGCAGGCCGCCGCGAGGAAGTGTAGCGCGCCGCTGACCCTCAGCGCATCCTCCTTCCCCAGTAAGGCCGGCAGGGAATGCAGCCCCTCCTGCCGGTCGAAGGCTTCGTCCAGCGTGGCGTAGATCACATCGAACCCGGTGATCCAGAGCACCGCGAAAGCGGCCAGGAGCCAGAGTCCGCCGGCATCCTCCAGCACGGGCGCCCCTGCCGCGCTGCGCACGGCGACCCAGGCGCCCAGCGGCCCCAGGGCATCCGCCACCCCTACACCGAGATGGGCCAGGGAGGTGAATCGCTTGAGATACGGGTAAAGCGCGAACACCACCAGTGGGATGGGCGAGAGCAGCAGGCAGAGGGAGGAGATCAGCCCCGCGGCGGCGAAGTAGGCGGCTGCCCCGGTGGCGGCGACGCTCCACGCTTCCCTCAAGGTCAGAGTTCCGCGCGGCAGTTCGCGCATCGCGGTACGCGGGTTGCGCGCGTCAGCAGCGGCGTCAATGATCCGGTTCAGCGCCATGGCGCAGGTCCGGGCACCGGCCGCCGCCACCAGGATCAGGAATATGAGTTTCACCTCCGGCAGGCCGCGCTGTGCCAGGAACGCGCCCGCGTAAACGAGCGGCAGCGCGAACAGGGTGTGCTCGAATTTGATAAAGGACAGGTATTTCAGGCGTTGACTCTAAGAAACGCGACGCAGACCGTGATCAAAATGCCAAGCAGGAAGCTCACCCCGCTCAAGATACCCATGGACTTGCCGATGGACCGGATGCGCACTTCGTCGTGCGCCTCGAGGGCGGCCACCAGCCCGGGCGCCAGATAGAACCCGATGACCAGCCCCAAGCCGATCGCGAGCAGCGCCAGCAGGATTTTTGCACCCAGGATACGGCCATACGGAGAGCCGAAAAATTCAGCATGGCTGCTGATGCCCTGCATGATCTGGGAGATGAGAAACAGCCCCGTCAGCAGCAGGGCCATCAGGGCGATGAGGGACACGGCCCGAAATCGCATGCCAACGATGTGGGAGAATCGCCGGGCTGCCGCTGGATCCAGATCTTTCAGGGAGGGCAGGAGCACCACGATATAAAAAAAGAGTCCCCCGATCCATGCCACCGCGGCGAACAGATGGACCCAGTGCAGGATGCCCGAAGTCATTTGGGAGGCGAGCATTGGCCCTCATTATAAGAGGTTTGCCGGATTGTGGAAAGATGCAAATCGGCTGTAGAATTGGGCGCATGACAATGTAATGATGAATGAGGGAGGTGAAAAGCATGCAGAGAGAGAGCGTTCAGATGACGGTGAGCTTGTCACCTAAGCTGTACAAGATGGCCATGGAGGTGGCGCAAAGAGAAGTCCGTTCGAAGTCGGAGCTGGTGCGTGAGGCGTTGCGGGAGTACCTCGAGCGGCGTAACGCGTTCAGGAGAGCTAGAGAAAACCTAGGACGACAGCTCGCGAAGAAAGGCATCAGGAATCTGGAGGATATTGAACGGCTGGTCGATGCCATCCGGAGCTAGGAGTCTTGAGAGTTGTCCTTGACACGAATGTGCTCATCTCAGCGCTTTGGTTCGGCGGCCAGACGCAGAAACTCTGGAAACTTGTTGAGAGTGGAAAAATCGAGAACGTGGTTTCGCCACCAATTCTTCGAGAGCTTGCGGAAGCGCTCTTGAGTAAGATTGGGCTTCCACTGTCTGATGTGGAAAAGCTTGTCAGCGCAGTGAAGGACATTTCTTTCCTCGTCAGGCCCAAAAGACGGGTTTGGGTCATTCGTACCAAGGAGACAGACAACCGCATCCTCGAATGTGCCCTTGAAGCCAAGGTTGATGTTCTGGTGACGGGAAACATGAAGCATATCCGGCGTTTGGGCCAATTCAGGGGAATTCCAATCCTCACCCCGAGGGAATTTGTTGACCAATACGGTGAATGACCCCCCTTCTCCCTCTCCCCCAAAGGGGGAGAGGGTAGGGTGAGGGGGTCATGGCCCGAATTGGGAAGGGGCGAACCGCTGGGCCTGGCGGGCGGCCCAGGCGGCCTCCGCCTCGCGGCCGGCTTGGTGGTAGAGCGCGGCCAGGTTGCCGGCCGCGGCGTAGGCGGCCCCCGCATTCCCGTGCCAGTCGAGCTCAAGCGAGCGTTTGATGGCCGGCTCCGCCGCCTTAAGATCCGAGCGCTGAAGCATAAGATACCCAATCAATCCGTGGGGTTCCGCAAACGCGGGGTATTGTTTCGTGATCCCATGCAGAACGGCCAGGGCTTCGTCGGTTCGTTCGGCCGCGATGAGCGCCTGCGCGTGCTCGAGCGAGAGGTACGCGTCCCACGGGGCCAGCGCCCTGGCGCGGGTGTAGCCGGCCAGGGCTTCTTCCATCCGGCCCGCACGCAGCGCGAGGCGGGCCAGATTGCTGTGCGCGAACGGGTGTAGCGGATTGGCGGCCAGCGCGGCTTCGTACACCCTGGCCAGCAGGGCGAGCTGTTTCGCGGTGGACGCCGGTGCGGCGCCTCCCACGGTGGCTCCGAACCACCGGTGCTCCAGGCTGTCGCCAGCACGCAGCAGGCGCTGCGCCCAGGGGGTGGGCAGGGCCAGGGCGGTCTCGAGACCTGCGCCGCCCCTGCGTACGGCGGATTTGAGCGCGACTTCCGCCGTAGCGAATCGCAGGTGGGAAAGGAGGGACGCGACCAGCAAGAGGGCGGCGGCTTTGAAGACTACAGGGGGCCATGGGCGCAGCGCGACCCGCCACTGATGCCGCGAGCTCGCCGCCACGAGCAGCGCCGTCAGCGCTACGGCGAGCACCTGCGGCCCACATGTGGTGAACCCAAACAGCCCTGGCAGGAGGAGGGCCAGGAGGCCGGAGGCCGCAGCCGCTGGGATGGGCCGTCCGGCGGCACGGCGCAACGAAAGCCTGGCCAGGACGGCGAGCAGCCAGAGGACGGCTCCGGTGCCGAGCAGCCCGGCGGTGGCCGCGAATTGCAGCAGCTCGTTGTGCGCTTTTTCCGGAGAGCCGTGCCAGATGTAGTTCCACAGCTTCGGTGATTGCACCTGGGGGTGCAGCGTCGCGAAGGTGTCGAGCCCGTGTCCCAGCAGCGGCGCCTGCCGGATCAGCCGTGTTGCGCCCAGCCAGATCTGCGGGCGGCTGTCCTCTCCGCGGGCGAGCTCTCCGAACCGCTCCATGAGCAGCGGGAAGGGGTTCCGGTCCGCCGGCAAGAACAGCAGGGTCAGCATCAGGGCCGCCGCGCAAGCGAGGATCAAGTTCCGCAGCAGATGCGGCGGCAGCATGCGGCCGCGCATCAGCCAGAAAAAGAACACCGTCCCCGCCGCCGCGCCGGCCAGTGCGCCCCTGCTGCCCGAGGAGACCAGTCCGGCTGCCAGCAGTGCGCAGAGGATGAGTTTACCTGTTCGCGCAGGTCCATGGGTTGCGGTCGCAGCCAGTCCCAGCGAGGCGGGAAATCCGGCGGCGAACAGGAAGCCGAGATAGAGCGGGTTACCCGCGGTGGAAAATGTGCGCACAACGGGACCTTCCACGCTCCAGGCTACCCAGTCCAGGTTCAGCAACTGGATGAGCGCGTACCCTGCAACCAGCGTGAGGGAAAGCGTAGCCGCCGCTAGGATGCGGCGCCCTTCCCACGCTGTCTGGACAAGCGGCGCCAGCGTGAGCAGCAGGAACGAAAGGGTCAGCCAGTGCAGCCATCCTTGGTAACTCGCGTACTCACCAAAGAGACTGGTGAGCGGGAGCGGGGACACTGCGGCGGAGAGCAGGGACAGGCCAAGGATGGCCAGAAGTGGCAGAGCCACCGCAGTCGGAACACCCGCGTGGGCGGTGGGACGCCCGGCCGCGAGCGCGAAGGCGACGAGGGCGGCGGCCAGCTTCAGGGCCAGTTGCTTCGGCTGCTCAAACATCTCGTAACTGGACGTCCAGACCAGCAGCGGCGTGAGCGCCACCACCCACAGCAGGGTCAGCCGGTGCAGCCGTGTCGCCATGGCGGTTTTGAGGATACCAAGGCGCCTGAGCTAATGTCTAAGCTGTAAGCTTTTTAGACTCGCCCCCCCCCCCCCCCCCCCCCCCCCCCCCCCC
>CAZPLZ010000068.1:0-17333 GCA_964587525.1 uncultured bacterium | reverse complement strand
GCTTGATGAGCGTCCCGTCAATGTCGAAAACGGCGAGTTTCACAGCCACGGTCCCCCCATGCCCCATTCTAACCATCGCCACCACGACGCGATCGGGGCGGACATGCTCAAACAGAACCACGAGCTATTGCTCGCTCAATCAGATGTGATGTCAGTCTCTCGAACGACATCCCGCCGGCACGAGCCGCATCCGGGTAAAGACTGGTGGGTGTCATTCCAGGCAATGTATTCACCTCCAAGATTATTGGTTCCCCTTCCTGCGGAACAACGAAATCCACTCGTGCCAGATCGCGACATTCCAACACGGCAAAAGCTGCCTTAGACCGTTCCGCTACCTGTACTATCTGAGAGGTTGATATTTGTGCAGGAATGACGTGTTTGCTTTTCCCTGGCTGGCATCTGTGTTCGTAGTCGTACCAAGTTCCCTCGGGAGTTCGGACTTCAATTACGGGGAAAACTTCAAGCTCCTCTCGCTCCAGAATGGCAGCGGTTATCTCCTTTCCAGTTATCCATTTTTCTACCAAGACATCCCCTTGATATTTCATGGCTATCTCCAGTGCACGCATGACTTCCTGCCTTTCACTGCAGAGCGAAATGCCTAGAGCGGACCCCTGACGTGATGGTTTGATAACAACCCGACTCCCAAGGAGTTCTACGATTTGCCTCGCTGCGTTTTTGATGTCCGATGGATTCTTAACAATCAAATCGTCGGCGACCTGCAAACCAGCCTTTCTAAACAGCCTCTTTGCAACAACTTTGTCGCATGCGTTCGCGCTCGCCTGAACGCCACTGCCAACATACGGCAACCTCAACGATTCCAGAAGTTTCTGAAAGGTACCATCCTCACCTGGTGGTCCGTGCAATACCGGAAAGACTACTTGGGCCCCTTGGCTAGTCAACTTCTCGGCGATGCGCTCATCCAATTCGAGGAGAGTCGTCCGCGGAAATGTCATCTTGAGAGCGCTTGCCACTTCTTGCCCTGACGATCGAGACACCTCTGCCTCCGCAGACGACCCACCACATACGACCGCAACGCATATATCCTTCAACGCTTCAGACATTAAGATTCACCTCGATCCGCACTCAATTTACGCGACAAACGTACTGCTCTACCTTCGTGTCGACAGGAAACGCTGCACACACTCACCGGCCAGTCGAGATAACTTGATTGGGACTCAAATTACCTGGCCGAACTTTTGAGGTTACTGCAATCAAATATCCACTGGTGCAAGTTGAACCCCAAGACGAACACTAGGCCGCACTTCAATCCACCTATATACTTTGGCACTCTTCTGCTCATCCCCAATAACCTCGAACAAATACTGGAGAATCGATGGGCGTCCGAGAGCCTCCCAACATTCAACAGAATGGCAGAAATCCCAGGCGCGCCCCTTGTGTCCATAGACAGCTAGAGTTTCATCCTTGTTTTGAACTACAGCAAATCCAAGAACGCGGTCATATCCAGTCCATTTCCATGCTGAGCCATGCCCCATCCAACTCCATTCCATATTCCGAAACAAATGTTCATACGCACACGACCGTTGAAACCAGCCTAACGCTACTACATCGCGCCAAGACATCTTTAAAACTTTTGCAGGCTTAGCTGCAACCACACGCTTTGCAGCATGACTGATAGGTTTCCGCCCCTGCTGGAGACCATGGCCCGCCGCATAATAATCGCCCTGCAAAGTCATGAAGTATGAGTAATCAACAAATGATCCGTGCATTTTCTCATCATTCTTACTCAACAGGAGCAGTGGATCACCCAAATCCTTCGTTTTAAACGGCACAAGAAGCTTTCCACCTTCGGACAATTGCGACAACCATGCAGGCGGAATGTCTGCACTACCAACTGTGACTATGATTCTGTCGAATGGAGCAGCATCCTTCCATCCGTATCCACCATCGCCTGCACGTAAGTTTATTTTTGAGAAGCCGGCATCAATTTGATTTTCTTTAGCCCATTCAACCAACTTTTCTTGAATATCAATGGAATAGACCTTACCCGCGTCGCCAACCACATGAGCTAGCAAGGCAGAGTTGTATCCACTTCCTGCACCAATTTCTAACACCTTCATTCCCGACTGAACGCCCAGATGATTGATCATTTGCGCAACAAGCCAAGGCTGAGATGCCGCACTATGCGGTTCATGAAATGGAATTCCTGTATCCGAATAGATTACTTTTAAATCCTCTTCTTCATGATGGTGTCGGTCTAAAACAACAAGCTGTCTGGGTGAGCCTTTGTACATTTGGCGGATAAAAAGGTGGCGAGGGACGTGAGCGAAAGCATCTTTGATTCGAGAATCCTTGAGGACGCCTGTTTGCTCAAGCTCACTCACATATGCTGCAATACATGCCTTTACATATTCGGATTCTCTCTCCGCGTTCATGGACAAATCATACACTCGTTAGGCAATATTCTAATGGCATCTACTGATGCCACCCTCAGGATGTCCCGATTTTGCACGTAGAAGCTCTCGCCTGGTTCATCACCTTACAAACCGTAATGCCGCATGATCTTCCGCGCGCATCGCTCCGCAGACAGCTTTGTATTGTCGATCACTAGGCTTTTCTTGAATCTCATCACGGCGTCAAGACGGTAATTTTTTAAAAGGTACTTCAGGATTCCTTTTTGTCGGGGCTTCTTGTAGGCGCGGCGCGACGGCTGCTTGATGCGTCTGTAGAGTTCCCGTTCGCTGCAATTCAATTTGACGAGAAATATCCGCGCTCGCGGGAGATCGGATAATCTTTTAATGAGCGACTCGCTAAGCCCCATGTCGGTTTTTCCTGAATACACTCCGGTGAGGATCACACCAGTAATCTTTCTATTTTCCGCAGCAGCCCGAAGAAGCACCAGCTGCATTTTCCCCATCAATGGACAGAATTCCTTCGCATCAAACGGAAAAAGGGAAAGAATGGCGTCGGCGACCAAGTGAACGTGGAACAGCTTGAATCCCGTCATCTTCGCCAGCCGCTTGGCAACCGTCAACTTGCCTACTCCTGGCGGGCCGTAAATGATTACGACTTTCATGTCCTTAATACTAGCTAATTTCACCCCAATGACCGTTGGCACTTATTGCCACATATAGACACGACACCCAACCTCTTAAGTTTCCTATCCCACACGACGCTATCGGAGCGGACGGGCTATTCGTGAATCAGCCCAGCCGTGCCCGAAGGCGCCGATAGCCAAAAAGTTCTTTTTCAGCATCTTCGGCCGCCTCTTCCAACACCCAATAGGCGGCACCATGCACCAGGGCAAGCCGTCGCTCCAGCCGATACGCTTCCGTCTCCTCACACATCCACGGGGGTTGACAAGCCGCTTGATAGCTCTCCAAAAACGCCTCCGTCAACTTTTGATCAATGGGTTCATATCTACGTGAATCACCAACGCTCGCCGCACATGAACGATCCAAGCAATAGCACGCCGCATGTACGTCATAGACACGCCGCCCCCTTGCAGCATGGCTGCAATCGATGAACCAGACCGCCCCGTCCTCGGACAAGATGGTGTTGCCCGGGCTAACGTCAAGATGTAAGCCAGTGTCCACCAGTCCACCTCGGAGTCTATTGAGCGACGCAATGAGTGTATCCATCTCAGCGATCGCTTCGATAAACAAAGATTCATACGGCTGTCCTGCGGCAGCACGTTTTGCGCGCTGGACATCCTTCTGTAACCGTTCTAGTGCCACATGATTCTGGTCACAACTTTCTTCTCCAGGCAGGTCACGATAAGACACGCCAGCCTTGTGAAAGCTAGCCAATCCCGCGGCGATCCGTCGTCCGTCCTGGATATCTCCAACCTCGGGTCGCCGACCTTTCACAAAGGGAAAGACCTCCACCAACCGTCCAGAGTGTTCATGGCGCACAATAGTATGGCCATTGCTGGCCCGGAGCGGCACCGGTGTTTTAACGCCCTGGTCAGCGCAATGAAATAAGAACCTGTGCACCTGCTCCAAACGTTCTTCATCGATTCGATCAGGGACAGACATGCGAACGACCAGTTCTCGCATATTCTGTTCATCCTGGATGCGGAAAACACCAGCCAACTTCTGGCCAAGCACGGTATATTCGCCTGACCAAAGGATGCCAAAAGTTTCTTCTAGCCATTCCCGCTCTGGTACCAATTCTCGTCCCTTCATGGGTAACTACGTTCTCGCTGACCGGATGGCTAGTCGTCACTCACTCGACGAACCAATCATTTTACTGTTTGATGCCCCGTCGAGGTCTGCGAGGAACGGTTGCCAGGTAATAGCTGTGGCGCTCCCCACCGATCCGGAAGGCGCGATGCCACAGCAGGTGAAACCCGGCCCGGCGGATCATGCGCAGGTTCTCCACCGCAGATAACCCTGACCAGTACATGCGACCTCCGTAAAACCCTTCGGTGTATTCGCGGTCGATCTCGTCTCCCAGGTTGAACAAGAACGGGCCGCCTGGAACGAGGAGGCGGCGGATCGCGCGGAGGACGCGGGGTTGTCGGCGCCAGGGAACGTGAAACAGAGAGTACACGGCCACGGCGCCATCGAAACTGCCAGCGGGGAGGCCGGGCCGCACCATGTCCCGGCGCAGGAAGGTGCCTTCCGGCACCGCGCGGCGGGCGCGCGCGAGCATGCGGCCAGAGATGTCAAGCCCCGTCACCTGGAAGCCACAGTCTGTCAGCGTCCGGGCAACCGGATAGCCAGCACCACAGCCCAGGTCCAGCACTCGGCCTCCGGGCGGCAGCCGCCGCATCAACTGGTTGAGCACGGCGACGAACCGTGACCCGCGGTCCCGCCGGCGGGTGCGGTCGTAACGGGCGGCGATCCGGTCGTAGGCACGAGCCACAAATCGGGACGGGTCGCGTCCCGGTGGGGGCCCGGGACGGTAGGTCGCGTTCATGCGCCAGAGACAGATCGCACCCGAGGGTGCCGGCTTCGCAACGCCGAAGAGCACCAGGGGTCGGCGCGCAGGTGTCGCTCGTAGATGCCGATCACATCGAACTCACTACTCATTGGGCAACCGGTAATTCGTACATCGCCTCCCACATCCATCCACGCCTCCTGAACCCAAGTCGTTCGTAAAGACGAATGGCCTTCTCATCGTTACAGTGAATGGTGAGCGCATCCTGCGCCTGAACCGCAAGGTGCTCTTGGACGTACCGGATCAAGGTCGTTGCCACCCCACGTCGCCGGAATTCCTCACGGGTCCCTATCCATCGGAATCGTGCGATGGCTCCAGCCATGAACCAGCCGGTCGTCCCTACAGGCTCGCCGTCTAGGTAACCGACCAACCACTCCCCGCCGATGCGCGACATCTGCGTGCGGTGATAGACAAATCCCTGGTCGAGTGTTCCCGGCACCCGTTTTCCTATGTACTGCCGCTCTACGTCGGGGTGAAACGGGTCAACAGGTCTAACCTCAACAGCCGGATTCAGCGAAAGTTCAGGTGGTGCCTCAAAGACCATCATCTGGCTTTGCCAGAACTTCCAGCCTGACTTTGACAGGATAGGCTCCAGGATCGCACAGGTGGAGGGATCATGGCCCGCAAGCTTTTGAAAGGGCAGGTCTCGCCCCTTATACAGCCGATCAAGTTCGTGCAAAAGATCGACAACGCGCTCAGGAGCACAGCGGCAATCGAAAAGCTGATTGCAGTCATACCGTGTTGGAAAGTCCGGGTGAGAAGTGAACACCCCAAAATCGGTGGCTACGGTATAGCGCGGATCGCGGAATTGAACGTACTGGGTTTCAGCCAGTCGATCGAGTAATGCCATGGTATCACTAGAGTCTTCCGCCCCGCCGTGCATGAGAATCATCCTACTCTCACTGAACGTGGCATAACTAAGTTTTCCCGTACCGAGGGGGTGAAAATCACATGGCTTAAAATCCTCTAGCGACGCCAGGCGTCTATTAGAGGAACTGCTCACCCCTTACGCCATCGAGCATCCAGAAAGGAGAGCAATCTCACTCCGGCTGCGCGACCGATGGACCTTCATCGCCGGGACTCTCGATCCGGATTGCTGGCCGTTGATCCCTGTACACGATCGGCTCGAGCGTCGGAGCCACCTTGCTCTCGTCATCAACCGACACATCCTGGAACGTCTTCTTGTCCACTCGGATCGGGGCACTGAACCGTACCGCCAATGCAATGGCATCTGACGGCCTGGCGTCCAGCTCGACTTCTCGCCCGTCGTTTCTTATCAAGAGAGTCGCGATGTACATCCTGTCTTTTAATCCAGTAATCGCAGCGCCGCAGACCTCGCCCCCCAAAGCGTCGACCGCTTCTCTGAAAAGATCGTGCGTAATTGGCCTCGGTGTGACCACACCTTGCAGTTCGGCAGCAATGGCAAGGGCTTCATTCTCTCCTATGTAAATAGGGAGGAACCTTTTCTCTTCCTGGTCGCAAAGTATCAGAATTGTGACCTTCTTATCCTTATCGGTGTAGGCGACCTTTTTCACCTTCATCTCCACCATCTCCACATCAGCAGCCTTAGTCTTTGCCGTCACTGACATGACGTGCCGCCTCAATTCGTTCCAGCTCTTGTAGCCGTAGTCTAAAGCCAGCGCAAATTGCGCTTCCTGTAGGGAAATACCCGCACCCATGATCTCGCTTTCAGAGGCGCCCGAGAACCTGCGCAGCAATTTGAGTGTGTTGCAAGCGGAAGGATCGCGATCCTTATGGGACTTTAGCAGAGCCTTGGCCTCATTCTTAAGATGTTCAAGGTTTGGTTTGGTGGGCAACGACTTTGGCATGGTGGCCTCCTTTCGATACAGCGCCCGGCGTCTGCTCTCTCAGGCTGAAAGAAGGTTCATTGTGTTTTAATTCCAAAAGGTGGGCTAAGCCCTTCCCGCAGACGAGGAGGCGTCCTTCAACCGCCTAAGAGTAGATTACTTATTGCAAGAAGCTGAAGTCAAGCGCCTCCACGACGCGATCGAAGCAGACCACCGAAAGGATTGCCACTCACTCTACCCAGACCGAGAAGCCTAGGTCACCGCAGTAAACAAAGTCTAGGTAGCGAGAGCTACGTCCCCAGTATCTTTGCGATACGGCGTGTCAAGGTGGAAAACCCCAAGGAAGCGTAGAACTGCTTACCAGGGTTGTTGAGCTCCCCCACTTCGAGATCGAGGGCTCTCATTCCTTCTTTCCGCGCCCACTGCTCGACCACCCCCATAAGTGCACGGCCAATGCCAGTGCGCCGATACTCGCGGTCCACGTACAGGTGATCTATGTACAGGTAGGGCGCGTGGAAGAAATCGTCAGTAACGCGACGGACTTCGCCATTGACGAAGCCGCGAACCGTACTATCTACGACGGCAACAAAAGGAACAAAGTCGGTCTTGCCAAGTGCTTCCCGGAGCCAAGTGGCCCACTTTGCATCCTCATCCCCTTCGAATGGCTCGCGCATCGGCGCTCCGAAACCATTAGGCATCCATGCCAAGAAATCGTCAGTCGCTTGATGCCATACGGCCACGATAGCGGGGATGTCATCCTCCGTCGCGGGGCGTACCGTTATGTCCTGCTTGTTGTTCACAAGAGAAGTTTAACACCGCCAGCAGAAACGAAATTGGATTGCAAATATAAAGGGGGTCCGAACCTAAATTTATTAGAATTTTATTCCGTAATGTCCCTCTTTGTGCTCTCGGTAGGCGAACTTCCTGAGGAGAGACAGCATCGCCTTATTCTCCGGAGAGACGATGAGCCCTGCAGAATTGATACCCCTTGCCTTGAAGCGCTCTTGAATCTCTTTGAGGAGGAGAATTCCGATGCCTCTCCTCTGGCTCTTTTGGTCCACTGCGACTCGATAGATCCAGGACCACCAGAGATCAAAACCCCCGATGACCGTGCCGATAATGTTTCCGTGGTCCTCGGCAACCAGGACCATATCGGGTTCCTTTTCGATTTTTTTCTGGAGATTGGACTCGAACGGCTGGGGTGTCCAGAATTGTCTCCAGAGTTCGAGAACAGCAGGTATGTCCTCAGGACGCGCGTTTCGGATAATCATAAATGGGTAAGCAGGAAGCCATCTACTTGGAATTATAAGGGAAGTAGCTAAATAACCCGCGGCAACTATCCACAATGCTCACCACGACGCGATCGGGGCGGACGACGCGTCACACATCCAAGACGACATACATACCGCGCGGCAGCACCTCAACGAAACCCAGCTTCTGAGCAAGCCGCATGGAAGCAGGATTGGTCACTCCAGTGCTCCATGTGGGAATCAGTCCCATCTCCTGAAGGCGACCCGCAACGATCGAAGCCGCTGCTGTGCCGAAGCCACGCCCTCGATACTCCTTGAGGAAGAAACCCCCCATATCACCGTAGCGTGCCCCGGTTGCCTCGCCACCCACACTTCCAACTATCTTGCCAGAGACGATAGCACCCGCTGCTATGCCGCCCTCAGAAGTATTCTTGAGACCTTCGCGTGGATCGCCAAATCCTTCCTTCTTCGACTCAGCTACGTAAGTCTCATCCAGCAGCTCAACATCAGCAGCCGTGAGCTCTCTGACAGCCGGGTTTCTCACAACCACGACAGGCTGCAAGAGTTCATAACTGACGCCCTTGACGTATCGCACTCGCACGTTCATGCGCTTCTCTATGAGTTTCCCAAGCTGGTTTGCAGTCTCCGCGTCAGTATCCACGCAGCTCCACCCTTCCACAGACCCGAGGAGATCGAGCAGGATTTCAGGGTCTAAACCAATAGCAACAGGTTCACTTGGCAAATCGTCCCATTGCACAATCGCGCCATCAGGACATGAAGGATCGCCCGCGACATAGGCCTTGGCCTTTCCCTGCCTCAAGAAGTTCGCTGAGACGTCCTCGTCCTCTTGTATCGCAGTAGCCAAACGAAGACGTCCTTCACGATCTAACGGCGCGTACTTCTTGGAGTTCATCAATTTAACCTCGTGCTATCCTGCCACGATCACCACCCACGACGCGAGCGGGACGGATGCCCAATACTCGCCAATGCTCTAATGGATGAAGGACCCAGCCAATGACTGAAGACGAGAGAAAGAAAAGCATAAACAGAGCCTATCGGTTTAATGATGAGCAACAGACTGCGCGATGTGCACCACGATAGGGGCAGACGAAAATTATTCGACGCCTCTCTCTACTTCTTTTCCCCACCCTTGGGGCCTTCGAGCAGGATGTCCCCTCCATCCTGCCTGCCCAACATGAGCTGGTTCTCTCCCTGCGTTCTACTCCCCAAGCCATGCACGTAAATGAAACCCCGCGCAGCGGATGAATCGAATTCATCGCCCTTTTCATACGTTGCCAACTGCTTCTGATAGAGAGAGTAGGGAGATTTTCTCCCCACCACTGCGCATGATCCCCGATGCATCTTGACCTTCACGTTCCCTGTAACGTGCCTTTGACTGCTCAAGACGAATGCCCTCATGTCCATGTGAAGCCCTGAGAACCAGAGACCGTTGTAGATCATGTCAGCATATTGCTGCGAAATCGTTGACTTTAGCCTGGCTTGCTCCTTGGATAGCGTCAAACTTTCCAATTCCCGGTGGGCCATATGCAGCACAATAGCCGCCGGCGCTTCGTAGATCTCCCGAGATTTGATTCCGACTAGTCTGTTCTCTACATGGTCAATCCGACCAATCCCATGTTTTCCAGCCAAGGCACTGACCTTCTCTATCAGGGATACTCCGCCCATCTCCTTTCCGTCAAGAGAAATCGGCACTCCTTTCTCGAATCCAATATCGACACAACTTGCTTCATCGGGTGAATCTACAACGCTATTCGTAAGCTTGAAGACATCGGCAGGAGGCTCAACCCATGGATCTTCAAGTGCGCCGCATTCGATGCTTCTCCCCCACAGGTTCTCATCTATGCTGTAGAGGTTCTCCTTGACCTCCCCAATTTCGATACCGTGATCCTTGGCGTACTGCACTTCTTCATCTCTTGTCATCTTCCATTCCCGCACCGGAGCAATAATCTTGAGGGTTGGATCTAAGAGACCAATAGCGACATCGAATCTCACCTGATCGTTCCCCTTTCCGGTACAACCATGCGCAACCGCCATCGCACCATTTTCTCTGGCTGCATCAACAAGGAGCTTGGCCATCAAGGGCCTACCGAGTGCTGTCGCGAGAGGATATGTACCCTCATACAAAGCACCGGCCTGAAGAGAAGGAAAAACGAGGGATTCTACAAATATCTCTCTTGCATCGACAACAAGGGCCTTAATCGCACCGGTCTTCTTAGCCTTTACACAAACAGCATCCCAGTCCTTCTCTTGTCCGATATTGATCGTCAGGGTTACAACATCGAGGCCATATTTTTCCTTGATCCACTTCACTGCTACTGAAGTATCGAGGCCCCCCGAGTACGCGAGCACAGCTCTGTCAGCCATGGCGGAACAATTGTAGCTCAGGATGAAAAGTACTGCCCTAGCTCACTTCCATATGTCGCATCCTTTCTTATCACGACGCGATCGGGGCGGACGGACTTACGCTAGCCGCCCTAGCCCCTAACTCCGGGACTTAGCTTTCCTTGTGCCACGAAGGAGGGCCACATTCAGTGAAGTCATGTGTCTGCACAATACTCTCGATGCGCGTCTTCCATTGAGACACAGCCTCTTGTCCGTACTCGTATTCATACACAAGACTTCCATGAAAGTTCATGGCAACAAATAGGTTGTAGCGAATCCAGAAATCCTGTGGATTCTCCCTGGCGAGATATCCATCGATTTGTCCCCTTGAGAAGGGTTGGCTAACGGGTTCAGAAAACCACGGCACCTTGTAGAAGTCCTCAACAGGGTCACCCCAGTCCGATCTGTTGAAATCAATCACCCCTACAAAATCGCCTTCCCGGATGATCAGGTTCCCAACATGGTAGTCATCGTGCTGGAACCTCACCGGGCTGACTTCCAAAACGCTCATTCTCGCCTCGACAAAGCGCTCGATGCGCTCTTGTTCAAAGAACCCAAGTTTCAGGTCAGCGGCTTCCTTCTTTCGCCTTCTGTACTTCTCACCCCTTCGATTCAACCAGGCAACTTGGGTCTCACTTCCGGCAAGCTGGTGAAGCTTCCACAGTTCGCTCCCTGCTTGGTAGCCAACTTGGTACTGCTGCTGGGTGGACAATGCGGGCAAGGCACGCTCAGCGGCCTCACCTCGGATATACCCAATGAGTGAGTAGCATTGGGTTCTATCTTCTGTTGTTCCAAAGATATGGGGCTCCGGACACCTAGTGCCGTTTCCATAATGAACAGCCAGGAGGTCGAACTCGCGGCGGCGGCGCTCGACCTGCTCGATGGCACTGAGTCGCAGGAGCCACCGAGGACCATCGTCGGCGTACAGGATGAATTTCCTGTCAGACGAGAAGCCTTCCTTAAGCTCGGCATGGCTATCCACCGACTTGAGAAAAGGATGGGCATGCTTAAGCCTTGCCAGCAGACCTTCAATCATGTCGCTTGAGATTCGCTCCTCCCAATCAGCCTACCACCACGACGCCATCGGGGCGGACGGGCTTTACTGGCTTGCCGCCAGGAATCGCTTCATACTCTCACTTGACAAACGCGCCAACTCCGCAGCGATCGGGCTATCCCCCCATGCAAGAATCTTCAAGAAGTCATTGGGCGAAACTATTCTTCTGTGGGCAATCTCGTGTTTCGGGTTGAAAATCATGGGCGTCACAAGACATGCATACCTTAGCTGGATGTCAGGTTCTCCCCCATCTTCAGGTGTACAACTCTGATACCCCAGATACTCACACCGCTCGACCTCACAGCAGGACTCTTCGCTGACTTCTCTCCTGAGGGCCTCTTCAACGGATTCCCCTGGCTCGGGATGGCCTCCCGGCAATCCCCAGGATGCCCCGTCTCCACTCACCAAGACTATCTGGCCAGAATCGGTGAAACAGATGCTTGAAACTTGAGTTGCCCGTTCACCCGAAGGGACAGGAACACCTGAGAACCATTCGACGGAGTACCTCTTGCCCTCAAACTCAGTGGTGCCCGTGAGCATGATATCCTCGGAAACCTATCATATCTCTGCTACCCCACCACGACGCGATCGGGGCGGACGTGCCCCTCCTAACCATACTCATGAGCGCCGGGCGAGGGCCAGGACCGCGACGAACCCGCGGCGTAATATCCCACCGCGCCGCACGATGGCCGCAGCGATGTCCGCCTTTAACCCCTCCTGGACTGCAGGGGGATACCGGAGGCGTGCGGAGTCGGAGTCGAGGAAGCTGAGATAGCGGGTGGCGCTGTATTCGACGGTCCAGGGGTGCTGCCGAATCTCGACCCGGCCGAAGAAACCGGACCGCTCGATCTCCTCACGAGTGGCGGCGATTCGCCGCTCCAGCGTCCGCTCGGCGAACTCTTGCGCGGATTCCTGTCCCCACCAGCGCGCGTAGATTCGGTCCAGCTCGGCGCGGAAGTCCGGGTCGTCTTGGCCCGGGTGGTTGCTGAGGACGGCAAGCGCTCCACCTGGCTTGAGAGCCCGGGCCGCCTTGGCGTACCGCACTTCCTCTGCCACATGGTGGAGGGAGGTCGCGGCAAGAACGAGGTCGAAGGATTCCGGCTCAACCTGCCAGTCCTCAAATCGCTCCTGCCGGACGGCGACGTCCGGGAATGCCACTAGGTTCCGCCGGGCGAGCGAGGCCAGGTTAGGACCAGGCTCCAGGCAGACCATCCGGAATCCCCGGCGTGCGAACGACTGCGTCGCCTGGCCGGTCCCGCACCCAATCTCGAATATCCGACTGTCCTGCAGTAGCCCGGCCAGCCGGATAGTCTCCTCGATCAGCGGCTCCGGGTAGCCGGGCCGCCCTTCGTCATAGGCGACGGCCGCGTCGTCGTAGCTACGCGCTCGCTTGGGATCGCTCGTGGTGCTCACCGCGCCCGGTTACGGAAGACAATCCTCTACCGTAAGAGCGATATTACCAAACGTCATCAGTGCAACTTCCACTTCTGGAAGCAATCAACCGCAGCCACATGGGTTTAACTTTTCAAATCGGGCCCAGATTGCATATCAGTTTCTCTCTTTTCTTCAAGGATACGTTACACCCCAGTAGCTAGTATCTCCACGATGCGATCCAAGGGTAGTGACCTGACTACCGACGCAGGCAGGCTGGGCTTCCGGTTCCAAATGGTTGGAACAGAGCTACCCAACCGCACCCAATTGTATATCCATCCATTATAATGAGCAGCAGATGGGGTTGATTCGGGTAACGGTGACGCTGCTGGGGAAGCGCAGAGTGCGTACACGGGCCCTGGTGGACACCGGTGCCACGTTTACCGTTATCCCCGCAGCGCTTGCGGGAAGACTGGGGCTTCGCTCCCTGAGATCCTATACCGTCAGAATCGCGGGCGGTGAAGCCAAGAGATTTCGCGCCTCCACTGTGGGAATTCAGTTCGATGGCCGGGAGGCGCCGGCGACCGTGTTGATCGCTCCTGCCGGCGAAGTCCTGCTGGGCGCTGAGACACTGGAAATTCTCGGCCTCAAGGTGAATCCCCGAAAGGGTCGCCTCGAAAAGATGCATCCCTTTGCGATTATGGCGGCCTCCTATGCAGGGAGGCGTTAGGGAAAACTCAGAGCGTCCAAAGGGTCGGTGCCGGCGGCTCGTTCCTCCGCATCGGGCCAGCCATCGCCGTCGTCGTCGGGGTCGGCATTGTCCCCCAGGCCGTCTCCATCCGTGTCCCGCCACTCCTTAGGATTCAGGGGAAAGGCGTCCCAGGGAATGGCCCGGGTCCGGTCCACGCCGTCCCCGTCCAGGTCAAGCTCCTCGTGGTCCGGCACTCCATTCTTGTTTGAATCATCGCCAACGCCGTCGCCGTCATCGTCCGCGTCCATGTTGTCCCCGATCAGATCCCCGTCTTTGTCAGCCCATTCCTCCGGAACCAAGGGAAAGGCATCCCGTCTATCTGAAACCCCATCGTTGTCGTCATCGGGGTCACGATGATTGGGCACCCCGTCCCCGTCGATGTCCGGAGGGCCATCCGGGGTGATAAGGAGCGCAAGGTCCACGGAGAATTTGGGAACCTGGAGCGTGTGCTCCCCTTCCAAAACTTTGATCTTCTTTAGAATCCCTCCATGTTCCGGAGAGATCCAGTAGCCTTTGGCCTCCTTTGGAACCTTGAGCGTCACGGTCAACTTGCGAACAACCGCGGGGTGTTCCTGGGAGTGAACCAGATACACGCCCACTTTTTCTGGGGATGCCAAACCATAGGCCCGGACCTGGGAAGGTTCGGAGACAGAAACCGGTACGGTGAGCGCACCCGCGCCCAGCCGATAGGAGAAGTCCTGAAGGACCCGAACGTACTGCCGCTCCAAAGGCCCGAGCCATATGTTCATAAAATGGCCGTCCTTGGCGTAGCTCGTGTTCCAAAAGATGACGGCGATCTCGTGAAAAAAGGCTGCCCAGTTGCGGATGCGCATGCGCAGCGCCGAGGCCGGGTCCCAGACTCCCCCAACCTCTGGAAGGAGGCGCCCCTTCTCACGTTCCTTTGGGTCGGTATAGTTCCCCGCTTCGCCCACAATGACCGGCTTGCCGAATTTCTTCCATTTCTCGGCATGCCAGGCAACCCCCAGGTCAGAGCGCAGCCCGTGTTCCAAGAACTTGCTCTTCTCGGTGACGTTTACATCGGAATACCAGTGAGGGGCATTGAGGTCGATCCCTGGTAGTTGCGGGCGCTCCCAGCTCGTGGTGATGGGATGACGGTAGGGGTCGAGGGAACGCAGATACGGGATCAGGATTTCGTACCATCGGTCCTCCGCGTTTTGCTCGTTCAGGAACTCCCAGAAGTCCACGAAGGCCCCCCAGCGGTCCACGCTGTATTTGACGAAGCGCTTGACTTTCTTCATTCTCACTTTGTCATCTGGAGTCTCATTGAATACCTTTTGATAGCCGAAGATGCCGTAAAAGATCCGGAACCTGTACTTGCGAGCCATGCGGAGCAGCTCGTCGGTCATGAGGCCCTCTTGAACCAGATAGTGATCCAGGTCGTGGTAGAGCGCGTAGGAGCAGTTGCTTTGTGAGAAACGGTAAAGATTGAAGCCGGCACAGGCGAAGGTTCTGAAATAGACATCCGCGTTCTGCGGGTTGTTGGATGGGCCCGGTTGGAACATGGGGCCGGGGGGTAGGGAGCCCCAAGCCTCTGGCCGGTCCATTCTGAAGGGTCCTTCCATGGAAACCGTATCGAGGACCGTGCCGTTCCCTGAGTTGTCACCCCAGCAGTCCTGGAGACCCATGGGGAAATAGGGGCTGCCGTCATCGAAGACCCAGCGATACGGGTTCGTCGGGTGCCGTCGGACAAAGCCCGGTTTGGGATTTCGTCCTTTCACACAAACGAAACGGCCGCTTCCCCCGGCCCGCTCCCCCAGTTTGTTGTGAAAGATATAACGGTATTGCCACTCTCCCAGCTCCAATGGAGCAAATCGGGCCTTCCACAGATCCGGGGGGCCGAAATGGAATCCGCCGATTGGGACTTTCTTCCCCGAGGGTGCCCTGAAGGTCACCTCGACGGTGACATCGAAGAAGGGGTTCTCGTACTTCCGGGGATGTTGAAAGGTGATCTCGAAGATCTCATAGAGAGGGATACGGGTTGCGTTTTGACTGTGGAAGACATCCAGGGGCTCCGCCTGCACGGGTGTGATCCCGAGAACGACGAAGGACAACGAGAGTGCCGTGGAGAGAAGGGTCACGCGTCCAGCAGCGCGGTGGCAGCGGATTCGCCACTGGCAATACAGTCCGGCAACCCGATGCCGTCGTAGGCATTACCGGCCAAGGCCAGATTTGGCAAGGCGTGCACGCGGCCTCTGATCTGCGCCACCCGGTCCAGGTGGCCCACCTCGTACTGTGGCATCGAGCGAGGGTGGCGGTGAATCTCCGAGAACAGCGGCGAACCAGAAATATCCAGGAGCGCTTGCAACTCGTGGTGAACCAGTTGTGCGAGCTCGCGAGCTTCCATCTCAGCCACCGCTGGCTGCAGTGCCCCGCCCACGAACGCGCGCAAGAGCGCTTTGCCCTCCGGTGCCCGGTCAGGAAACTTCACGTGGCTGAACGTGACAGCCAGCAACCGGCGGCCCTCGCTCGCCGGCACGACAAACCCAAAACCATCCAGCGGGTGCCCAATCTGCTCACGGGCATATCCTAGATTGACCGTGGCCGTGGATGCGTACCGGATACCCTGGAGCAGCCCGGCGAGGGTTTCATCCACCGGCTTCAGCAACCGGCCAGCCACGTGGGCAGGCAGTGCCAGGCACACCGCATCCACCTCGTAAGTCCGTCCGCCGTGCGTGTCCAAGCGCCAGCCGGAAGCCGCGCGGCTGAGGTTCGTGACGCTCTCACCGTAGGTGATACCCCCCGCCGGCAGTCTAGCCAGGAGCGCCTTCACCAGCGTACCGAGGCCGTCCTTTAGGGTTGCAAACAATCCGTACCGGGCGCCGCTTGCCGTGAGCGAAGTCGAATGGCTGGCCGCCTGGTTGGTCCGAGCGGCGTTGCGTTTCCGCAAACCCAGGATCACGCTGCGATGCTGCGTTTCCATATCTAAAAACTTGGGGAAGGTGGCCCGCAAACTCAACGTTTCCATGTCGGCGGTATAGATCCCCGCCACGAGTGGCTGGGCCAGGCGTTCCAGCAGCTCGGCGCCGAACCGGCGACGCACGAATGATGCCAGACTCTCATCCGCTTGCTCCGGCCCGCGCGGCAACCAGAGATCGGCGGCAGCCCGCAGTTTTCCAGGCCAGGAGAGCAGGGGGGTAGCCAGAAACGAACCCAAGCGCACGGGCGCCAAAAGGTAAAACCCTTGGGGGATGGGATGGAGCTGTCCGTCGAGCGCAATGAAGCTACGCCGCCACTTGGAATTGGTAGCGATTACCTGATCCTCGATCTGCAATGTTCGGCACAACTCCAGCGCTGCCGGCTTTTCGGTCAGGAACGAATCCGGCCCTGCCTCAAGAAGGAACCCGTCCCGATGAACCGTCTTGATCGACCCGCCGGGCTCGTCGGTCGCCTCCAGCACCGTGACCGTTACCCCACGCTCGGCAAGCTTGAAGGCCGCCGCCAGTCCTGAAATCCCGGCGCCGACTACGATGGCGCGCTTGCTCATTCCCCCCTCACCCTACCCGGTCGGCAGGAGCCGACCCGCAGACGACCTCCCCCTTTGGGGGAGAGGGTTTCGTACAGCTGGCATCACTTACAACTTCTGACGAATGACGTCAGCCATCATCTGGATGAAAGCAGGATGGGTACCCACCGTGCCGGCACGCGAGAAAACCAAACCTGCCTGCTCCGCCACCGCAGCGGCTTCACGGTCCAGATCGTACAGTACCTCCACGTGGTCGGAGACAAACCCAATCGGGACGAGCAGGACAGCCCGCGTGCCGTGCGCGGCCTCG
>CAZPLZ010000067.1:0-17453 GCA_964587525.1 uncultured bacterium | reverse complement strand
CTCCCCCCGAAGGGGGGAGAGGGTAGGGTGAGGGGGGCGAGTCTGCGAGTCTAAGCCGCTGCTGATTCTTTCCGTGCGGCCGTCGCCTGAACGCGGAGGTTGGTATGCGTAGTCCGTCCAGCTGGGCGCTGGCCGGGCCTGTCGCGTTCTTGCTCTTGCTTGATCCCGCGTCCGCGGAGCACTCTAAGCTGTGGGGGAAGCACGGCGAGAACTGGTCGCCGAAGAGCCGCCTGCCGGACTTCAGCTACGCGGGCTACCGGTACGGCGAGAAACCCATTCCAAAGCGCACGGGCGGAGTGAGCGTCAAGCATTACGGCGCGAAGGGCGACGGCAAGTCCGATGACACCGCCGCGTTCAAGAAGGCGCTTGCCGCGGCGAAGGGCGTGGTGCTGGTTCCCGCCGGGCGCTACAAGATCACGGATATTCTTTATATCGACAAGAGCAATATCGTTCTGCGCGGCGCGGGACCTGAGAAAACCACGCTGTTCTTTCCGAAGTACCTCAACGAGGTGAAGGAAAACTGGGGGGCGACCACGTCCGGCCGCAAGACCTCGAACTACTCCTGGTCAGGCGGGTACCTGTGGGTGCGCTTCATCCACGACATCACCTACAGCCATTGCGGCGGAAACGTGAGCAAGAACGGCCGTGGTGTGGACATGAGCTTCGATCATCACCGGCGCGCGCCCTACGCAAACCTGCTGTGCAATATCGACATCGGCGAAGGCAGTCGCATGTATCGCTGCGGAGGCGGGCGGGCCCTGGGGGTGCATTGCGGCGCCTGGGGAACCTTTTGGAACATTCGCGCCAAGCAACCGCAAATTCATCCGGGTGGGAAATTTGGCCCCGATGCGATGAACTTCGTGGGCGTGAGCAGCCGCGAACTCTCGCAGACAAACCTGTCGGGCAAATGGTGGGAAACCATCGATCCCGACCGGCTGGAACCCCAGGATTTGCACGCCGCGCAGCTCGCCCGCCGGCTCGGTCGCAGGTCGCGCCGCTAGAACTCGCCCCTGCTGCATCGAACCCCGCAGGCTCTAGCGGCACCGCGCCCAAGCCCCAAGGCTGACCACCGCAGCCAATGCGGCTGCAAACGACCCTACGATGCTCCGCGTTTGCACGTAGGAGCCCGCTGAGGCACGTTTCTATGGTACAATCCTCCTCTCATGCCAGAGCCGCAGAACAGTGACGAGCCCGGTAGTCTTGGTGAGCTGATCAAACAGCTTCAGGAGAAGGGCTTCAGGGGGTACAAGCTTCCGAAGGATCTGACCGTCCTGGTCATTGGCATCATCGGCGTCCTGATCCTCCTGGTGGGGGCTGCGACTTCGTTCTATACGGTGGAACCTGAGGAGGAGGCGGTGATCGTGAGATTTGGCCGGTACGTCTCCACTGAGCCGCCGGGGCTCCATTATAAAATTCCCTTTGGCATTGATAAGGCCATTAAGGTGCCGACCAAGCGTGTTCTGCAGCAGGAGTTTGGGTTCCGCCTTCCGGGACGTGGAGCGACCCGCAAGGCGGCATTCAAACAGGAATCCTTAACCCTCACCGGAGACCTGAACGTGGCGGATGTGGAGTGGATCGTGCAGTACAAGATTGCGGAGCCGGAAAAATACCTTTTCAACGTTCGGGACGGCGTCAAGAACATCCGGGACGTGTCACAGTCCATCATGCGCCGGGTGGTAGGGGACCGCTTGGTGAGCGATGTCCTGACCGTCGGGCGAGTTGAAATCGCCGTGGAGGCCCAGAAGCTTACCCAGGAGGTCCTGGACCACTACGACATGGGTGTCCGCATCGTCGCGGTGAAGCTGCAGGATATCAACCCTCCAGAATCGGTGAAGCCGGCGTTCCACGAGGTGAACGAGGCCAAGCAGGAGCAGGAGAAGGTCATCAACGAAGCGGAGTCGCAATACAACAAGGTCATCCCGGAGGCCCGGGGAAAAGCGCTGGAGACCATCCAGAAAGCTGAAGGGTACGCCACCAAGCAGGTGAACACGGCCAAAGGGGATGCGAAACGGTTTACCGCGCAGTTGAAGGCTTACCGGAACTCCCAGCAAGTCACCCGGACCCGGCTTCACCTGGAGACGATGGAGGAGTTGTACGGGCGGTTCAAAGAGCTGACCATCGTGGATAGCAAGATTAAGGGCCTCCTGCCGATTTTTTCAGCACCTCCAAAGCGGGGCACCGGTTCCAGTCCTGTGGAGGTGCCGAAATGAATCAGAAATCCATCGTGTTCATTGTTGTGGCCGTTGGGATTTTCCTGGGCGTGGTGATCCTCCTGAACGCCTCCCTGTACGTGTTGCCGGAATATGAACAGGCGATCATCACGCAGTTTGGCAAGCCGGTGGGCGCTGCGGTGACCGAGGCTGGACTTCACTTCAAGCTCCCGTTCGTTCGGGAGATCCGCCGGATGGACAAGCGCATCCTGAATTGGGACGGCGATCCCAACCGGATTCCAACCAAAGACAAGAAATATATTCATGTGGACACGACAGCGCGCTGGCGCATCGTGGATCCTCTGCTGTTCCTCCAGACCGTCCGGGATGAAAGAGGCGCCATCGCCAGGCTGGATGGAATCCTGGACTCTGTGACCCGCGACACTATTTCCAACCACAACCTGGTGGAGGCGGTGCGGAACACCAACGCCATCCTGGACAAGGTCAAAGAGCGGCTCGAGCAGGCGAAGAGAGGTGAGTTGGACCCGGGCGAGGAGGAAGCGGTGACGGGAGAGATCGAGCCCATCTCAACGGGTAGGGAGAAATTGAGTGCCATCATCGTGGAGCGGGCGGCCGAGGAGCTCAAGGGGTTCGGCATTGAACTGATTGATGTCCAGCTACGGCGCATTGCGTACGAGGCCAGCGTGGAGGCGAAGGTCTACGAGCGGATGATCTCGGAGCGCAAGAAAATCGCCCAGAAAATCCGCTCCGTAGGACTTGGCAAGAAGGCCGAGATCAGCGGTAGAATCAGCCGCGATTTACAGAAGATTCAGTCAGAAGCCTACCGGAAGGAGCAGGTCATCAAGGGCGTGGCGGATGCCACCGCCACCAACATCTACGGCCGGGCCATGAACGCTGACCCCGCCTTCTACGAGTTTGTGCGCAAGCTGGAGGCGTACAAGAAAGCCATCCCTGCCGACACCAAGCTGATCCTTTCCACCGACAGTAAATTCTTGGACTTATTGCAGAAAAAGTAAGTCCGTTGCTTTTTGCTGACCATGTGATACAATACAAACAATCACACACAGCCAGGTGGAGTAACGCCTGGATGGTGTGGGTCGGAATTCAGACTGCTTCGCAGGTACAGTGGCCGTTACCAGCCCGTTGAAGGCCCGGTGGCCTCTCTCCAATGAGTGCTCTCTGAGTCCAGTTAAATTTAAAGGAGGCCATATCGATGGCTAAGTTGTATGTGGGCAATTTGCCCTTTGAGACGACCGAGGAAAGTTTGAAAACGTTTTTCGAAGAGGTGACGCAAGTTGATCGCGTGACCGTCGTGCGCGATAAGTTTACCAACCGCTCCCGTGGTTTTGCGTTTGTCGAGATTGCTGATGAAGACGGGGCGAAGAAGGCGATCGAGACCCTGAACGGGCGCCAGCTAAGTGGCAGATCGATCAAGGTGAATGAGGCCAAGCCGCAGGAATCCCGCGGTTTTGGCGGTGGCGGTGGCGGTGGCGGTGGCGGTGGTGGTCGCGGTGGATATGGCGGTGGAGGCGGCGGAAACAGGCGCTTCTAAAGCAACCGTACCAAGCAGTACACAGCCGGAGCCCCGAACAGACGGGTGCTCCGGCTGTTTTTTTCCTTTTGTACCCTCCTGGTGCCCTGGAGATGAGGGTAGAGTAGGGGAGATGGCGGTGATACAGAAACTTGGGGTCATGTCAGGTGTTTTGCTAGTTGGGGTCATGGTGGGATTCTTTGCAGTGGAGGGGGTAATGGCAATGGATAAGTCCAGAGCGCCCGATCGCGACCGTTTCGGCGGATGGACGGGCAAGCGGTTCGAGGCGACGGGATTCTTTCGCACGGAGCACGACGGTAAGCGGTGGTGGCTGGTCACGCCGGAGGGCAACGCCTTCATCTCCCTGGGCATCAACCACTACCACGATGGCTGGTGGGCTCAGCAGTACAACCGCGGCCATTGGGTGAAGGAGTTCGGCGCTAAGAAGCCTTGGGACAAGGCTTGGTGGAAGGGATTTCGCGACGCGGCGCTGTCCGATTGCAGACGTCTGGGCTTGAATACGCTGGGGTACCACTGCGAGACGGCCATGCTCATCGATCGCCCCCCCGGGGCTATCATGCCGTACGTCCGGCAATATGAACCGGTTCAGCTCTCGCACTACCGAAATCCCCGGCCGGAGGCGTACGTCGACATCTTCGCCCCGGGCTTCCGCGAGCACTGCGAGGCTCTTGCTCGCGAGGAGGTGGAGCCCTATACGGATGATCCCATGATCCTGGGTTACGCCATGACCGACATTCCGGTCCTGACCGACAACGACACGAAATGGGCCGGGGGAACGACCTGGCCTCGTATCCTGCGCAATCTGGGCGCCGACGCACCAGGCAAGCGGGCCTATGTGTCCACCATGCGCGAGCACTATCCCGGCATCGAGGCGTTCAACACCGCCTACGCGACGGGCTTCCCGTCGTGGAACGACCTGGCCGCCGCTGAGGACTGGCGGCTCGACACCGACTTCGCCAACGAGGCCGAGCTGCGCGACAACATGGAGTTCATGCGCCGCTGTGTCGATCAGTACTACACCGTGGCCAAGGCTGCCCTCCGGCGCTATGACACGAACCACATGTTCATTGGGGACAAGCTCGGCGGGAACAGCGACACGCTGGACAGCGTCCTCGAGGTTACGAGCCGGCACACGGATCTGGTAAACGTGCAGTGTTACGGGCGCTGGGACTACCAGCAGGCCCGGCTCGACCGCTGGTCGCCAACGAATGCCCAACCGTTCCTCAACGGCGACTCATGCTACTCCGTCGCCAGCGAGATGATGCCGAACCCGCATGGTCCCCACGCCAGAGACCAGGCCGAGCGCGCGGCGTGGACCCGGGAGTTCGCCGAGTCGGCGTTTGCGCGGCCCGACTTCGTAGGTTGGCACATCTGCGGGATCATCGAGACGTGGAAGACGATGCCGGGCAAGGCCCAGGCGCAGCACTCGGGACTGATGACGCCGACGGGCGAGTTCTACCCTGAGATGGAGCAGGTGTTGCGGGACCTGTCGCAACGGCTCTATCAGATCGCGCTCGGGGAGTTGAGCAGTACGTGAAATATTAATGGCTGATCTCGTTTACGGTGCCGACGACGATGAGGAGCGTGAATCTTGGCTCATAGGGTGAGTTTGAGGCCAGCGTGAATCTGGGGTTTTAGCAATAATACGGCCAGTCGTCCACGGTGTATTGCACGTTGTTGTCCCGGCATTGGTGGCTCGCTGGGGGTGGCCGAAGCGATGGAAGAGTGTTTGGGTCGCCATGCTTTTGACGAACCTGGTTGATCTCGATCATCTGTATGCCGATCCTATGTATGATCCTAACCGCTGCAGCCTCGGTTTCCATCCTCTGCATTCTTTGATTGCGATGTTTGTTTATCTGGTCATGACAGCCATTCCCAAGGCCCGCATCGTGGGTTCTGGACTTGTGGTCCACATGATTTTGGACGGCATAGACTGCATTTGGATGCGGTTATGATTTTGAAATAAAACGAACCTATACCTGGAGATTACGTCGAGACTCATCAAGTTGTTGTGTGAGTAAGCTCCCCCTGATAGTAGGTTAGGAGTCTCGAGAATAATTTCTGTGCCGGGGGAGGGAGTTGAACCCTCATGGCCACAAGGGCCGGAGGATTTTGAGTCCTCTGCGTCTGCCATTCCGCCACCCCGGCTTCGTAACTCAATAAATTCTACCGCGTTTCCTCGACTTCTTGTCACCTTCATATAAGTACGCCTACAATGAGAGCATGGGGCTGTTCGAGACCAATGTCCGGGTAGGTGCCCTCAAAGAGGGGGCGCCTTCCTTTACCGAAGATGTCAAGTTGCTTGTAGATACGGGCGCCACGTATTCCACCATTCCGTCTGATGTCTTGGAACGTGCAGGGGTAACGCGGCTTGGAATGATGCCGGTTCGCTTGGCAAATGGGACGTTTATTCAGAAACCATTCGGTTTTGCCGTTATGGAGGTTCAAGGCCGGATGGTCGCTTCCAACGTGCTCTTCGGTGAAAAGGAGGATTTTGCCCTTTTAGGTGCTACGACTCTTGAACTCGCTTCCCTTGCTGTCGATCCCCTTGGCCAGCGGCTCGTTGCTGTGACGGCAATCCAGGCATAATCTCGAGTCTGACCCTCTTGCCGACTAGGGGACGATAGCCAGCACGCGGGCGGGGAAGCCTGAGCCCCCTTTGGGTTTGGGGAACGTTACCAACGCGATAGCCCCGGTTTCTGGCACCTGATCTAGATTGGCCAGCAACTCAATCTGGTAGTGATTGGTCTTCAAGACATACGATTCACATTCGTAGATGTTTTTGGATGTCTTTAGGCCTGGGTCCGTGTCAGTGGGTTCATGGCCGATGGCGGTCACCTTACGTTTTTCAATCAAAAAGCGCAGGGCCTTCAAGGTCCACCCAGGATAGTGGGCGACTCCTTCTTGGTCCTTGTTCTGCATCTTCCCGGAGTCCGGCCAGCGCTTGCTCCAGTCTGTGCGCATCGCCACGAAGGCGCCATCGGGAACCCGCCCATGGGCTTTTTCCCACGTGTTAAGGACTTCAGGGGTCAGTACAAAGTCAGGATTGGCCTTTGCCTGCTTGTGACAGTCCACCACCACGAGCGGAAGCAGCATTTCTTCTGGCAGAATTTGATCCACGGTACGTAAACCCTTGTGAAAATGAGCTGGCGGGTCCACGTGGGTCCCGTACTGGCCTACATGGGTGAATTCCTGGGCCCAGAAGCCATCCTGGTCGTAGGTGAAGAGATTCCGAGTGGACATGTCTGGGAAACCCTTCCAGCGTGGAGTCCCTGGCGCAAATGCATGGGTTAGATCAACGATCCGGTGGCTTTTCAGCTCCTTCAGGGTGGGCCA
Organism: uncultured bacterium; assembly: GCA_964587525.1. GTDB lineage: Bacteria > Oederibacteriota > CAKKQC01 > CAKKQC01 > CAKKQC01 > CAZPLZ01. Next base: position 10,394 of record CAZPLZ010000067.1, on the reverse strand, counting down.
GAGGCTGGGATCCTTTGGAGGGTCTCCTAGTGCGGCAGAGGCCACGAGGAGGAAGAGGAGGACTCCCATGGCGGAGAGATTATTGCCTTAAGGCTGATATATTGTCAATCGACTTTTCTATTTATTGACAAAGCTGGGAGGCGTCCATAGGATAAAGACGTTTTTCAGTTCCCTTGTACAGGAGGACGGCAATGCCGAAGTTCGCGATCGGGTTGGATTTTGGGACGGGGTCAGGACGGGCGGTGCTGGTGGACGTCAAGAACGGTCGTGAGCTGGCCACCGCGGTGCACACCTACCGGAATGGTGTTATTGACCGGTCGCTGCCTGGAACCAAAGTTAAGCTCGACAACGATTTCGCCCTCCAAGATCCCCAGGATTACCTTGAGGTGATGAAGCGTGCTATTCCCGCTGTGCTCAAGAAGGCACAAGTCAAACCCGAAGCCATCATCGGCGTTGGCACCGATTTCACGGCTTGCACCATGATGCCTGTGGACGGGCGGGGGACCCCGTTGTGTATGATTCCGAAATGGCGCAATCGTCCTCACGCATGGATCAAGTTGTGGAAACACCATGCTGCGCAACCAGAAGCCGACAAGCTAAACTCCATTGCCCGGGAGCGCGGCGAACCCTGGCTCAAGCTGTACGGGGAGAAGATCTCCTCCGAGTGGATGATCCCCAAAATCATGCAGATTTTGGACGAGGACCCGGACATCTACCAGGAGGCCGCGAGGTTTATGGAGGCGGCGGATTGGATCGTGCTGCAACTCACCGGGCTGGAACGGAGGAATTCCTGCACGGCCGGCTACAAGGCCATCTGGCATAAGCGCAACGGTTATCCCAGCAGGGAGTTTTTTAAGGCGCTGGACCCACGGCTGGAGAACTTGGTGGAGGAGAAGCTGACGAACGAAATCTATCCGCTGGGAGGGAAGGCGGGTGAGATCACCAGGGAGGCCGCCAGGTTGACCGGGCTGAATGAGGGAACGGCGGTCTCCGTGGGCAACGTGGATGCCCATGTCTCGGTCCCAGCGGCCGGGATCACTAAGCCGGGGAACATGTTGATGATCATGGGCACCTCCACCTGCCATATGGTGCTTGGGACAGAGGAGCACCCCGTGCCTGGCATGTGCGGGGTGGTGGAGGACGGAATTCTGCCTGGTTACCAGGGGTACGAGGCGGGCCAGTCCTGCGTGGGGGACCACTTCGCCTGGTTTACCCGCACCTGCGTTCCTGGAGCGTACGAACGGGAAGCACGCAGGCGGAAGATCAGCATCCATGACCTGCTCGTAGAAAAAGCCTCGAAGCTGTCAATCGGGGAGAGTGGCCTGGTGGCGCTCGATTGGTGGAATGGCAACCGTTCTGTCCTGGTGGATGTGGATCTGACCGGTATGCTCCTGGGCGCGACGCTGCTGACCCGTCCCGAAGAAATTTATCGTGCGCTGATCGAAGCCACCGCGTTCGGAACGAACATGATTATTGAGAATTTCGAAAAGCACGGCGTGCCAGTCAATGAACTCTACGCCTGCGGGGGGTTGCCAGAGCGCAATGAGTTCCTGATGCAGGTTTACGCTGACGTGACCAATCGTCCCATCAAGATCGCTCGTTCAGCCCAGACCCCCGCCCTTGGGTCTGCCCAATTTGGAGCGGTGGCGGCTGGCTCCAAGCGGGGTGGTTATGACACGATTTTTGATGCGGCCAAGGCTATGGGCGGGGTGAAGGCCAAGGTGTTCAAACCTCAGAAACGCGCGCACCAGTCCTATCGTAAGCTCTTTGACGAATATGTGACCTTGCACGATTATTTCGGGCGGGGCGCCAATTGGGCCATGAAGCGCTTGAAGCAGTTCAAAGCCGGCGTGGCGAAGTAGTCGGCGGATGGCTAAAAAGCAACGTCCCAGAAGAAAGAAACTCCTGCTGCCGGATCTTCGAGCTTTAGTCTGCCGGTTGAATTGCGAGCTGCCGAAGCAGGGGCTGGTCACGTGGACCTCCGGCAACGTGAGCGTTCGTGACCCCAAAACCGGGTATGTGGTGATCAAGCCGTCCGGCGTGAGGTTCGAGGATCTGAAACCTGCCGATCAGGTCGTGCTGGATTTAGACGGGAATGTGATTGAAGGGAAGCACCGTCCCTCTGTAGATGCGCCCACCCATCTTTACATCTACCGGCACCGGCCGGATGTGAACGGCGTGGTGCATACGCATTCTCGCTATGCGACGGCGTTCGCGGCGCTCAACCGCCCGATTCCGGTGTACCTGACAGCTCAGGCCGATGAATTCGGCGGACCGATACCCTGCGCTCCCTATGCCAAAGTCGGGGGTGAGGAGACCGGCAGCGCCGTCGTGAACCACATCGGCACCTCGCTGGCTGTCCTGATAAGAAATCATGGGGTGGTCGCCATCGGCGCATCGGGGGAAGCCGCCTTGAAAGCCGCGGTGATGGTGGAGGATGTCGCCCGGACGGTGCACCACGCGCTTGCATTGGGGCAGCCTGAGGAGCTCTCTGCTGAAGAAGTGGCCCGCGCCTACCGGCGATATACAGAGAAGTACGGCCAGCAGGGGGAAGTGCTGAAGAAGGTGGACAAGTCAACATGACGTTGAACCGGGCCGCCCAGTCCGACGAAGTCTTGGAAAAGCGCAGCCGTCTCACTCACTTGATGAACGAACGGGACCTGGAAACCATCGTGCTCTCCCGGCGGCACAATTTTTCCTGGGCGACCGGTGGGGCTGACAACCATGTCCGGCATGCCTCGGATCTGGGTGTGGCCAGCCTGGTCTTTTATCGGGATGGCCGGAAGGTTGCGTTTACGAGCAACATTGAAGCTCAGCGCATCATGACCGAAGAGCTGGAGGGGTTGGGGTTCGAGCTGCGCGAGACTCCCTGGTACGCTCCGCAGGAACGATCAGAGGCTCTGCGGGATCTGCTCGGGTCAAGTCGTGCCGCATCAGATGATGGAACACCCGGAACGGAAGATATTGAGCCACATCTGCCGTGGCTGCGGATGAAACTGACCGACCACGAATTGAAGAAATACCGCTGGCTGGGTAAAGCGGCGGGACGGGGGGTCGCAGAAGTTTGCCGGAAGATTCGCAAGGGCGTCACCGAGGAGGAGATCGCGGGCTGTCTCTTTGCCGCCATGCAAAAACAGAGCGTGAAACCCACCGTCCTGCTGGTCGCCGCCGATGACCGGTTGCTCAAGTACCGTCACCCGATTCCAACGCAGGCCAAGGTCAAACGCGCCGTCATGGTGGTCTTGTGCGCGCGCCGCTGGGGTTTGATCTGCTCGGTCACCCGGCTTGTGCACTTCGGCAAACTCTCACCAGAACTCAAGCGCAAACACGAGGCGGTTGCGTATGTGGATGCGGTTTTCATCGACAGGTCGCGCCCAGGGACGCCGTTCGTTGGCGTGCTTGAACAGGCACGGAAGGCGTACGCTGAGCGCGGGTTTGCCGACGAGTGGAAACTCCATCACCAGGGTGGCCCCACCGGGTACCTGGAGCGGGAATTCACGGTTAACCCGGAGACTCCCCGGGATCAATGTGTGGAGACGAACATGGCGCTGGCGTGGAACCCCTCCATCGCGGGGACGAAGTCGGAGGACACCGTCCTCGTGACTGCCAAAGGGCCGGAGGTCATCACCGCCTCTCCTGGATGGCCTGCGCTGAAAGTCGCGCTGGACGGGAAAGCCTTTCAACGGCCAGACTGGCTAATCAAGCATTGAAGAAAATCGATAGTCACATATTGGCCCTCACCCCGACCCTCTCCCGTCATGCGGGAGAGGGAGTGAAGGACGGAAAGGAAAAAAGAAGAGCGTCACGGCCCCCTGTCTATGTGATTGAAAAAGAGGTGGTCCGGCGCGGGGATGGCCGGCGGTTTGTGTTTTATTGGTTTCGCAAACGCAAAACTTCAAAGCTATGACCTCGCGGACTCGGTCTGGCAAAGGTAGGTACACCATTGTTTAAACCTTGCCACCGTTGGTGGCACCGGCCATGAGTAAAATCCTGGTGACCGGAGGTGCTGGGTTTATCGGTTCCCATGTCGCGGACGGGTACCTTAAAGAAGGGCATGACGTGACCATCCTGGACAACCAGGTTGGGCGCAGACGGGCTAACCTCAACACCGACGTGAAGGCGGTTGAGCTGGATATCACCTCACCAGAGCTGGCAAACCTCTTTGAACGCGAGCGGTTTGATATCGTCAACCACCATGCGGCGCAGGCATCCGTCCCCCTGTCGGTGAAAGACCCGGAACTGGATGCGCGCATCAACATCCTGGGCGGCCTGAACCTTCTGCAAGCGTCCGTGCGGTGCAACGTCAAAAAATTCATCTTTGCCTCTTCCGGTGGGACCGTGTATGGAAATACCGACCAGCTTCCCGCTGTTGAGGAGCTGCCCTTTGCCGCCAACTCCCCCTACGGCGTCTCCAAGGTTGCTACTGAACTCTACCTTAAAGTTTATGCCGAACAGTATAGGCTTGCCTTTACCGTTTTGCGCTACTCGAACGTGTATGGACCACGGCAGGATCCGCATGGGGAAGCCGGCGTGGTGGCCATCTTCACCGAAAAGATGCTCGCCGGCGGAACGCCAGTGATTAACGGAGACGGGGAATTTTTCCGGGACTACGTGTATGTCGGTGACGTGGTACGAGCCAACCTGCTGGCCTTGACCCGGTGCGAAAACGAGGCCGTCAACATCGGAACCGGCATACGGACAAGCACGACCCAGCTCTTCGCTTCTCTCAAAGCCCTGACCGGCTATTCCGGGCCCTCAAAGCACGGACCCCCACGGCCGGGGGATCTGAGGGACAGTTGCCTGGCGGTGGACAAAGCCAAGCGAACCCTGGGATGGGAGCCGCGTGTGCCCCTGGAAGAAGGCTTACAGCAGACCGTGAAGTGGTTCAGGTCGCGTTGATCGATGGCACAGTTGCGCTGGCATCCGCTGCTGGAGGAATGGGTCGCTTATGCTTCACACCGGCAGATCAGGCCAGTCGCTCTGGGTGCCACAACTGATGTCCAGTCCTGCCCGTTCTGCCCAGGTGGTGCTGAAGGGCTGAACGGACCGTATGAGATCGTCACGTTTGAAAACCGGTTTCCTTCGATGGCGCGAACCGCCTCTGCCGCCCGGGAGGGCCACCCTGGAGCGTTGTACCGGCGGGTACCAGGAAAGGGAATTTGCGAAGTGGTGTTGTATTCCCCCCGGCATAACACCACCTTGGCGGAGGAGTCCCGCGAGCACATCTATAAATTGATCGAGGTCTGGACTGACCGGTACCGGGAGTTAGGCGCTCTGCCATTTATTAAATACGTGTACATTTTTGAAAACAAAGGCACCGTCATCGGCGTGACGTTGACCCACCCACACGGCCAGATCTACGCCTTCCCGTTTATCCCGCCTCGGGTGAAAACCGAGCTCAACGCGCAGCGGCGCTACCAGGCGCACCACCGGCGGTGCATGCTATGCGATCTGACGCGCAGGGAAACTTCCGCGCGTTCTCGGCTGGTGGCATCGAACCGTTTCTTCGCAGCCTGGATCCCGTATTTCGCCCGGTATCCGTATGAGGTGTATGTGGTGCCGCGCCGGCACGTGGGAAGCCTCGTGCAGATGACTCGGGCAGAACGCTGGGAGCTGGCCGGGATTCTGAAAACCATCTTGAGGAAGTACGACAACTTGTTCGGTTTTTCCTTTCCGTACATCATGCTGATGCACCAGACCCCGACCGATGGTGCGCCGCACCGGTATCATCATTTTCACATCGAGTTCTATCCGCCTCACCGGAGCAAAGACCAGATCAAGTATCTGGCGGGGTGTGAGTCAGGTGCCGGCACCTTCATTAACGATACGATCCCGGAGGAAAAAGCCGCCGAGCTGCGCTCGGTAAGGCCACACTGAAGGGCGAGCCGTAACATGTTGAGAATGACTATTGCTGGTAAGCGACTGGATAAAGCGCTGGGAGTGATCGCAGGGCCGCTCAAGCGCTTGGGAACCGCATACGGGGGGCTGTTTCTCACCGGCGGGGCCGTGCGTGACGTGCTGTTAGGCAAGTTGGTGCACGACGTGGATGTGACCGTGACCAAAGGCTCGCCGGTATCCACCGGCCGTGCGTTTGCCGATGCGGCCGGCGGTGCGCTGGCGGTCCTCGGGCGGGAGAAGCTGGTGAGGGTTTACTTGAAGACGGCCACGGTGGATTTTACCCCGCTGCGCGACCGGACGCTGGAGCTGGACCTGCGTCGCCGTGACTTCACCGTGAATGCGATGGCGGTGCGGATACCATGGGGACCCCATTCGGTGGTGGAGGATCCGCTGGGTGGTTGTGGCCATCTGAAAGCCCGCCGGCTTACCCTTTGCAGACCGCAAGCGTTCCGGGAGGATCCTGTCCGGCTCTGGCGTGCCCACCGTGCAGAGGTCGAGCTGGGCTTGCGTCCGGATTCATCCACCAGCCGGCACCTGCGTGCGGACGCGTTTCGGACAGGCGCGTGCTCAGCGGAACGGCTCCGGGATGAACTCTTCAAGTTGCTCACGTTGCCTAGGGCTGCCAAGGCGCTTCGCGCCGCAGCGAAATCAGGCGTTCTGGAGGCGACCTTTCCACAACTCCTCCCCATGCGCCGGGTCCGTGTGCCACGTGGGGGCTGGATACATGTGCTCAACCACACGCTGGAAGCCCTTGAGCATCTGGAGAGGTTTCTGGGCCGGGTGCGCGCCATGTACCGCCAGGAAGGGCAGGAGATGACCGGCCACTTTTCCCAGGAACCGGTGTCCGGTCGCTCCCGCCTCGCTCTCCTGAAACTGGCCCTCTTGCTCCACGACATCGCCAAACCTGAAACGATCAGCCGCAACGCGAAGGGTGATGTTCATTTTTATAAGCATGAGCTGATTGGGGCGCGGCGTGCCGCTGGCCTGCTCCGCAAACAATTGAAATGCGCCGAAGTGGAAGTCAGCATTGTCACACGGGTCATCCAGCACCATTTGCGGCTCGGGCATCTGGCCGCCGCTGGCCGGTTTACTGACCGGGCAACCTACCGGTTTCTACGAGACGCGGGTGAGGAACTTTTTGAATTAATCCTGCACGCCCAGGCGGATCGTTGTGCCACGCATCACGGGGGCGCCGTCACGGCTTACAAACAGCATCGCACGATTGCCAGAATCCTCGCTTTCCGACGCGCCATGCGTGAGCACATGCCTGTCAAACGGCTGATCACCGGGCATGATCTCATGCAGGAATTCGATCTCAAGCCGGGCCCGGTGATTGGGAAACTGCTTCAGGCGGTGGAGGAAGGGGTGGCACTGGGGAAGATCCGTAGCAGAACGCAAGCTCTGAGGGCAGCAAGAGCTGTTCTTGACCGGAACAAGGGCCGGGTGTTATAGTAACGCTTCTGTTGTCAATGCATAACGAAATGAGGATAGAGAGCAGCCGTGAACACCACCTTCGTCAAGGCCGCAGAAGCCAAAAAACGCTGGAAGGTCGTCGATGCCACAGATCAAGTCCTGGGTCGGCTGGCTTCCCAGATTGCCCTGCTGTTGCGGGGTAAGAACCGTCCTTCGTTTACTCCGCATATCGATACAGGAGACTGCGTCATTGTGCTGAACGTCGCTAAGATCAAACTGACCGGGGATAAAATCAACCAGAAATTTCTCAAGCGGTACTCGGGATATCCGGGCGGGCTGAAGCTGATCCCCTATAAGGTGTTAATGGCCAAACGCCCGGAGACCGTGCTCCGCCGCGCTGTCTGGGGGATGTTGCCGCACACCGTGCTGGGCCGAAGACAGATTCGGGCTCTGAAAATTTACCGGGGTGCTGAACATCCGCACGAGGCGCAGCAGCCAGTGCCCCTCAAGTTGAATAGAGGTTTGCTGGTACAGGCCTGATGGTGCCCCCAGATGAGATTGATCCTTCCGTGGCTGCCGATACGCCGGTTGCTCCGGAAACTCCGGTCAAGGACGCCCCCCCTCTTCCTACCCGGTCGGCAGGAGCAGCCGACCCGCCCCGTGAGACCTCTCCTGAGGTCTCACGGGGCCCGCAGACGACCTCCCCCTCTGGGGAGGAGGGAAAGGGTGAGGCTCCTCAGCCCGTGGTGGCGACCGGCCGCCGCGAGGGGGACCGGGCTCATGGCGTGGGACGACGGAAAACCGCAATCGCGCGCGTAGTGCTGAAGTCCGGCGCTGGGAAGATTAGCGTGAACAAGCGGGACCCTAAGGAATATTTCCGGCGGGGGAAGCTCCTTGATGAGATTCACCAGCCCTTTGTAGTCACCGGCACCGTCAATCGCTTCGATGTGACTGCGGTCGTGTATGGCTCCAGCGTATCTTCGCAGGCAGGGGCGGTACGGTTGGCTATCGCTAGGGCCCTTGCGGCTTGGCAGCCGGACTTTCGTCCAGCTCTTTCGGCTGAACATTTGCTGACCAGGGATCCAAGGATGGTGGAACGGAAGAAGTATGGGTTTCGGGGAGCCCGCCGGCGGCCTCAGTGGACCAAGCGGTAATATATCCCGCAGCGTAGTCGAGCCAAGTAGCGCCTTAATAAATCAAAGGAGGGATGTGTGAGCGAGCGTACGTTGTTTACTTCTGAATCGGTCACCGAGGGGCATCCTGATAAAATCTGTGATCAGATCTCTGATGCGATCCTCGATGATATCCTGGCTCAGGATTCTCAGGGCCGGGTGGCCTGCGAGACGATGGTGACGACCGGGGTTGCATATGTCGCTGGTGAAATTACGACGCGCGGATATGTGGACGTGCCCGCCATCGTGCGAAAGACCATCAAAGCTGTTGGATACGATGACGCCAAGGCCGGATTTGATTACGAAACCTGCGGGGTCATCACGGCCATCCAGGAGCAGTCACCGGATATCGCTCTGGGTGTGAACCGAGGGGGCGCGGGCGACCAGGGGATGATGTACGGCTACGCAGTCCGTGAGACCAAAGAGCTGATGCCGATGCCGATTATCCTGGCGCACAAGCTGGTGCGCCGGTTGACGCAAGTTCGCAGGGAGCACATCTTGAAGTTTCTCCGGCCGGACGGAAAATCCCAGGTTTCGGTGGAATACATCGATGGCCAGCCGGTGCGGGTGGACACCGTGATCATCTCTGCTCAGCACAATCCTGGGGTGTCGCACCGCAAGATCACCGAGGGTGTGATCGAGAAAGTGGTGAAGCCCTCCATCCCGCGCCACATGCTGGATAAGAAGACGAAGTTCCTCGTGAACCCCACCGGTAAATTCGTGGTCGGTGGACCTCAGGGCGATACCGGGGTCACAGGCCGGAAAATTATCGTGGACACCTATGGTGGGATGGGCCGGCACGGAGGCGGTTCGTTTTCCGGCAAGGATCCCTCGAAAGTGGACCGGTCGGCCTCGTACGCTGCCCGCTATGTCGCAAAGAATGTGGTTGCCGCTGGTTTGGCTGACCGGTTCGAGGTGCAGCTTGCGTACGCGATCGGCGTGGCGGAGCCAGTCTCAATCTCCGTGGAAACGTACGGCACCGGACAGGTCCCGGAGGCGCTGATCCTTCAGTTAGTCCGGAAACACTTCGATTTGACCCCGCTGGGTATCATCCGGCACCTGAAGCTGCGCCGGCCGATTTTCACCAAGACTGCCGCGTATGGCCATTTTGGCCGGAACGAGCCGTCGTTTACCTGGGAGCGCACTGACAAGGCCGACCAGTTGCGGCGTGCCGCTGGCCTGTAACTCAAAAGGGAAGGTGGGCGCCGTGATCGGACAAGTCAAAGATCCTTCGCTGGCCGTGAAGGGGGGCGAGCGTGTGCACTGGGCGATGGATCAGATGCCGGTGGTCGCGCAGATCCGGCGGCGGTTCAGGAGCTCACGGCCGCTCAAGGGTAAGCGGATTGCAGCGTGCCTGCACGTGACGACCGAAACCGCGCATCTCATGATGGCGCTCAGAGACGGCGGCGCCCAGGTCACCCTGTGCGCGTCCAATCCACTAAGCACGCAGGATGATGTGGCGGCGTATCTGACCCGCGAGGAAGGGATCCCGGTCTACGCCATTCATGGTGTTGGAACAAAGGAGTATTACGAGCACATCGAAGGGGCCCTGAGTCTTAAGCCGAATTTCACGATGGACGACGGCGCTGACCTGATCACGTTCATCCACACCAAGCGCCGGGATCTCTTGCGGCAGGTGGTGGCTGGAACCGAAGAGACGACGACCGGTGTCATCCGTCTGCGTAGCATAGCGGCGCACGGCAAACTGGCCTATCCGATTGTCGCGGTCAATGATGCGCAAACCAAATACCTCTTTGATAACCGGTACGGGACCGGCCAGAGTTCGTGGGATGGTATCATCAGGGCCACCAACATCCTGATTGCCGGGCGGACGGTGGTCGTAGCGGGGTACGGCTGGTGTGGCCGCGGCGTCGCACAGAGAGCCCGGGGTCTCGGCGCCCAGGTCATCGT
>CAZPLZ010000066.1:0-17496 GCA_964587525.1 uncultured bacterium | reverse complement strand
AGACCCATGAGGACTTCGTACATTCGCTTTGCCATCACCGGGGGTACGATACCATGCTCTTTCCGGCCCCGGCAACCCCCTCTACAATTGTTTTCATGCCCTTACACGGTGGATCCCAAGCTCAACGCGGCCTTACGGAAACTAGACCATTGAAGCTTTCGGTCGGAAGCTGGGTGCTGTACGACCTAGCCAACACGATTTTCTCGATGAACATCGTCTCCCTCTATTTCTCCCTGTGGGTGGTCAACGTCATGGGCGGGCGGGATGCCGATTACGGGCTGGCCACCGCGGCGTCCATGGCCGTGATCTTCTTCGGCTCCCCGTTCCTCGGCGCACTGACGGACCAGGCACCCCGTCGCATGCCATTCCTTGTCATTTCCACCTTGATGTGCGTCACGTTGACCTTCTTCCTCGGACGCGGTGGCATGCTCGTTTCGCTCCTCGCCTTTGCCATCGCCAACATCGCGTATCAAGCTGGCTTGCAGTTCTACGACGCGCTGCTGCCTCAAGTCAGCACCGAGGCGAACCGGGGCCGGATCAGTGGCATCGGGGTAGCGGTGGGCTATTTCGGCTCCTTCATCGGCCTCGCCGCCGGGCATCTCCTCCTCAGCGGCGTGGGGGCGCTGCCCCAACCAGAGCAAACCGGACGGTACACCACCTTGTTCCAGATCACTGCCATCCTCTTCCTGTTGTTTGCCTTGCCATGTTTTTTCTTTGTCCGGGAGCGGGCCCGGCGTGTTCAGCGATTCTCGCTAGCTTCTGTGATCAGGGCTGTCCATCAGGTTGGTGACACCATCAGATCGGGAAGGCGTTATCCTGGCCTCCTTCGCTTCCTGATCGGCCGGGCGTTTTACACGGATGCGGTTAACACCGTCATTATGTTTATGGGCATCTACGTCACGAACGAAGTTGGCTTCACCGAGAATGAAGTCAGTGCCGTGATGGCCACCGCAATCGGATTCGCCATCGTCGGCGGGTTCGTCTGGGGCTGGGTGACGGACCGCATCGGCCCCAAGCGGACACTCAACGCTGTCCTTTTGCTATGGATGGTGGATTTGACCTGGGCCGCAACGGTCGGATTCCTCCATCTCCCCAAGCTTACCTTCTGGCCGGTGCCCATCATGGCCGGCATCGCCTTGGGGGGCACCTGGGCCGCGGACCGCCCGTACATGCTGCGGCTGACCCCCCCGGACCGGATCGGGGAATTTTACGGGCTCTATGGCATGGTGGGCCGGTTCTCCGCCATCACCGGGCCGCTCCTCTGGGCGCTGGTGGCTGACATCATGGGACTGGGCCGGCCTGCGGCCATTCTCTCTCTGCTGGTAAGTGTGGTCATCAGCTACGTCATCTTAAGGCCCGTCTCCGACACGCCCCGCCGGCTCACAACGAAAACTTGAACTTCAACTGGCCGCAGCGGTGAAGACGTCAACATCTTCATCGACTTCGGCCACCAGTTCTGAGGTTAGACTTTTGCGGGTGAGGCCTTTTCGATCGTATAGGATGTGTCCCGGTAGTCCACCACCACCCGGGCGCCTTCGCTGAATTCTCCCTGTAACAACTTCAGCGCCAGCGGGTTGGCGATGGTATCCTGGATCTTCCGCTTGAGGGGCCGTGCACCATAGACCCGGTCGAATCCGTCCCTGGCAAGCGCTTCCTTGGCCGCCTGAGTCACCTCGAGTGTGAGGCCACGGCCCTCCGCTGTCTTCGCGAGGAGCTTGAGTTGCATGTCCACAATCACAACCAGGTTCGCCAGTGACAAGCCATGGAAGACCACGATCTCGTCCAGGCGGTTCACGAACTCCGGACGAAAGAACTTGCGGACTTCGGAAAGCGCTTCGCTTCGCATGCTGTTCTCGTCCACTTCCCTTTCGGCATTTACCCCGTAGCCTATCGAAGACTTCATCAGATGCTCTGACCCCAGGTTCGAAGTCATGATCAGCACCACATTGCGAAAGTCCACCGTGCGGCCCTGCCCGTCGGTCAGCCGCCCGTCATCCATCATCTGCAGGAGCACGTTCAGCACCTCCGGATGGGCTTTCTCCACCTCGTCGAACAGGACCACGGCGTAGGGCCGGCGCCGGATGCGCTCGGTCAGGCTTCCACCCTGCTCATAGCCCACGTACCCAGGAGGAGCCCCGATCAGGCGGGACACCGTGTGCTTTTCCGTGTACTCGGACATGTCGAGGCGGACGACAGTCCGCTCATCACCGAACAAGCTCTCCGCCAGCGCTTTGACCAACTCAGTCTTGCCGACACCAGTCGGGCCCAAAAAGAGAAACGCTCCAATCGGCCGGCGCTCGTCCTGCAATCCGGCTCGGGAACGCCGGATGGCATTGGACACGGCCGTCACCGCTTCTTCCTGCCCAACGACTCGCCGCGTCAGGACCTGCTCCAGTCCGGCCAGCTTTTCCGTCTCGCTCTGCAGCATCTTGGACACCGGGATCCCGGTCCACCGCGACACGACTTCGGCGATGTCTTCCTCATCCACCTCTTGTTTGATCAACTGCTGTCCGTTTGATGAAGCGGCCAGCACCCCCTGCGCTCGCTCTAAGTCCTTCTGCAGCTGCGGCAGGGTCCCGTATTTGATCTCGGCAGCCCGCTGGAGGTTGCCCTCGCGGATGGCCTTGGTTTCCTCCACCTTCGCAATATCAACCGCCTTCCTGATGTTGCGCAGCTCATCGACAGCGCCTTTCTCCTGATCCCACTTTGCCCGCAGCGTGCTCCGTTCCTTTTCCAGACTGCTGAGATTCTCTTCAACTTCCGCCAGCCGGGCCTTGGACTTGCCCCCCTCTTCTTTCATGAGGGCCTCGCGCTCGATCTTGAGCTGCTGCACCTTGCGCTCGATCAGGTCCAGATTTTCCGGCAAACTGTCCACCTGCAGTTGCAGCTTCGCGGCAGCCTCATCCATCAAGTCAATGGCTTTGTCCGGCAGGAACCGGTCAGCGATATACCGGTCAGAGAGCTTCGCGGCAGCCACCAGGGCGGCATCGTGAATGCGAACACCGTGGTGCACCTCGTAGCGCTCCTTGAGCCCGCGCAGGATGGACACCGTGTCCTCCACGCTCGGGGGCTCAACCACCACTGGCTGGAACCGGCGTTCCAGCGCGCCGTCCTTCTCCACCCGCTTCCGGTACTCATCCAGCGTGGTCGCACCGATGCAGCGCAGCTCGCCGCGCGCAAGCGCGGGTTTTAACATATTCGAAGCGTCAATCGCACCCTCGGCTCCCCCGGCTCCAACCATCGTGTGCAATTCATCGATGAACAAAATGATCTGGCCTTGCGCCTGATTGATCTCCTTCAAGACCGCCTTGATCCGGTCTTCAAACTCGCCGCGGAACTTGGTGCCGGCCAGCATCGCTCCAAGGTCCAGCGACAACACCTTCTTCCTCCGGAGCACCTCCGGCACATCTCCTGCGGCAATCCGCAGTGCCAGGCCCTCCACGATTGCGGTCTTGCCCACCCCTGGCTCGCCGATCAGCACCGGGTTATTCTTGGTCTTACGCGCCAGCACCTGCTGTACCCGGCGGATCTCGTTCTCCCGGCCGATCACCGGGTCCAGCTTACCCTTGCGCGCTGCATCGGTAAGATCGCTGCAGTACCGTTCCAACGTCTGGTACTTGTCCTCAGGGGCCTGGTCGGTCACGCGCTGGCCACCCCGTACCGATTGCAGGGCCTGCCACATCTTCTCCTTCGTGAGGCCGGCTGCTTTGAGCAACTTGGCCAAGTCGCCGAGCGAGGAATCCAGCGAGGCCAGCAGGATGTGCTCGACGCTCAAATATTCGTCCTTGAGGTGCTGGGCCTCCTCCCAGGCGATCTGCATCGTGCGGCTCAGCCGAGGGCTTATGGTGTGGCCCGGAACCCCCTCGACTTTGGGGAACCGCTCGACCACCCGGCGCACGTCCTCGAGCAGGGTGTCCACCGGGACGCCAGCCTTATCGATCACCTGCCGGGCGAGCCCTTCTTTATCTTGTAGAAGCGCGATCAGGATATGCTCAGGCTCCAGCGCCTGGTGGCTCATCGTGTCGGCCACATCGCCAGCGCCCTGCATCGCTTCCTGCGCTTTAAGTGTTAGACGGTCCCATCGCATGAATGAATCCTCATCCAGTTAGTGTTGCAACTATGATGCCGCGATGCATAATAGTATTTTTAACCAAAGTTCCACAAAACGATTGTTTCAAAACTAAACGTGGACACCGTATTGCTTGATCTTCCTCCATAATGTCGAGCGGGAAATACCCAGCCGCTTGGCAATCTCGGTCTGGTTGCCGTTGAGCTTGGCAAGTGTCCACTGAATCAAGTCTTTCTCGGCCTCCGCGATGGTTTTGAAGGTCGGCTCAAGTTGGGGCACACCTCCCGGCGCTGCCCCGCCACTCGTCACAGAGGTGGATGGTGAGGTTGCAGGCGAGCTTGCCAGAGTCCCAGATTGCGCGATCAACCGGTGACGGGATGCATCTGCCACCACTTGAACGGGCAGGTCTTCCACTCGGAGAGTTTGCTTATCCGCCATCAACACAGCATGCTCCACCACATGCCGCAGCTCCCGCACGTTGCCTGGGAAATCGTAATGGCTGATTACGGCCAGCGCGTCCGGGGCCACCGCCACCACGTTTTTGCTGAACTTTCGATTGGCCTCGTTGAGGAAAAACCTTAACAGCACCGGGATGTCCTCCCGCCGCTCCTTGAGCGGTGGAAGATGGATCTGCACCACGTTGAGCCGGTACCAGAGTTCTTCACGGAACCGGCCCTTCCGGACTTCGTCGAGCAGATCGCGGTTCGTCGCCACCAGCACCCGCACGTCCACCCGGACCGGCTACACCTCGCCCACCCGCCGTATTTCCATGTCCTCAATCGCCCGCAGGAGCTTGACCTGAGCAGATAATGGCAGCTCGCTGATCTCATCCAGTAACATCGTGCCCAGGTGCGCCACCTCCAGCAGCCCCTTCTTGTCCCGCACCGCGTCGGTGAATGCCCCACGCTTGTGCCCAAATAATTCACTCTCCACCAGGTGCTCAGGAATCGCGCCACAGTTGATCGTCACGAAAGGTTTTTCCGCACGCCGGGAGAGCCGCTGAATGACCCGGGCGATCATCTCCTTTCCCGTTCCGGTCTCTCCCGTGATGATCACCGTGGAATCGGTGGGCGCAACTTTCCCAGCCAGCCTGAGCACACGGCGCATGATCCCGCTCTTGCCGACCACACCCAAAAACACAAAGGGCGTGTCCCGGTCCTCCGGAGGCAGCATCTCCTCTTCACCCGGGCTGGGATTGAGCCGGTTCAGGACGGTCAGCAGTGCCTCCGGCTTGACCGGCTTGAGGAAGGAAAGGGCGGCACCCTGCTGAGCTGCCCGCAGGGCCTGCTCCGCATCCTCGGGATCCGAGATCAGCACCAGGTGCGCCCGCGGATACCGGCTGCGCAGGAAATGCAGGAGGGAGACTTCCTCCTTGCCGATGACCTTGACTTCAAGCACAAAAAAATCGAAGGGGGAGCGCGATGCGACCTCCAGCACCTCTGGCCCAGACTTCACATACGTGACCTGGTAGCCATCAGCTTCGAGTGCCACCCGCAACGGCTCAGCGATCGTCTGGTCAGGTTCCGCTAGCAAAATACGAACAGCCATATGAGGACTAAAAAATCTTAATATCAGTGCGCGGGGAAGACGGGATTTGAACCCGCGGTCTCCGCCTTGACAGGGCGGCGTGTTTGGCCAGGCTACACCACTTCCCCATTCAAAAACACCTTTATCATCTATCTTATAAAGGCTGTCAAGGCGTTGCAAAATAAAACACCTTGCAGTCACATTGCTTCCTTGTACGAAACCTTCCATACTATGAGGCGTCAAAATAGGATTTTAAGGAGGTTGCTCGTACATGCGCGTCGGGGTACTGACAGGTGGAGGCGATTGCCCAGGGCTGAATCCGGCTATCCGGGGTGTGGTGCTGCGTGCAATGGATTACGGCGATGAAGTGTTCGGCATTACGGGCGGCTGGATGGGCTTGGTCAAAGCCCAAGGCCATCCACTCGTGCTGAATGACGTGGAGGAGATCATTGCGAAAGGGGGGACCATCCTGGGGACATCCCGGACCAACCCGTACACCAAACCCGACGATCTGGAAGCGGTGCATAAGAACTTCAAAGCCCTCGCCCTCGAGGCCCTGATCGCCATCGGCGGTGAAGACACGCTCGGGGTGGCTTCCAAACTCTCCAAGGATGGGCTCCCATGCGTGGGCGTTCCCAAGACCATGGACAACGATCTCTCCGAGACCGATTTCACTTTCGGTTTCCACACCGCGGTTTCAGCCGCCGTGGAGGCGCTGGAGCGGCTGCGTGACACGGCGAAATCGCACCGCCGCATCATCGTGTTCGAGGTCATGGGCCGGCACGCCGGGTGGGTGGCACTGTACACGGCATTGGCCGGAGGCGCGGATGCTATGCTATTACCCGAGGAGCCTCCCGACTTCAAGCGGCTCGCGGAACATCTGAAAAAAGTCTTTGAGCGCAAGGGGTACGCCATCGTGGTGGCCTCCGAAGGCGTCGAGTTGCCAGAGTTAGATGACGAAAAGAAAATAGAGAAACTCGACGCGTTCGGGCACACGATTCTGGGAAAGCGCGGCGTGGGTGAACGAATCGGCCATGCCCTGGAGAAAGAATTGAAAATCGAAACCCGGGTGGCGGTCATCGGACACATGCAGCGCGGCGGGCCTCCTACCGTGTTCGACCGCATCCTGGGCATCCGGGTGGGCGCCAAGGCGGTGGACATGGTACACAAGAAGGAATTCGGCAGCATGGCTGCCCTGAAAGGCAATACCGTGGAAAGCGTCCCGCTGGACAAAGCCACCGGGACGCTCAAGACGGTCAGCAAGGAGTGGATTGAACTCGCCAAGACGTTCTACAAATAATGTAATGCGAGCCTGCATGTATGCGCTGCTGGCCGCGGTTGGTGCGGCCTGGGCGTTCGCGGGTGCAGACCCCGGCGCCTACGCCCTGAAGAAGCCGGTCACGGCCCGGCCTATCGTGATTCTCACGATCGAGGGGATTATTGATCCCGTGCTGGTACGGTACGTGCAACGCGCCTACCGCGAGGCACAGGAGATGAACGCCCAGTGCGTGGTTCTCACGATCAACACGCCCGGCGGCCTGGAAACCTCCATGCGGGAGATCGTGCAGGAGACCCTCAACGCCCCGCTGCCCACCATCGCCTACGTCACCCCGAAAGGCGCGCGAGCCGCCTCGGCCGGCGCCTTCATCGTGCTCGCCTGCCATCTCACCTCCATGGCGCCGGGGACCACCATGGGTGCCGCCCATCCCGTGTCCGGCCAAGGCAAGGAGATCCCCAAGACCCTGGACAAGAAGATCACCAACGACGCGGCGGCGTTCATACGCAGCCTGGCACAGCAGCGTGGCCGGGACGTGAAGTGGGCCGAGGAGGCCGTAACCAAAAGTCTCTCTATTAACGAACAAGAAGCCCTTAAGAAAAAGCTCATCGACACCGTGGCCGAGGATCTGGAGAGCCTGTTGACGCAGCTCGACGGCCGGACCGTCACGGTCGGCAGTGTGAAACACACGCTGGCTTTCAGCGGTGCACCGCGGCATCTGTTGGATCTCAGCATGCGAGAGCGGTTTTTCCACATCCTCGCACACCCCGAGATCGCCTATATTCTCCTTTCCCTGGGCACATTGGGGTTGATTTTCGAGCTGCAGACTTCCGGCCTGGGTCTGGCAGGAGTCGTCGGCGGCTTCTGTCTGATCCTGGCCCTGATCTCCCTTTCAATCCTCCCTTTCAGCGTGGGCGGGCTGCTCATGATGGCGCTCGGGGTGGGGTTGTTCATCGCCGATCTCAAACTTGCCACCCACGGAGGCTTAAGCCTGCTGGGCCTCGTCTGCTTGCTCTTTGGATCTCTCATGCTCTTCTCCCCCCTCGAACCGTTCTGGCACCTCTCCCGCCCGGTCATTTACTCGACCGTTGGGACGATGGGCTGCTTCTTTGGCACTATGGTCTGGCTGGGGCTTAGAGCGCAGAGCAAGCCGCCCGTGGGCGACGTGTCCACGCTCATCGGCACGCAGGGCAAGGTCATCAAACCGCTGGACCCGCAGGGCATCGTGCACGTGGGTGGAGAAGAGTGGACCGCCCGCCTGGTCTCCGGTGCCCGAAAAATCCCCAAGGGAGAATATGTTATCGTGAAATCTGCACAAGGACTGACACTGGAAGTTGAACCGCTCGACACCGGGGATGCGCCGATGAGCGCACCCCCCCAGATTAAAAGGAGGTCATAATCATGGCCGCAGCCGCAATCGTCATCGGACTCCTCGTCATCCTGCTGTTCATGACCGTCAAAATCGTCCCGGCCTATCAGCGAATCGTCGTGCTGAGACTCGGGAAGTACATTGGCACCAAAGGGGATGGACTGGTCATCATCATCCCGTTTATCGACGTGCCCGTCTGGGTGGATCTCCGCGAAAGCTTCTTGGAAATTCCCTCGCAGACATGCATCACCAAGGACAACGCGCCCATCGCCATTGACTTCCTGATCTACTGGAAGATCACGGATCCAAGAAACTCTGTGATCCAAGTCCGCAACTTCATGGGCGCCGCCCAGGGTGTGGCTATGACCACCCTGCGCGCCGTCATCGGCGACATCCCGCTGGACGACGTGCTGGCCAAGCGCGACCAGATCAACCAGGTGCTGCGCACCAAGCTCGATGAGGTCACCGAGCGCTGGGGCGTGAAGATCACCACCGTGGAAATCCGGGAGATCCAGCCGCCCCAGGAAGTGCAGGATGCCATGAACAAACAGGTGGCCGCGGAGCGGACCCGCCGAGCGTTGGTCTTGCAGGCAGAGGGCGAGCGCGCAGCCGCCATCCTGGTCGCCGAGGGCAATAGACAGGCGGAGATCCTCAAAGCCGAAGGGGAACGGCAGGCCAGAATCCTGCGCGCGGAAGGCTACTCCCTGGCGCTCACCAAGGTCTTCGAGGTCGCGAAAGGCATCGACAACAAGACCATGGGAATTCAATATCTGGAAACACTCAAAACGCTCTCCGAGAGCCAGTCCAGCAAGTGGATCATCCCGATGGAATTCACCCAGCTGATCGCCCCGTTCGTCCAGAATCTCAAGAGCTCCAGCGAAGCGAAGTAAGCGGCCGGCATGCCGGCAAAACCGCTCAGCACGAACTCGATCTGTCAGGTCGCCATCGTGGTGCGGGATGTCGAACGCTGCGCGCAAACATGGGCGAAGCTCTTGGGCGTCGCGACGCCGAACATCAGCATCACAGACACCGCCGACAAGAGCCACGCCGTGTACCGCGGCGCCCCCACGTCAGCCCGGGCCAAGCTCGCATTTTTCAGCATGGGCCAAGTCAAGCTCGAACTGATCGAGCCGGTAGGTGAGCCCAGCACCTGGAAGGAGTTCCTGGATAAGAAAGGGGAAGGGGTGCACCATATCGCGTTCCAGGTGACCGACACCGAACAAGAGGCGCAGACCCTCCAGGCGCACGGCATGGCGGTGGTACAAAAGGGCGACTTCACCGGCGGCCGGTACGCCTACGTGGACGGCGAATCTCAGCTCGGCGTCACCCTGGAACTCCTGCAAAACACCTAACAGGATGCTCATCATCCAGTCGCGAGGAAGAACAGGCCAATAAACAGAAGTACGGCGCCGGCAAGCTTCGGCGGATAGCGCGGCTCCTTCAAAATCCAGATTCCGGCCAGCACCCCCAGGAGTATCCCAATCTGGCGAAATCCCACGACATAGCTGATGTCGCTCACAAACGCCATCGCGATGAGCACGAGGACATAACACAGATAGATTGCGACGCCGGTGGCGACGATGCTCAATTTGCTCGTTCGTAACAACCTTCCGATCTCTTTTCGCTTGCCCAGCGCCACGCCGCACCCCAGGAACACTGAAGTGCTCACCCCCTCCAGGGCGGCATAGATGAGGGTCACCGGAACGACCGCCATCGAACCACTGAGATGCACCCGAAGCCGCCGCAAGGCCTCATCGTCGATCAGCGAATACCCCGTTGTCCCAACGGCTGCGAGGAGCGCAAACAGGCACGGAAGATTGAGATAATCCTGGATCCGCCAATCCTTGAATATTTTCTTTGGAAGCAACAACATCCCAAACGCCACCAGCGGCATCCCGGCCATCGCGGGAAAGCTCATGGACCGCTGCCGGCCCAAGGCCAATGAGGTTCCCATCACCATGAGCACGGGCAGCGCGCGGGCCAACGGGTACACGACGGAGAGAGCGCCGGACCGATAGGCGGCGGCCAACGAGCTGTAATACACCGCCTGAAATACCCCCGTCACGACGAGGAGTCCCCAGACCGAACCCGGAATGAGCGGCAGCACGCCGCGGTAATACCAGAGCAGCGGCGCCAGACAGAGGGCCCCGACCATATCGGCCAGGAAGAAAAACGCTGGCGTGGGACGGGACTGCTTGCTGAGAAGGTTCCATGCTGCGTGAATGACCGCCGAAACGGTGATGAGAAAGATGGCAAGCGGCGTCATTCTTCAACCCCCTCACCGACTCGAGGGGACAAACGTGCTTCGCTTAGCGGTTTCCCTCGCGGTCGGCGACTTCCTGGCAAGAGATACACATGCGGGCGTGCGGGACAACCTCCAGGCGGGTCTCATCGATCGGCTTGTTGCAGCGCTCGCACATGCCGTAGGTTCCTTCCCTGATCCGCAGCAGCGCCTCCTCGATGTCTCGCAGGTTCCTGCGGCCAGCGTCTGAGATCGCAAACGACATCTCCTGGCCGGAGGACTGGGTGGCCATATCGCCGAAATCTTTCGCTTCCACGGTCACGGCGTCCCGGCCCTCACGCTCCTCATCCGACACGTTGGTCGTAAGCTCATCCTTCTGCTTGAGCAGGAACTGCTGGAAGCGTTTCAAATGATCCTTCTTCATGATCGTCCTCTTAGCCTCCCGGGCCTTAAGCATCAAGCTCCGGGGGCGCTCTGATTTAGCACGAAGGCAAGCATCTTGTCAAAATCCACGTCCTTGACCTGTGTGGAACGCGGGGTTTCAACGATCCGCACCGCCCGGCCAGTCATGTCAGCCTGGCCATTAATCCGCCCCCCGACCCGAATCACGCCGTTGAGATAGCTCACAACTTCCTTGGTGATCAGTTCACCCGGCGCCAGGAGGGGGATACCAGGAGGGTAGGGGCAGAGCAGCTCCGCGCAGACTTCACCCACCGCCTCGGAGAAGGGAACGCGGCGGGCGCGGCCCAAAACCGCCTCACGGGGAGTGAGCACCACCCGGGCAGGCTCCAAGGAAGGAAGCTGCAGAGGCAACCGGTGAACGGTCACCCCACGATAGAAACGCTCCAGGCGGCGCACCGCAGCGACGAGCCGCTTGAGCTGGCCCCAGGTGTTACCCTGGCCGACAAGGAAGAGCACGTTCTGCGAATCAGCCATCTCCGGCTGAAGCTTGAACTCGTCGCGCAGCTTGTGCGCCACCTCGAACCCACTGCCAGGCCAGTCCACGTGCATCATAATGCGCGTCTCATCGAAGGCGAACGCGCCAGGCCGGCCCCAGTGTTCGGGACCGAAGCACCGGATCCCCGGAATGCGGTTGAGTGAGAGCACCGTTTCCCGCGTCATCTGAATGACCCGGTCGAGCAACCGCCGGCCAGTGACCGCCATCTGCAGGCGGGCCACATCCAGCGACGAAAGCAGCACATAGGACGGGCTGGTGGACTGGAGAAGCTGGAGTCCCATCTTGAGCCTGGCCCGATCAACGCGGCCTCCCTTGAGATGCAGCATCGAAGCCTGCGTCATGGCCCCGAGGATCTTATGCGTGCTCTGCGCGGCCAGATCCGCTCCACAGCTCATGGCGGAAGGCGGCAGCGCCTCGTGGAAGGCGAAATGCGGGCCATGCGCCTCGTCCACCAGACAGACCGCCCCAGCGCGGTGCGCCACACCCACAATGCGCTGCAAGTCCGAAACCTGTCCGTAGTACGTGGGATGGGTGACCACCACCGCGGAGCAGTCCGGGTTGGCTTTGAGTGTCTCCAGTACCAGCTCGGAGTCGATCGTGCCGTAGATGCCCCAGTCTTCGAGCACCGGAGGAGTGACATAGACCGGCCGGGCGCCAGTCAGTATCAGTCCGGCAAAGATCGAGCGGTGGACATTGCGCGGGACCACAACCCTCTCCCCCTCGCGCAGGGCCGCCCAGACCATCGTCTGGTTGCCGACCGAGGTCCCGTTGACCAGAAAGAAGGTTTCGTCCGCACCGAAGGTCTGTGCCGCCAGCCGCTGGGCTTCCTTGATCACGCCGCGCGGCTCGTGCAGGGAATCCACCTCCTCGAGCAGCGTCAGGTCCACGGCGAACACCCGCCGGCCAAGGAAGCGACGAAAGGGCGCGTACACCCCGCGGCCATGCTTGTGGCCGGGGGTGTGAAATGACACTTTCCTGCTGCGGGCGTACTTGACGACCGCTTCAAAGAGTGGTGCCCGACGCTGTTCGGGGCTCACGTTAGATGGCGGTGAAGCGGGGATGGTGGTCCTCGATGATCTCGCCTTTGGCGATGTACGCGTCGCGCATGTACTTCGGCACCTGGAAAATTCCCTGGTGAGTGATTCCGTCGTAATACCGCAACCCTTTGAGCCCGCGTTCCCTGATCCGCCAATCCACCTCAGCGGCAGAGAGGGAGACCGGATCAATCAATTTGGAGCCAACCGCAATGCCCCACGGCAGGTCAAACGATGGCACCTCGATCGAGAACGGGCGCACGTGACGGAACGCCGCGCGCATGGTCCGGACGATCATGGCGTGCATGTCGATATCCACACACTGGGTGCTCGCAGCCTGAACGGAGACCACCCCGTCCGGCGTGAGCTTGTCGGCGACGATTGTATAAAACTCTTTTGTAAACAGCAGGTATGACGGCCCGCCAGGAACCGGCTCGGAGATGTCCACGATGATCACATCACACGAACCCCGTTTCGCGTTCGCAAGAAACTTGCGCCCGTCCGCGACCTTCACGATGCTCCGCTTGTCCTTGAACGCGCCTGTCCCCCACTCCGGCAGGTACCGTTTCGATAAGTCGATTACGGCCCGGTCAATATCGATCATATACGCCTTGCTGACACAGTTGTGCTTGAGCACTTCTCGCAGCGTGGCACCTTCACCCCCACCGATGATCACAACCTGCCGGGGGCGAGGATGGGTGACCATGGCCGGGTGCACCAGGGCCTCGTGGTAGATGAACTCATCGTGCTGGGAAGACTGCATCTTGCCATCCAGCAGGAGACACTTGCCATACTGATAAGACTCGGTGATCTCGATGGCCTGGAAGCGGCTCTTGGTCGTGACGAGGAATTTCTTCATGGCGTGCATGTGCGCCTCATAGGGGGTGCTGTACTCGATAAACCACCGGCTGTTCTTAACATCCACCCCGGCGTCTTGAGGCACCTGGGATTTAGCTGCCCGCTTCAACGTTATTGATCAGGCCGTCACTTTGACAGGGAGAGGCTTGTGGCGCAGATAGGGGGTGTTAAGTGTTCCCCGGCGAATCTCGATCGTGGTCGAGTGTTTCGCCTTCAGCTTCTCAAGGAGGTGGTAATAGCATTTCCAGGGATCCAGGTCATCCCCGCACGTAAACAGGTCCACTGCGGCATAACCGTATTCCGGCCACGTGTGAATGGAAAGATGGGATTCGGCGATCACGACCACGCCGCTCACCCCGAACGGGCTGAACTGGTGAATGAAGGAGTCTATAATCGTGGCGCGGGCGCTCCGCGCCGCATCCTCCATCATCATTTTCACAGCTGCAGGCTTGTTCAGAAGATTGACGTCGCAGTCGTAATATTCAACCAGAATGTGTTGGCCGAGGGCTTCCAAGTCCTAGCTGTACCTCCTGCTCTGGACACAAAAAAAGGCAGCGCCCGAGGGCACCGCCTCTCCAATGAATTTCTTATTCTGACTGAGCCATCCAACGTCAGAAACAATTCCAACAGCGTTCCACATCAATTGTCTCAACTGTCTCAACGGGAACATTGAAACGAACGTATCACACAAAAAAACCTTTGTCAAGTAATTTACAACTTCACCTTGGCTTCGTGAACCAGCGGGCCGTACCGGTCACCGTGGCGACAAGCAACCCAGCGAGCAACGCGCCAGCGATGAGGTACACGCCGGCTACGTGCGGGAAGTTCGGGAGTTCTGCCCCGATCCAGGAGCCCCACGTGCCGCTGAATCTCGCTAGCACGCTCAGAAGCTCCAGGGTGATCGTGACGAACACGGCGAGCAACAACGCAGGGGCGCCGATCGCCCAGAACGTCCGTACCCATATCTTCCACGGCGTCGCGCCAAGTTCTTCAAAGACGTCAAGCTCGCGGGAAAGTTCCAACGCTACGAGGCGCAAGCCAGTCAGCGCGACCAGGATCGAAAGGAGGGTCACCAGTGCGACGGCGCCGCGCACCACGAGCCTAAGTTGACGCTCGCTTTCCAGCATCCACTCCACCTGCCTGGCCGGGATTCGCACGGAGATAACGCCGGGCTGCTCTTTCAGCCAGTCCCCCGCCTCGTGGTACCCTTCCAGCTCCTCGGCACAGATCGTGAGCCGGAAGGATTTGAGAAATGGGTTGCCCCCGAAGGCATCCAGGAGCGGCCGCAGGCGCTGGTCCGCCCCCGCCTCGGCCCACGCCTCCTCCGGGTCCACAAAGCGCAGTTCGCAGAAATAACGCTGGGACTGAATGGATTGCGACAGTGAATCCACATGGGCGGGCGTCACCACTTCCCCCAGGAACACCTCCAGAACAATGGCGGGACGCTGGCCGACCTGCCACTCGCGCAGCCCAAGCACGGTCCACAGAGAGATGCCCGCCATGGTCCAGCCCAGGGCCAGGAGAAACCCCGCCGTGCGGCGTGAGGCGGAGGCCGCCAGGGACCGCACCCAGGGCGAAATCGGTGTGCTCACCTACGTCACAGCCTGCGGTACTTTTTCCGTATCCTGGTCATGGCTCCAGCCGCTCCAGCCGGCCGCCCAGGTGCGACATGCGCTCTTCCGGCTCGCCGATCAGCAGGCAGGCCCCACCCTCCTTCACGTACCGGGCGAACTCCTGCAACAGCGCCTCTGGCAGTGGCTCCTTAAAACTACCCACCCAGTCCACCAGCAGCAACTGCGGATTGCGCGCCAATGCGCGGGCGAGGGAAAAGGCGAACCGCTCGCCGCGCGCCAGCTCACCGAACGCCTGCATGGCCAACTCCCGCATGCCCAGCTTCTCCATCCATTCGCGGGCCGCCTTGACACTTCGAGCCCAGGACTGGCCGGCACACCAGAGCCCAAGCGCGATCCAGGATTCGACGGGCAGGTTACACGAAGGCTCATCATCCCGCACGGCCGATACGCTCCGACGCAACTTAAGACGTGCGGTGCGCGACACTTTGGCCGGATTGATCCCATTCACGGTCACGACCCCGGTGGTGGGAGCAATGAATCCCAACGCCATGTTCACCAGCACGCTCTTCCCCGCGCCGGGCGGCCCCGTGAGCCACACCAGCTCACCAGGCTGGATCGACAGGCTATAACGCACCGGAGCCCAGCGGGACCCGAACCGTTTCCCGACATGAACAAATTGAAGCATCCCCCTCTCTCTACCCTTTCCCCCCGGAGGGGGGCGAGGGAATCTTCGGGTGCAGCAGGCGGCGCATGTTCCGAAGAGCCTGCCGGATACGCTCTTCGTTTTCCACCAGGGCGAACCGGACATACCCTTCGCCTTCGGGGCCGAACCCCACGCCGGGCGCGACAGCCACCGCCGCTTCGGAGAGCAGCACTTCCGTGAACTTCATCGAGCCTTGAGGAAGAAACGGCTCCGGCAGCCTGGCCCAGAGGTACATCGTCGCACGGGGCCGCTCGACCCTCCAGCCGAGCTTGCGGAGACCATCCAGCAGCACGTCCGCCCTGGCCTTATACACACCCGCGATATCCTGGCACGGCCCGGAACCCTTCCTCAGCGCGGAGATCGCAGCCACCTGGATCGGCGTGAAAACCCCGTAATCCAAGTACGATTTCAGATTGCCAAGCGCCTGAACAATTCCGGCGTTCCCCACCATACACCCGATCCGCCAGCCAGCCATGTTGTAGGACTTCGACAGGCTGAAAAATTCGACCCCGACCTCCTTGGCATGCGGCGCCTGGAGAAAGCTGGGCGCCTGGTACCCGTCGAAGACGATATCCGCATACGCCAGGTCATGGATCACGATCAAACCGTGCGCGCGGGCGAACTCCACCACCTGCGTGAAAAACGCAAGGTCGACCGTCGCCGTGGTGGGGTTATGCGGGAACGAGAGCAACAGTACCTTGGGTTTGGACGACCTCGAGTCTACCGTTGCGGCCAGCCGGGCGACCAGGTCGTCAGGATTCCCAAGCGGGATCGTGACGTGATGGCCGCCGGCCAAGTGGACACTGTAGATATGAATCGGATAGGTCGGCGAGGGCACCACGACCGTGTCCCCCTCATCCAGGATAGCGAACATGAGATGCGTCAAGCCTTCCTTGGAGCCAATGGTGGCGATCACCTCGGTGTCGGGATCCAACTGGACCCCATAGCGCTCCTGGTACCACTTGGCCATCTCCCGCCTCAGGTGCGGGATGCCCCGGGAAGCCGAGTACCGGTGCGCCTTGGGGTCATGAGCCACCTCACACAGCTTCTCGATGACGAAATCCGGTGGGGGACGGTCTGGATTGCCCATCCCAAAATCGATGACGTCCACCCCATTGGCGCGCGCCTGGGCTTTCAAAGTGTTGATGCGCGCGAACAGATAGTCTGGCAGGTGGCGAACGCGCTTGGCCATGACCTCGCGCCCGCCGTGAGAATCCATACGGAGCGTATTATATCCCCCCTCGCCCTTATTCCCTCATCATCCTTTGGGGGAGGTCGTCTGCGGGCCCCGTTAGACCTTTCGGGTCTAACGGGGCGGGATAACCTTTAAAGTTTCTTCTTCCGCCCTGCCCCCATGCCAGGCAGGAGGAGGCAATCGTAGAGCCAGGCTGCGGCGAACGCCCCGAGCACCGGCCCTACCCAGTACACCCACAGATTCGCGTAATGACCGGTGACGAGCGCCGGGCCCATGGTGCGGGCCGGATTCGCCGAGGCACCCGTGAGGGGACCGCCGAGGAGGATATCCACGCCGAGGGCCAGGCCAATGGCGAACGGTGCGAGCAACCGCGGCCCCTTGGGGTCCACCGCCGTGCCAAAAATGGCAATCATGAGAACGAACGTGAGAGCGCCCTCAACCCAGACAGCCTTGCCAGGCGTGATGAGCTCCTGATTCACCATCGTGGCGCCCAGGACCGCAGGCTCGCCCAGGATCTCTGCCGGGAAAAACATTTTCAGCGCGTATCCAGCCACACCTGCGCCGATAAGTTGAGCCACAACGTAGGTGATCATCTGTCTAACCGACAAGCGCCCAACGGCCGTCAGCGCGATGGTCACCGCAGGGTTAAAGTGCCCTCCGGAGATGTGCCCCAAACTGGCAATCATCACCG
>CAZPLZ010000065.1:0-17788 GCA_964587525.1 uncultured bacterium | reverse complement strand
GTCGGCCTTCGGCGGAATCGTCGAGCTGGCGGTGGTGGCATACGCCATCGAATACCCCACGGGATTCGTGGGGGGACCGCACATAAACGCGTCACTCGCCGGATCGGGCAGGTACCCAGTCCCGTTGGGGATCGCATCCGTGATGGTGAAGTTAAACGCCGAGGCGGAGGAGTAATTGCTCCAGCAGACCTTGAAGGTTACGGTGTCCCCGGACGCCTGCACGGAGAACTCCGGCTCCTTGACCAGCTTGACATCCGCCGCGACGACCATCACGGTGGTCACCCCGATGATTGAGCCATCTACGGTATCGGTCGCGACGATCACCTGCAACCCCAAGACCGTCATGGAGAGGTTATAAAATATTCTGACCCCGTTATCCACGGCAGGAATCCACGGGTAGTCCGCTGGCAGCGTGGCCCCCGGATCGGAGGACGTGAAATTAGTCGTCCCATCGTAATTGGTCTTGGTCCCGCCCCCGGTCTCCACCGCCACCACGGTGATCCAGAAATCCTGTCCCAAATAGACGACTGGCGGAGCGATGATATCGTAGTGCACGCCCTCCACCACGAAGGGGGCGGTGAAGAATTTGTGATTGCCCACGCACTGATTGTGCATGGCCACGAGGTTCGACTCACTCCCCGTTACCCGTATGTTCCGCTTCGCGCCCGAGGCGATAGGCGTGAGACGGCCAAATGACACGCACTGGTCAGGGCCGTTGGTGGTGTAGGTCGCCGCGTACCCGTCATTCGACTCGGCCGTGACCACCGTGCTGGTCTTGGGGCAGAAGACCTCGATCCAGTCGAAATGGCCGTGTTCAGCGTCGCAAGCACTCCAGTTGCTGTAGCCGCTGAAGATCCAGAACTCGTCTCCCGTCATGACGCCACTGTTGTCGTGCAGCATGTTCCCCCCGGCATGGGGCCCCCACACCCGGCCGCCGGTGGCGACTTGCAGGGCCCCATCCGTCTCCTGGATGAGCCGCCAGATTCCCCCGTTCCGGTCCGCCGTGGGAAAAGTATAAGAAGCATCGTAGTTGATTCCGTACAGATGCGCGTTGCCCGCATTGAATAAATTCCAGGGAACGCTATCGCGAAACACGAACTCCCAGGTCCCCGATGTATCCGCCATCCACATCGGAATACACGCGGCACTGTTAAACACATCTTTTGGCATATAGCGCTCGATCCGGTAGGTCACGTCCGTCGTGCCCAGGTTGCCGACGATCACGTTGGTCTCTTGTCCCTGGGCGTGGCTGGAGGGAAAGAGGTAGAACGTCTGGCCGGCGGAAGTGGAGACGACAGTTCCCAGCTCCCGGGTGGGAGACAGCGTTGCGGAGGAATTGGCGTTGCCCGCACACATACCCCAGTACGTGCAGGCCTGCCTGATCACCAGCCGCGCGGACGATGAGACGATCCGGTAATGCCCGCACGGATGGTAGAACTCGGAGGGGCCATGCGCAAACTGGCTATCCTTGTCGATATCAACCATTTCATAGAACTGCCAGGAAAGAGACGGGGCATCCCAGAGGAAGATGAACACGGTTGTGGTGAGATTGGGATCATACGTGCCGCCAGCACTGATGGAGGTGTTCATGATGTTTAAGCTGTCCCCGTCATCGGCATTGGCCAGGGAGACAGGGTTCCGGCGGTAGGTGTAGTGAATAAACCCAGAGAGTGTCAGGCTGGAGGATGGGGTGAACGCCTGCTGGTCTTGCGGGGTGTTTCGGATCGCCGTGTAGAGACTCCATACGACTGGAGCATTGGCGACGAGCTTGTACAGAAAATGGGCAGGTTCGGGAGGCCTGGAGACGGTAGCGGAGTCGCAGATGTAACAGTTCGGCGAGCGCCAGTCGAGGTACGTCGCCGGGATGCGCTCCGCTTTGCATCCGGCCGTCACGATGCCGCAGGCCCCAAACCCGGCTGTGCAGTTCCCAAGGTAATTGCCGATGGTCGCTGACACTCCCCCCGTGGTGGGGTACGTGCTCGAGTTATCGTATTCGAGGGCATACAGCTGAAATATGGCAGCTTTGTGAAGCGGGTAGAATATGACAGAGAAGCCCGCTTGCGCATTATCAGCCCCCGACCAGGCCAGGTAACTCACATAGGAAGTCCTAAGCACGATTTTGGCCAGGTGGGTGAAATTGCTCGGCTGGCCGGCATGGCCCGTGCCGTTGATCCCGTTGAACCCCAGCGCCATCATCGAGGTCGTGTTGATGGCAAACGTGTTTGGGGCCGCCGTCGGCTTCACCCGGGCCTTCCAGCGTACCTGGATGGTTTGTCCCGGCGCGAGGTCCAACCGCCAGGTGAGGATGGTATCGGCGCCAGACAGCACACGTCCGGGATTAGCCGCAGCGCAGCCAGAAGGGGTGATCGTCCAACCGAGACACGGATCCTCAAAGCCGACAGCGGAAGACCAGACATCCAGCTCAGGAGGGACGGTGTCCCACACACTGACATTCCACCAGGTCTTGGTTGTCGAGACATTCTTGATGGTGGTCTCATAGATGACCTCGTCATCCGGCTGGCCAAGGCGCCCGGCGAACAGCACGTCGTTGTCGGCCAGCATCCAAAATATGTACCGTCGCACGACAAATGACGAGGTATTGGACACCGAGCCCTTCACGGAGCAATCCGTTCCGGCATAGGAGACATGGGCGGTATTCTCCAAGCGAGCACCCTCCGGAGCCGCATCGATCCCGCTTTCAGAATCCGGACAGACGCCGGGTGGCGGTTTACAATTTCCCCAATCCACGGTGACCTGGAATGTCACCATGCCGGTAGGACCGCCCGTAGGGTCCAGCGGTCCAGAAAATGTCCATCGCAAGTGGGGAGGCGGGCCGATGTCAGGGTCCCACCCTGGATCAGGAGCTGGGCTGGCGGTTCCGTTCCAATGAGTAAACGCGGAGAGTGTTTCCAGGATTGTGTATGGATGACAACGATGTCGTGCCCGGGCGACCATACCAGATGGTGTAGTTGATGGTGTCACCAGGAGCCGCCGTGTTGCGGTCTTTCGTTTTGGCCACATACGTGATGACTTTTGGGTTCGAGTTGATCACAGGCTCCGCGGGGGCACTACAGTTGTTGGAGGCGGTGTGTTCATCGGTTAATCCCCCTGGAATGGCAGGATTTAAAATCGGATCCGACCGCACACCGAGCGATACGGTCGCGCCGGCGGTGGGGCAGTCATCAACATCCACGTAGAGCCGCAAGGGGATCGAGAATGCAGGACTGACCGCACATCCAGACACATCGGGCGTGATACCTGCCCAAGTCCAGACCGGGGAGCCGCTCCAGACCCCGGCGTAGGTCATGGAAATCGGGCCATAGTCGACCTTACTGCCACCCGAACCACATAAGATGTAAAAATACACCGCATTGAGGTCGCTGCTGGTGGCCGTCCCGTAGTTTTGAATCGTCAGTCCCCTGAAGGTCTCCGTTGTATCCCACGTACAAATGCTGGTGGCGCAGAGCCATACGTCATAGGTGTCCACATGCGCAACCTTCCAGTTCGGAAAGAGAAACGGCGAGGTCGCCTCAGTCGCATTCCCAGTGATGCTGGACACGCAGATGCCATCGGCGCAAGCCCTGGGCGTTTGTAGAACGACCGTGAAGACTAACCCCAGTGCAGCAAGGCACACTCTACTGTCCATGCCGATGGGCGTACGCTTTGAGATCCGGAAGATTGCTCTCGACTTTTTCGAAAATGGCGGCGATCTTGCGCATGGCGGCAGGATCGTCGCGGACCCAATTCCAACCCAGTTGCACCTCATGGGCGATCTTGTACTCGCAGTTTGGTAATTTAAGCGAGGCGTAATCAGTTTTTGCGCGTCGCAGCGAATCCATCCAAAAGGGCACC
This sequence comes from uncultured bacterium, assembly GCA_964587525.1. Lineage (GTDB taxonomy): Bacteria > Oederibacteriota > CAKKQC01 > CAKKQC01 > CAKKQC01 > CAZPLZ01. The sequence goes on along the minus strand of CAZPLZ010000065.1, from coordinate 13,936 downwards.
GGACCCCGGTAGTTCCGCCATTGGAGCCTTCGCCAAGTCGTAATCGGTGAGGGCAGGTAGGGAGAGCAGTGAAGCCCTTCCTCCGAGAGCGCTTCGAGGATGACGTCGCGTGAGATGCCGGCCCATTCAGTCTCGCAGTTCATGGTGAGCATGTGGTAGGAGGGTTTGATCCCGCTGGCGTAATGGGGAAAGGTGAACAACCGGCTGCCTTTCATCAAGTTGCGCAAGCGAGCGACGTTTTGCCGGCGAGCACGCACTTCGCGATTGAGTTTCGCAAGCTGGCCCGGCAACAGACAGGCGATGACCGGAGAGAGCCGGTAAGTAAACACCAGGGAATCCACATAAGGCTTTAGCGCGTTCGGGAACCCGGGATCGCCTGCCCGGCCGTGGTGCTGGCACATCATTACGCCTTTCCAGTACACATCTTTATGCGGTGTGACCATGTAGCCGGCTTCCGCCGTGGCCAGGAGTTTTCCCCCCATGCACGAAAATCCTGCTGCATCGGAGAAATTGCCGACCGTTTTCCCGTTGATCGTGGCGCCATGCGCCTGACTGCCATCCTCAATGACGCGCAGTTTGCGCCGGTTGGCAATGCGATTAATCGTTTTCATATCGGCTGGCTGGCCATAGATATGCACCACCAGGATCGCTTTGGTGCGCCGGCTGATCGCTGGCTCAATGCAGCCCGGGTCGAGCAGGCCGGTCACCGGATCGACATCCACGAACACCGGGATGGCCCCCGTATGCAGGATGCAAGATATCGAGGCGCCCCACGTATATGGGGTGGTAATGACCTCACCGCCTGGGCCGATCTCTAGCCCCATCAAAGCGGTGTGCAGGGCGGCATGTCCGCTCGACGTGGCGAAAGCCCAGAGGCCCTGGTGATAGCGGCTGATGGCGCGTTCGGCTTTTTTGATCACCGGGTGAGAGCGGCCCAGGCCCACTGTCGCGCCGCTTTTCAGTAGCTCTGTAGCCCACCGGATGCCCTGGCTCGTGATCTGTGGATAGCGAGGCGGCTTGGGCGCGCCGAGAGGCTTCCCTCCGAGAAGCGCTAGTTTCTTGATGTGCGGATTCGTCATCAGTAGCTTACCGTAGGAGGAATCCGATGCGATCGAGGTAGAGGGGGCCTTTGGCTGGCTGGTTCGTCGAGAGCACGAACCAGAGGCTGAAGGCTTCGCCCATGACCTTGCGGTGATCCGGGTTCTCCGCTCTGACGGTGAAAGTCTTCCATGTGCCTTTTGCCTCTGAAAAGTTAATTTTCCCCAGCATCATCCAGTAGTTGCCATGACTTTGCATGATGATGTCGATCCCGCCCTGAGGGTCGGCGCACTTAAATGTTTCTGGAACGAGAAGATCGAAGACCACGCCTCCGATCCGCGTACGATCCAATTCCTCTTTGGGCGGGAAATCAGATATCTTCAGTATCTCTCTGGTTTTCTCGCTGGGAACCACACCGGGCAGGTCAATCCGCACCACTCTCCGGTTGGATTTCACGTTTTGATCGGTGGCAAGCGGCCAATGGGATGCGTAACCCTCGCCCAGCGTCTCCACCTCGAAGTCCCAGACGACGAAGGGTCGCTCTTTGATGGGTTTGAACTCGATGGTAGCGGAAGCGGCCGTTCCCTTCGCCTTCGCCAGCACCTTTACTTTTCCGGGAGCCGAGGGAGTCAGGAAGAAACGCCCCGCGGCCTCGTTCAGGCGCACTTCGGCCCGGTCTAACGTGCCGGCTCCCACCACCGTGAGCGCTGCGTTGCCGGGAGAAACATATGGAGAACTGTACGGTTTGTCGGTTCCTTTCACGTAAGCTCGAACCCAGCCCTCAACCGGAGTATCGGCCGACGCGCTCTTGGGAATCAGGATGCGGAGCTCCCGCTCGATGTGAACGCTCTTGTCAGGTTTGCGCAACACGAATTCAGGTCCTGCTTTGTCGTGCAACGGAATCCTGACCACCGTTATTGAAAATGGAGGGAACGTTAGGGATTGGGTCTTGCCTGGCTGCATGGGCAAGGCTTGGGGGCCGGAATTCCAGTCTGCCCGCTTCGTTAGATTGTTCCAGAAGTACTCCCCGTGGGTGAGGCGTATGATCTCGATCGTTTCAGGAAGCTTGAGGTTTATTGGGTCGATCCTGGCCTTCACGGACTCGGTCCGGGACCGGTTGACCACCATAACGAACAGCAGGTCGGCGGATTTCGTGGCCACGACCGAAAGTTGATCCGCGCCTTCTACGGTTGCGTGCACCAATGTGTCGGCCATGTGGTTGCGCCAGAGCCACATGGCCCAGTACTGGCTCTTGCGGGTCAGCGGGTCCGGCAGGATGAGGGCGTGGCCGCCTTCCCTATCCTTGCCCTGAGTGAAGGCATCCCACTGGGTGGCGAAGTCCACGCCGGTCTTCATCATCTCGCCGATCCAGAGGCATGACCACAGTGCGCTGAACAGGTCCGAGGTGTACCGGTCCGCGTGAAGTTTGCAATTCCATTCAGTGATTCCGATCTCGATCTGTGACGCTCTTTGAGGTTGATACCGGCGGATCCATTCCCGGATCCGTTGGATTTCCGCGCCAAGCTCGACAATGCGGGAAAACATTTTGGGTTCGTCTTCCCGGTTGTCAGCGGTGGGGTAGGTGTGGAACGAGACGAAATCCACGTGTTTGCCAGAGATTTTCAGCATCGCTTCGGCAAACCCGCCCTTGGAGGACCCTCCTGCCGCCCCTCCGATTTTAATGTTCATATCAGCTTTTTTCATCGCTTTAGAGAACTTTGCGAAGCGCTGGGCGTACATCTCAGCCGTCAGCTCACGCCCGTCAGGCAGGGTGTGTCCAGCTTCCCAGTGTCCCTCGAGTTCGTTGCCGATTTCCCAGTACTCAACACCGTATTCCTGTTTTTTATTGGCCCATTGAACCCACTCGGCGGCATCCCTGGCCCTGCCAGTGCCCGCATTGACGGTGACCAGAGTTTGGGCATGGGGAAGCCCACAGATAAATTCGTGAAGGGTTTTGATGTCCACGTTGCCGAACCAGGGAGTTTGGATTGAACGGTCCGGATTGAGCATGAAGAGCGGAGCGTACGCGGAGTAGTCGATCTCCCAGAACCCGTCCTTGAGCTTGGAGGCATCGATTTGGTCTCCTTGGCGTACCCCATGGCCGTTCCAATAGAGCCGGTCGGAGGTGCTCCCTCCAGGCATCCGGACGATCCCAGGCCTCCACTGGTCAAACCAATCCAAGAGTTCCTTGTTTTCCAAAACGTTCTGGCTGTTCCAGACAGCGATGTTCGTTCCTATGAGCTTTCCTCGGTCCATGGTGCGGAGGACCTGGGTGGGATCAACTCGTATGGCGGCGGGAGTCGAGAAAGCAGAAGAAGGGAGAGAGGCGACGATAGAGGTGAGGAAAAGAATGGAGCGATGCCTTGCGTGCATCGTTTTCGCCTGGGTTTATGTTATAGAAAGGCCGCCATCCACGAACAGGGACTGACCGGTTATGTTTGAGGCATCCTCGCTGGCCAGGAAGTATACGGCGGAGCTGATCTGGGCCGGCTCGGCTGGTTTCCCCAGCAGGGCGTAGCCAGCGCTTTGCGCTCGGAGTTCCTGCGGGGACGTGCCCTTTTTGGCAGCGGCCCGCTCGTGAAAATCCGTGACGGTGAATCCGGGACAGACTGCGTTCACGCGGATTCCGTCCTTGCCATGGGCTACGGCCAGGCTGCGAGTGAGCGAGAGCACCGCAGCCTTGGTGGCGTCGTATAGCGGCATGGCGGCTCTGCCTATCTGAGCGTTGGCAGAGGAGATGATCACGATGGCGCCTGCCTGTTGCCGGATCATTGCTGGCAGGGCCGCCTTGCAGGAATAGGCCACGCCCTTGAGGTTGACTCCCAGGATCGTCTCCCAGTCTTGCTCGGTGGCCTCCAGAATACTGCTGTAGACCCTGGCGCCGGCGTTGGCCACCAGCGCGTCGATGCGGCCCCAGGTGTCCACGGCTGCTTTGGCAAATGCCTGGCAGTGAGCTTCATTCGCGACGTTACCTTCACAGAAGATGGCAGTGCCACCCTGGGCTTGAATCTGATCATGGGTTTTCCGACCGTCTTCCGGGGAGACGTCGGTGATGACGACCCGCCATCCTTCCTGGACAAACCGCAGCGCGCAGGCTTTTCCAATTCCCGCTCCTCCGCCAGTGATGACAACCACCCGGTCATTCATCGCATCACTCTTTTGGAGTGATTTTCGTGATCCCTTCCCCGGGCTCCATCCCGCGGCGCTCGGCGAAGAGGATGCCCAGGAGCTCGATCAGCAGGATTTCCAGGATCGGCATCTGAAGTTCGAAGACGCCCTCCAGATTGGGGAGGCGGTACACCAGTTTCCTGGGGCCAGGAGGAATGTCCCGGTTGGTCACGAGGATGACCCGTCCGCCCTTCTCAACGACCTCGTCGGCTAGGCTGATGGTGAGATGATCAGTAACCCCGGCTGGAGCGAAGGCGATCAATGCTCCACCGTCCTTCATGCTGGGGATGAGCCCGTGGCGGAAGAGGCCGGAGTTCAACGGCGCGCACTTGATGTGAGCCAGTTCCCGAAAAATCAGCGATCCCTGGCATACAGTGGCTAGTGAGGGGCCCCGCCCGATCAGGTCTACGTGCCCCGGATTGGCAAGAAAGTTTGCGAACAGCGCGACCCGGTTCCGCCAGCCATTTAGCAGACTGGACATGGCCTCCGGCAGCGGACGCATAGCCGCGATGAGTTCCTGGAGGTTCAGGTTGGCCAGGCGGGCGGCCAGGAGGGTAGCCACGGCCAGGGTATTGGTATACGTCTTGTTGGTGGTGCTCTTTTCTTCACCACCCATGATCGGGAGAACGGCGGCGGCAGATTTGGCCAGGGCGCTCTGTTCGTTATTGGTGATCGCGATGTAGGGCTGGTGGCCGCCGAATCCTTCAATAATTTTCTTGATTTCCGGACTCTCCCCTGATTGAGAGATCAAAACTGGCAGGAATCCTCCCTGCGGACGATCAAGCCGGTAATACAAATATTCACTCGCGTCCACAGAGTATGCCGGCAGGCCGCGCAGCGCCAGCATGTACATGGCCGGGTACGAGGCGAAGAGGGAGCTACCCATGCCGAGGAACATCATGGAAGGCACCTTGACGGTCTTCAGGAGCGGATCCAGCCTGCTGAGCGGAGAATCCGGCCCGGCATAGGCCGTGAGGATCCGCTCCAGAGCCTGCGGCTGGGTCATCACTTCATGCTCGAAAGCGCTGATGGCCATTGGTCTCTATCTTAGGCTATGATACGCAACGTGTTTTTCCCATCTCCCCGAAAGGGGAGAGGGGGATCAGGTGAGTCCGGAAAAAGAGAAGATCGAGGAGAGGAGGTTGAAGCGATGAGTGAGGTCAGGGTCGGAATGATCGGGTACAAATTCATGGGGAAGGCCCACTCCAACGCCTGGATCCGCGTCAATCAGTTTTTCAATGTGGGGGTGAAAGCGGTTCTGCGGGCGGTGTGCGGCCGCAACGAATCGGCGGTTCGCGGGTTCGCGGAAAACTGGGGCTGGGAGAGTGTGGAGACCGACTGGCGCTGGCTGGTTTCCCGCCCTGACATTGACGTGGTGGACATCGCCACGCCGAATGATACCCATGCCGAGATCGCTATCGGAGCGGCCAGAGCTGGGAAGCATATTATCTGCGAGAAGCCGTTGGGCAGGAACCTCAAGGAGGCCAGGACGATGCTGGCCGCGGCGCGCAAAGCCAGGATTCGGACCATGGTCTGGCATAACTACCGCCGCATCCCGGCGATTCAGCTCGCGCGTCGCATCGTGGAAGAGGGGCGCCTCGGGCGTCTCTATCACATCCGTGCGGTCTATTTGCAAAGCTTCATCATGGACCCGAAATTCCCGCTGATCTGGCGCCTGCGCAAGGAGATTGCCGGCAGCGGGGCGCATGGAGATATCAACGCGCATATTATCGACGCGACCCGGTTTGTCACGGGCGCCGAGCCGGTGGAGGTCTGCACGCACATGGAGACGTTCATCAAGGCCCGTCCGCTCGGTGCGATGGCCGGGGGACTCAAGGCTACGAAAGCCAGGGGCAAGGGCAGGGTCACCGTGGATGATGCCGTGGTCGCGCTGGCGAAGTTCTCGAATGGGGCGCTGGCCACGTATGAGGCCACGCGGTTTGCATCGGGCCGGAAGAACGGCTGGGGGTTTGAGATCAACGGCTCGAGGGGCTCGATCGTGTTCAACTTCGAGCGCATGAACGAGTTGCAGTACTACTCTGAATCCGATCCAGCGCACCTGCGGGGATTCCGCACCATCCTGGTGACGGAGCCTGGCGCCCACAAGTACATCGATGCCTGGTGGCCCCCGGGACACATCATCGGGTATGAGCACACGTTCGTGAATCAGGCTGCGGATTTCCTGACGGGGCTTTCGAACAACCAACCACTCTCGCCTGACTTCCTAGACAGCACGCGCAACCAGGCGGTCCTGGAAGCCATGTCCATATCAGCACGAAAGCGGCGCTGGGTGCGCGTGCCGCGCATTAACTAAAGGAGGACGTCATGGCCCGACCAGTCACATTATTCACGGGACAGTGGGCTGATCTGGCCCTGGAAGATCTTGCCAAGAAGGCGAAATCATGGGGTTACGACGGATTGGAGCTGGCTTGCTGGGGCGATCACTTCGACGTGGAGAAAGGCGCGAAGGATAAAGCGTACTGCAAGGGCCGTCAGGATTTGCTGGCGAAGCATGGGCTCAAGATCTGGTCGATCTCCAATCACCTGGCCGGGCAGCTCGTGCTGGATCTCAACGACGAGCGCTCTGACGCCTTGGCGCCCAAGTCTTGTGCAGGCAAACCTGAGGAGAAGCGGAAGTGGGCGATCGAGCAGATGAAACTCACGGCGCGGGCCGCCGCCAACATGGGGCTCAAGGTTGTGAACGGATTCGTGGGCTCGCCGATCTGGCACCTCCTGTATTCGTTTCCCCCGGTCGCGCCACAGCAGATCGAGGACGGGTTCAAACGATTTGCAGATCTATGGAACCCGATCCTGGATGTCTACAAAGAAGTCGGGGTCAAGTTTGGGCTTGAAGTGCATCCGACGGAAATTGCATTCGATATCGTAACCGCGGAGCGGGCGCTCAAGGCAGTCAACCGGCGGCCGGAATTCGGATTCAACTTCGATCCATCCCATCTGCTCTGGCAGCTTGTGGATCCGGTGAAATTTATCAATGAGTTCAGCGATCGCATCTACCACGTGCACATGAAGGATGCGGCGCTGCAGATCGATGGGCGCACCGGGATTTTGGCCAGTCACCTTCCGTTTGGCGACGCGCGGCGGGGCTGGGATTTCCGCAGCCTGGGCCGCGGGGGCGTGAGGTTCGAGGAGATCATCCGCGCGTTGAACCATATTGGCTACCAGGGGCCGCTTTCGGTTGAGTGGGAGGACTCCGGTATGGAGCGCGAACATGGCGCCGCCGAAGCGTGTGCCTTTGTGAAAAAGGTTGATTTCAAGCCATCTACCCTGGCCTTTGACGCTGCGTTCGAGAAGTAACTGAGGGTGATACAATGGCACCCGCCGGGCTAAGGTGGGTTCGGTTTGTTCCTGGTTTTATTGAAAGGTGGTTAGTGTTTCGTAAACAGATAGGAGGAATAGCATGGCACACGAACTTCCAAAATTACCTTACGCGTTTGATGCGCTAGAGCCTCACCTTGACAAGCAGACGATGGAGATTCACCACGGCAAGCATCACCAGGCTTACGTCACCAACCTGAACAAGGCCCTCGAGGGGGCACCGGACTTGGCCAAACTGAGTCCGGAGGAGCTGATCAAGGATCTCGGCAAGGTGTCGGAGGGCATCCGGGCCGCGGTTCGCAACAATGGTGGCGGCCATGTGAACCATTCCATGTTCTGGACGATCATGGGTCCCAAAAAGGGCGGCGCGCCGTCGGGCAAACTGGCGGATGCGATGAATAGCGCCTTCGGCAGCTTTGACAAATTCAAGGAACAGTTCGCGATGGCTGGCATGGGTCGGTTTGGCAGTGGCTGGGCCTGGCTGGTGTCCAACAAGGGCAAACTCGAAATTACCTCCACGCCTAACCAGGACAACCCGCTCACGGAGGGCAAGCAGCCGATTCTGGGTGTGGATGTGTGGGAGCACGCCTACTATCTCAAGTACCAGAACCGTCGTGCTGACTACCTGACGGCATGGTGGAACACCGTGAACTGGGACGAGGTCACAAAGCGCCTGCCGTAAATCGACTGCACAGGATTAAAAGACGGGATTAAAAGAAATGAATGCCGGGCCGGTCCAGTTGTGGACCGGCTCTCGGTTTATCCGGTCATGTTGACCCTGGTTCCGGAAGAAATCGAACGATACGCTGCGCGCCACAGTCCGGAAGAGTCATCCCTGCTCAGCGAACTGGTGAAGGTCACGTACGCGCAGACTGACGCTCCCCAGATGCAGGTGGGGCGGCTGGAGGGAGGGTTACTGCGGCTCCTGGTCCGGATGGTCCAGGCAAAGGCGGTGCTGGAAATCGGTACCTTCACGGGATATTCCGCGCTCGTGATGGCCGAGGGGCTGCCGGACGATGGGGTGTTGACGACCTTGGATGAAGATCCTGAAACCACGCGAATCGCGAAGCAGTATTGGGCGCGTAGCCCACACGGGAAGAAAATCCATCTCATGCTTGGCGACGCGCGCGAGACCCTGAAGACACTTCAGGGGCCGTTCGATCTGGTGTTCATCGACGCCGACAAGACCAACTACCTGCACTACTGGGAGGTGTGCGTTCCGCTGGTGCGGGGTGGCGGGCTGCTGGTAGCGGACAACGTGCTGTGGAGCGGCCGCGTTCTCAAGCCGAAAGATGAGCACGATCGTGCCCTGGTCGAATTCAACAAGCGTGTCCATGCCGATCCCCGGGTCGAGGCCGTCATGCTCACGGTGCGGGACGGGGTGACGGTCGCCATCAAGCGGTGAAGAAGAGAACCGCAAGGAGGAAGCCGACCAGACGGCTGGCCTCACCCCCTCGGCCTGACTATGGATGGGTGATCCACGAACGGCAGGGGATGGTGTCCATCCTGGGGCGCAAGCGCTTTCCCATCCTGGAAAAATTCTGGGTTGAGATTGAACTCGAAAACGGAGATGTGCTGACGACGTGCCAGGCAGGATTGGTGATGGGCTCCGGGTTCTGGCTCAGTGAATTGGCCCGCGGACGGATCGCAGTAGAGCTGACCCTTCAGCATAGCCCCAACCCGTCCGGCGTGCTGATCGCCGCGACGATCCGCAACCGGGGCGAATCGCCGCTTGTCCTCCGCCAGGTGAGGCTGGTCCGCACCGCGTTCGGCCAGCCACATGTCATCGAGTGGGGCCCGCTGGAGGGGTGGAAGATTCTGCGCATGGGCTACACATTTGGTGGAGCGCACCGGGAGGATCAGGACCCCCGGAACAGTGCGCTGATCGCTCTCACGGGGGAACGTGTGCAGACTCGGAGCTGGGGCCAGGCCGTGGTGAAGTTCGCGGGCACCGGTGGTCTGGTGCTCGGGTTCCTCACGGCTCGCCGCCAGATGACGTGGATTGATTTCAGGAAGGACCGGGGGGAGCTCGAGCTGGCGGCCGTCTGCGAAACCGAGGGCGTCGTGATTGAGCCAGGTGGCGCTTTGGAAACGGAAACACTTTACATTGGCCTGCATGGCGATGCCCTGAAGGGACTGACACAGTACGCGGTGCGGTTTGGCCGGCAGATGAACGTGAAGCTCAAGCCCGTGCCCGCGGGCTGGTGTTCCTGGTACTTCTACCGCAAGCAGAATGTGACAGAGGATATTCAACTGGAACACGCCCGGTTTCTGGCCGGACGCCGCGAGTCGCTGCCACTTCCGGTGGTGCAACTCGACGACGGTTACCAGACAGCATATGGCGATTGGCTGGAGACCAATGAGCGGTTCCCGCACGGGCTGGAGTGGCTGGCTGGACAGATCGCGGCGCTCGAATGCCGTCCTGGTCTCTGGCTGGCACCGTTCGTCGCGCAAGCTTCGTCGAAGCTTTTCAAGGAGCACCCAGCGTGGATGGTGAAGGATGGCGCCGGGAACCCGCTCGCGTGGGAAGTGGATTGGGCTGAGCCGCACGAGCCTTGGTACGCCTTGGATGGCAGCCATCCGGAAGTGCAACAGTGGCTGACACAGCTCTTCGCCACCCTGCGGCAGTTCGGGTACAGATACTTCAAGCTCGACTTCTTGTTTTTGGGGTGCCTGAAGGGCGTCCGCGCGCAGCCTGTGACCCGGGTGGAAGCGTACCGGCAGGGCCTTAGGGCGATCCGCAAGGGGGCTGGAGGCGCTTATCTGCTTGGATGCACGGCGCCGTATCAGCCGTCCGTGGGCCTGGTGGATGGTATGCGTGCGAGCCACGACATCCACCCCGGCGGCGATCTCTGGGAGAGCTTCAGGGAGGCGGCGCGTGAAACCCATCAGCGGTTCTGGGCGCACCGGACTCTCTGGAACACGGATCATGACGTGATCGTGGTCCGAGCGATGGAGGGTGTGACCGAAGAGACCAGCCGCGCTCTGGCGGCTAGCGTGGAGCTTTCGGGCGGGGCACTGTTCGCGAGCGACCCGCTGCCGGCGCTGCCCCCGGAACGCCTGGACCTGCTGGCCCGCACGCTGAAGGCTGCGCATGTGCACCCGGCTGTGCCGGTGGACATGTTTGTGCGTGAGCATCCCCGGGTGCTCGCGCTCCCGCTGGGCCGGAGCCGCTTCCGTGTCGGTGTTTTCAATTTAAGCGGCGTTTCTCGCAGCACGGTGGTGGATCTGAGCTGGCTCGGCCTGACCCGCGCCGCTGTCTCCCTCCTGGATGGGATCCGGCCGAAGCCGATTGGGCAGGTACGAAAGCAATTCCTCACCCCGCCCATCCCGCCGCGCGGGGTCATCATGCTGCTGATTGAGGGCATCTAAGCCTCAAGTTCCTTAACTACCTGCAATGACGCGTATTCAAGCCTGGTCGCTGCTGACTTTTCTGGTGCTGGCCTGTCTCAACGTGGTTATTGGCTTGAATCTGCCCGCGTCCCTCCACGATTCCTGGCTCAAATTGATTCATTACTCGTTCAGGGCATTCGACCTGGCTGTGTTCACACGGGTCTGGGTCAGCCACGCTTGGCACATTGCGCTGGCGCTGCTTCTGCTGGGTGCCGCCTGGAGCTGGGGCGCGGTGACGGCGAATTGGGTGCGAAGGGGTCCCGCCGCTCCCGACCTCGCAGAGAGGTGGCTGCTTAATCTTGGCTTGGGGTTTGGCGTCCTGGGCCTTGTGGCACTGGGACTTGGATTGTGCGGCCTGTTCTCGGCCCCGCTGGCTTGGGGGCTAGCTTTAACCGGCGTCACGCGGTTGGTGATCCGCGAGCGAGTTCGGTTTGCATTTGGAGGGAAGTTTCTCATGGCTGGCGTCTATCGCGAGTCGCGGGAGGCCCGCTGGCTGCTGGTGGCGCTGGCGGTGATGGGTCTCGTGTGCTTCCTGATGGCGCTGGGTCCCGAGGTGGGGTGGGACCCCGCATACTATCACCTTCGGCTGCCCAAGTTGTACGAGTTGCAGCACAAAATTTATTTCGTTCCATATATCTACCCTTCACACTACCCACAAACTGTTGAGATGCTCTACGGGCTCGCCTGGCTGTTGGGTGGGGAGGAGTCAGCCAAGCTGGTGAACTGGTCGTTCTGGCTGTGCTGTGGATTCGCACTGTTGCAGCTCGCGGTGCCATGCGGGCGGAGGACCGCTCTGCGCGCGGTGGCGCTGGCGCTGACGATGCCGCTCATCGGCACGCTGGCGTCGGAAAACTACATTGACCTGGGAATGACATTCTTTCAGTTGCTGGCGCTGCACGAAGCCTGGCGCGGACGACCTCTGACCGCTGGAATCCTGCTCGGGTTCTCCATGGGCTCCAAGTACACCGGGATTCTGGCGGCGATTTCGTTGGGGTCTGCGTTGTTGGCCACCGGCACGGCCGTCAGGTTGGTGACGGTCATGGCGCTGGTCTCTGCGCTCCCGGTGGTGCCATGGCTGCTTAAGAACACGGTCTTCACGGGCGATCCGGTGGCGCCGTTTTTCTACAGCATGCTCGGCAAACTTGAATGGGCTTCGGGCGTGAGTCAGACCGCCATGGTGGAAGTGATCCCCAAGCTCCTGCCGACCACCTGGGCTGCGCGTGGTGAAGCGCTGGTGATCGGGTTATGGGAATTTCTGCAAAAAAGATCGTTCGCGGTGTACTCACCGTTCGTGCTGGGCATGCTGCCGGTGCTGGTATGGCGCTTCAGGGGCTACGAGCACTTTTTGAAAGTGTACATCCTGATCTTCACCGTGCTCGTCCTGCTGTTGGCGCCTGATGGAAGGTACTGGCAGCCGGTGGCCCTCCCGCTGTGCATTCTGGCGGCGGTTCAATGGCGGCGCCTTGAAGACATGGACCTTACGGTTATCCGCCGCGCCGTCTGCGGACTGGCATGGTTGTCGGTTGGATTCGGAGCCATGTATCACCTTGTGGACATGCACCGCATGTTCACCATGTACTGGGTCTCCCTGGGGTTGGAACCGGTGAAGATCTATTACTTGCGGGTCCGGGTGCCCAGCCCGTGGTACGCGATGTGCGTCAATGTTATGAACCATGAAGTACCGGTGGGCGAGCGGGTCGTGGTGGTGAGTGATGTCCAGGCCTACATGCTGAACCGGGAAGCGGTCTTTGACTGCGACGCCCCGGGTTCCCAGCGCTGGATCTATCTCCTTGCCCGCCGCCACCGGGATGAGGCTGCGTTTGCGCGGCAGTTTAAGCAGTGGCGCGCCCGCACGGTGTTCTACATCCGTGGCAAAGCTATGGGGAGCGTGAAGGGAGAGAAGTGGAGCCCCGATGAGATCTCGGCCTGGGCACGGTTCTGGAACTCACGGGCGCAGCTCAAATATCACCGGGGCGATTGTGCGGTCTACGAGCTGGGCGCCCCGCGGAAGCCGGGCTCTCCTCAACTCCACCTGCCTGGGCCCCAGGACTGGCTGATGCGCGAACTGGTCGAGGTGGGTCAGGACCTCCCCACGCTGCGTGCACGCTTTAAGGAGGCGCTGGCCGCTGGCGCCGAGAGTGCGTACGCGCAAGGCGGGTACGGCGAGCTGGTGCTGGCCGCGGGGGATGCCGCTGGCGCCGTGGCGGCGTTGCGCCGTGCGACCGCGATCGCGCCGAAGTCACATCCCTTGTGGTTCTCGCTCGCCCGCGCCCTGATCGAGGCGCGACAGCCCGGCGCGGCCCGCGCCGCCATGGAGCGCGGAAAGGAGCTCAACCCGCTGTCGGACGAGCTGCCCGTCTTGGAGCGCGAGCTAGCCGAGTTGACTCGCCAGTGATAGCGCTTGCTGACGGTAGCGGGCTCCGGAGGAGGCCGAGCCGCCGCGCACCCGCTGGATAAAGATATATTTCTGTAGCTCGTACAACAGATAAAAGAGGCGCCTGATCTCCGCCTCGGGTGAAGTGTCCCGCTGCCGGCCATAGCCTTCCCAGAAGGACGGCTCTGAGATGCCACAGTAATCGAGCACGGCGAACTCAATTTCCGGGTCTCCCCACAATCCGCGATCCCAGTCCAGCAACGCGGTCAACTTCCCCTCGGCATCGCAGAGGATGTTTTCCGCCCACACATCCATGTGCAGGAGGGACGCTGCCACCGGTCGCTTGAAGACCGCCAGATGCTTGTTCAGGAGCCGCCGCATCAGCGTGGCGTCGTCCTGGGAATAGCCCTCGCAGCGTTCAATATCGTCCAGCAGCCGGTTCCACATGATGACAAAGGCGCTGCACCAGTCCCATTGGGGCGCCATGGGACGGTGGGGACCCACATAGCCGAATTCCTTCCTGGTGATGGCGTGCACCTGGGCCAGATCGCGGCCGATCTCAGCAAAGACCGTGTTGAGTGATCGCCGGGTGAGCGGCTGTTCGGAGACCGGCAGGCCAGGCATGCG
>CAZPLZ010000064.1:0-17859 GCA_964587525.1 uncultured bacterium | reverse complement strand
GCTGGGCTCAGACTACCCTTGTTCTCCGGTCCAGTTCAAACGGGGTGCGTTTCGCAAGTAGTGTATATCGATCCCCCGTATGGAGTGACATATAGGTCTAATTTCCAACCATTCGTCAACAAGCGATCGGTTCAGGAAGGGAAGGATGAGGATCTCACTCAGGAACCTGAGATGATCCGGGCCTTTCGTGATACGTGGGAGATAGGAATCCATTCGTATCTAACCTATCTTCGAGATCGCCTTCTGCTTTCCCGGGAACTACTTGCCGAAACCGGATCCTGTTTTGTTCAGATTTCTGAAGAGAACATCCATATTGTTAGGAATCTCATGGATGAAGTGTTTGGGAGTAAGGGTTTCGCTTCGTTGATAACGTTCAAGAAGACTGCCGGATTGGGCACAGAATCCCTTCCGGCTGTCGCGAACTACATACTATGGTACGCAAAGAATCGAGAGCAGATGAAATTCAATGCTCTCTATGCCGAGAAAGACTTGTATGGCGATACGGCATACAGGATGGTCGAGGAAGCTTCCGGGGACCGGCGTCCTATGACAGCGCAGGAGCAAGAGGATCTGACGTTGATTCCGAATGGCTCAAAGATATTTCGGTACCAGATTCTTCTGGCGGCCGGCACAACCGAGAGTTGCATCTATCCAGTGAAACTCGGAGGACAAGTATTTCGTCCAACAGCGGGTAGGAGTTGGTCAACCAACAAAGAAGGAATGGAGCAACTGATCAAACGTGGGAGGGTGGCAAGGACAGGAAGCACTCTCGCATACATTCGGTATGTGGACGACTTTCCGGTCAACCCCTTGACGAATATCTGGAATGACACGGCATCTGGAAGCGGCATGAGAAAAGTCTATGTTGTGCAGACAAACGACAAGGTCATCGCGCGGTGTGTTCTTATGACTTCCGCTCCGGGGGACCTGGTATTCGACCCGACTGCTGGCTCTGGAACCACAGCGTTTGTATGTGAGCAGTGGGGACGGCGATGGATCACTTGTGACACTTCTCGTGTGGCGATCACACTAGCGAAGCAGCGCCTAATGACGGCAGTTTATCCATTCTATTCCTATCGGTATGCCGAGCAAGGAGTTGGCGGAGGTTTCAACTACAAGCGAGTACCTCATGTTACGTTGCGATGCTTGGCACAGAATGAGCCTCCTGCCCAAGAAGATTTGCTGGACCAGCCGGAGATTGACACTGGCAAGATTCGGGTATCGGGCCCGTTCACTGTTGAAGCAGTGCCATCGCCAGGGGTTATGCCTCTCGCTGAACTTAATGAGAGGACACGGGAAGGAGACATGTCTGTAGGACGAGAGGATGCTACCTTGCGTCATGCTGAATGGAGGGATGAACTAGGGAAGAGCGGTATTCGAGGCAAGAGTGGGCAGATGATTTGCTTCTCGCGGGTCGAGCCGCTAGGGGCGACTCGCCATTTGCATGCGGTGGCTGAAACAAACGAAGCAAGCCCACAACGGGTCGTTGTTTCTTTCGGCCCGGAATATGCTCCTTTGGAACAGAAGCAAGTTGAGATGGCTTGGGAGGAAGCCCGCACCCTCCATCCAAAGCCATCAGTTATTGTTTTTTCCGCGTTCCAGTTTGATCCTGAGGCGGCCAAGGATATTGACCAGCTAACGAAGGAGAAAACAGGCTTCACTTTTCTCAAGGCTCAAATGAACACTGACTTGCTGACGGACGATTTGAAGAAGAGTCGGTCCAGCAATCAGAGCTTCTGGTTGGTCGGCCAACCTGACGTGGAGCTTAGAACCATCAAGTCTGGTTCTGACAAGGGGAAGTTACAAGTGGAAGTGCGAGGCTTCGACTACTACAACACAAGGACAGGCAGTATCGAGTCTGGAGATACCAAGAAGATTGCCATGTGGCTACTGGACCCCGACTACGATGGACGAAGCCTCTATCCACGTCAGGTCTTTTTCCCGATGGCTGGCGACGGCGAAGGATGGAGCAGGCTCGCGAGGAACCTCAAGGCTGAGATCGATGAGCAGCGCATCGAGGTCTATCGGGGCACTGTTTCACTTCCGTTCGAACCTGGCAAGCGAGTGGCTGTGAAGATCATTGATGATCGGGGCATTGAGAGTCTCCGGATCATCGACGTCAAGTAATGCCAGGAGGAATCGATCGCCTAGTTATAAATAGCCCCTTCGAGGAGCCTTCTCAGCACTGGTCATATAATCGCGAAACTCAGCTATTCCGCCTGGTTGAGAATCGCCGGCCGGCCGGCTATATCCGGGCCTCAGAGAGTTCGAAATCTTTCGACGATCCTGGCATCTTTGTCGCTCTTCCTCTGGTCAACCAGATAAGGGATCGGGTCAAGGCGTGGCGCCAGCATTCCACCACTCCATATGCCGGGGTCTCCGGCATCACCAAGCGCCTCCTTGAGCATTGGCATGATCCACAGCAGCGGGGAGAGGACCGAAGGCTCTTCTTCTGTCAGATTGAGGCCATCGAAACTATGATCTGGCTGACAGAGGCGTCTGCTTCCGAACGTCAGGGGATCACGATCCCGAGTGACGGTGGGGAGTTCGTCCGGCTCTGTCTCAAGATGGCGACTGGTTCAGGGAAAACAACTGCGATGGCGATGATCATCGCCTGGCACGTGTTGAACAAGGCGACA
Organism: uncultured bacterium; assembly: GCA_964587525.1. Classification (GTDB taxonomy): domain Bacteria; phylum Oederibacteriota; class CAKKQC01; order CAKKQC01; family CAKKQC01; genus CAZPLZ01. The sequence goes on along the minus strand of CAZPLZ010000064.1, from coordinate 15,220 downwards.
TACCCGCAAGACAAGAGATTCTCGAAGAATATCTTCGTTGTCGCTCCTGGGCTTACGGTGAAACGTCGATTGCAGGTCTTGGTGCCCTCTGATCCTGGAAACTACTATGACGAGTTCGGCCTCATTCCTCCAGGTCTACATGACAAACTTCGTCAGGCAAGAGTCTTGATCCGCAATTGGCATGTTCTCATGCCCCTCGATCCTGATGACGGCCCGAAGGTAGTCAAGAAGGGTCCCGAAAGCGATGAAGCGTTCACTCGGCGCGTGCTGGGCGACCTTGCGAGTGCGAGCAGCATCCTCGTAATTAACGACGAGGCGCATCATGCTTGGCGCGTACCTCCGAAGTCGTCGGTCAAGGGGGTGAGCAAGGACGACATAGAAGAGGCTACGCAGTGGGTCGGAGGGTTGGATCGACTACACAAGACGCGAGGCATCCTATGCTGCTGTGATCTCTCGGCCACGCCGTTCGCACCCACAGGACATCAAGCTGGTGAAGAGACCCTCTTTGGCTGGATTGTTTGTGATTACGGCTTGAACGATGCCATCGAAGCAGGTTTGGTGAAGACCCCTCGTGTGGTGGTTCGGGATGACGGGGTTCCGAACGTCCACACTTATAGGTCGAAGCTCTACCACATCTACATGGATCAGGATGTGAAAGATGATCTGAATCGCAAGGCGGAACCTCAAGAGCCGCTTCCAGACTTGGTAATCAATGGCTACTACTTGCTGGGGAAGGATTGGTTGGAAACCGCGAAGAAGTGGCGTGAAGCGGAATTCCCGACGGCACCGGTCATGATCACCGTTGCCAACCGGACCGAGACTGCGGCTCGGGTGCACTACGCGTTCACTCACGGGAAGATCAAGATTGACGAGCTTCGTGATGCGGAGCGAACGCTGCACATCGATTCAAGGGTGCTGGACAAGGCGGAGTCACGAGTGGAAGAGCTTGTATTGTCGGCTGAGGTGGGAGAAGAGATAGATGATGAGGAGAATGACAATCCAAAGCCCAAGCTCACCAAGGACCAACAGGCTGAGTATTTGCGCCAGCAGGTCGACACCGTCGGACAGGTCGGAAAGCCTGGGGAGAAGATTCAGAAGGTTATATCGGTGGGAATGCTCTCCGAGGGTTGGGACGCCAAGACGGTCACTCACATAATGGGACTGCGGGCCTTCTCAAGCCAGTTGCTTTGTGAGCAGGTAGTGGGGCGTGGACTGAGACGAGCCAGCTACGAGGTCAATTCTGAGAGCGGTTTGTTCGATCCGGAATACGTCAACATCTTTGGAGTACCATTCACGTTTCTTCCACATGAGGGGGGAGAGGGAACACCTCCGCCTCCGCCAGATCCCAAGACTAGGATCGAGCCGGTCAAGGAGAAGACTCAGTACGCGATATCGTGGCCGAACATCGTTCGAATTGACCACGAGTATCGCCCACTACTCGATCTTGATTTGACACGCGTGAAGCCGTTGAAGCTGAACGCTTCGGATACGGCAACCCAAGCTTTGCTTGCCCCTATCCTTGAGGGGAAGCCCGACATAATGCATCTGACCGAGATTGATCTGCAGGAACTGTCGCAGAAGTTTCGGATGCAGAAGATCGTTTTCGAGACTGCAGCCGATGAGTTTGACTTGATTCGGCCTTCGTGGAAAGGAAACCGTGAGTACTTGCTGGCCCAGTTGATTCGACTTGTCGAGCGTTTCGTCACAAGCGATCTGATCGTTGTGAATCCGCCCCTCCTGAATCAGGACGAAGCCCGTCGAAGAATCATCATCACGCTCAACATGTCCAAGGTTGTTCAGCATATATGGGAAGCGATCCGGTTTGAGAACACAGAATCTCTCGCCCCGATCTTCGATACCGAGCATCCGTTGCGCTCGACAGGGGGTGTTCGAACGTGGTTCACGTCGAAGCCATGTGAATACACCAAGCGTTCGCACATAAGCCACTGTGTCTACGACAGCACCTGGGAGGTTGCGGAGGCGTTTGAATTAGAACGGTCTTCGCAGGTCGCGGCCTGGGTGAAGAACGATCATCTGGGTTTCGAGATTCCGTATGTCCACAATGGCGTTGTGCGCAAGTATCGTCCCGACTTCATGATCAAGCTGGCCAACGCCGCTACGCTAGTTCTTGAGGTGAAGGGAAGGGACTCCGAGGAAGATCGTACGAAGCGCGAGTTCCTCAACGAATGGGTGAAAGCCGTCAATACACACGGCGGTTTTGGCAAGTGGGTTTGGGATGTGTCCCGCCAGCCGGGTGAGATCGTCGCGATACTTGAGAAGTGCAGTGTACCGGTGCCGTAGCCAGTGATGGTTACCTAGCGTTTTCTCCGCGCAGGAGACTTCTTTCCTTCCGATGCCTTGCCGATAGCCACCTCGTTCACGACCTCTATCAGGCAGCAGGTTCGGCACAGCCGGGTCTTCATGGCGTCGAGCAGGGCGGCGCCGTTAACGAGGATAACTTTGAAAAGACAAACAGGCGTGATTAAATATCAACGTGCAACTCAGCGACCAACAGTACTCGCGGATAGAGAAGGGTGAATTGACTACCGCTTTGCGTTCGCGCTGAAAGCGTACAGTGTCTTTCCCGTGCGGACCAACACCTGCCCCTGAGCCACGACGATCGTGGAGCGGCAATTTCTCCCGTCCCCCAGGGAGGATTGAGAGAGCACCCGGAGGTCATCGGCAGCTAGGACCCAAATATCGCCTCGCTTGTTCATGCAGTAAATCTTGCCGTCGGCGCCGGTCGGAGATGCTCGGAAGATGGCTGAACCACCAAGCGTGGTTTCATCCTGAACCTCGCCGGTGTGGGGATCCAGGCGGTAGATTTTTTTCTTGTTGTCGTTGAGAACGTAGAGCCTTCTCCGGTAAAGCAAGGGCGTGCACACATCGCCTGCCGCTTTGGTCGATTTCCAGGCAAGATGCGAGGCCGTCACATCTCCCCGGCCACCAGCCTTGATCGCCAGCAGCAGTGAGCCGCGCGCCCCGCAGGCGTACACCATCCCGTCATAGGCGAGCGCGGAAGGAATCACCCGGAAATTCCCTCTCTTCGAGGGGTTCAACCCCCCGCAGCGCCAGCGCTCTTTGCCGGTGGTGCTCCGGTGCCCGGTCACGTAGTCGCCGTCCACGAGAAGGATTTCCACCTTCCCATCCAGCTCATGCGGAATCGGGGTGCCGTACGACTCTTTCGACTCGCCCCTGGCATCGCTCTCGCGGACGCGTTTCCAGAGATCCTCGCCCGTCTTCGGATCCACCGCAAGCAGGTACGAATCAGCGGGGCTGCCGCGCCGATCGCCGCCTTCATATGAATAATCTGCGTGCAGCACCTGGATGTAGAGCCTGCCATCGTACAGCAGCGGACTGGACGAGTAGATCCACAAGATATGGAATGGCCCATGCTCCTTCTGAATATTCCTTGACCAGAGTGGCTGTCCCTTTATTGAGAAAGCGGCGAGATCTCCTGTCCCATAATAGAAATACACCCGCTTGCCATCCGTCACCGGCGAAGGCGAAGACACGTCGTTGCGCTCGTTTTCGTTGAAACCAATCCCGATTTCCCGCCGCCAGAGGACTTTTCCATCCTGCAACCTCAGGCACATCGCCAGGAGCTTATAGGACTCAGCGTCCCGGACGCTCACAAACACCCGATCGTCCCACACGACCGGCGTGCTGGAGCCAGCACCGGGCAGCGGTGTCTTCCATAGGAGGGTTTCCTCGCCGAGCTTCTCCGGCAGTCCCGTCTCCGGGCTCGAGCCGTTGAAGAACGGACCGCGCCACTGCGGCCAGTTCCCGGCCGCCGCGCCGCCAGCCAGCACCACGAGAACGGCAATCCTCAGCATCAACCTTGGAACCTTCATCTCATTCTTCAAGGATGATTATACTGCCGTTATGCTTTGCCTTCAGGGATGCCAAAACCTACAATGATCCAGTGCAGCTTGGACCGGACGGCTTCTTTCACCTTACGTACTGCACCAACATCCACCCCGGTGACGGATGGAACGAGGTGCTCGCCAATCTCAAAAAATACGGGCCTGCGCTCAAACAACGCCTCGCACCAGCCAAGCCGTTCGGATTAGGCCTGCGCCTTTCGTCACGCGAGAGCGAGGAGCTCCTCCAGGGCGACCACCTGGAACAATTTGCGGCCTTCCTGAAAGAGCAGAATCTCTATGTCGCTCTGATCAATGGTTTTCCCTACGGTTCGTTTCACAAGCGGGCGATCAAGGAAGATGTCTTCGCGCCTGACTGGCGCGAGGAGGCACGAGTCCAGTACACCCTGCGCTTACTTGCAATATTGAAGTCTCTGCTCCCACCGGACATGGAGGGCGGCATCTCCACCTCCCCGCTCTCCTACAAACGCTGGATCGCGCCGGACGACCGCACCGCGTGGGAGCAGATCACTCGCAACATTATCCGGGTGGCCGAGGCCATGGCCCAGGTCAGGCAGGAGACGGGGCGACTGATCCACCTCGACATCGAGCCCGAGCCGGATGGGCTCATCGAAAATAGCGTGGAGCTGGTTGCGTTTTTTGAACAGAGGCTCCTCCCGGCGAACGGCCGGGAGAAGATTCTAGAACACGTGCAGGTCTGTTTCGACACCTGCCATTTCGCGGTGGAGTACGAGGACCCCAAAGCCATCCTGGACCGGTTCGCCCGCGCCGGGATCAAAGTAGGCCGAGTCCAGATCAGCGCGGCCCTGGACATTGTGCTTCCTGACAACTTGAAGTCGCGAGAGGAAATCGCCGCCCACCTGACCCCCTTCGCCGAGTCCACGTACCTGCATCAGTTAATCGAACACCGTCATGGCCACCCGCTGCGCCGTTTTTCTGACCTGCCAAACGCGCTACCCACGCTCCAGGAGCCAGGCACCCGCCAGTGGCGTATCCACTTCCACGTTCCTTTATTCATTGAACAGTACGCCATGTTCGGTTCGACCCAGGGAGAGATCCGGACGGTGTTGAACCTGCTGCGTAGCCGGAAATTCACCCGGCACCTGGAAATCGAGACCTACACCTGGGACGTCCTGCCCCCCGCTTATAAACAAGATCTACTGGAATCCATCCACCGGGAATATCAGTGGGTGCTCGACGAACTGAAAATTTAACGTGCGAAGGAGACGTCAGACAATCGGTACCACCACTGAAATCCGCGACGTTCAGGAGATATTGGACCAACTGACCAGCCTTGAAGAAAGATCGCGGAAACAAGATGAAGAATTGAAAGAGGTGTTCAAGGGGCTCGGGTATCAATGGGGTGAAAAATGAGCGGAGGGGCAACGACCGGCCATCTGGTATCGGCCAGCAGAATAGAGAGGACTATTCTGCATATCCGTGGCCAGAAGGTAATGCTGGACGCTGACCTTGCCGACCTCTATGGTGTCGCCACGAAGGCCCTGAACCAGGCCGTCAAGCGCAATTCGGACAGATTCCCGCTGGATTTCATGTTCCGCCTGAATGAGAAGGAGAAGACCGAGGTGGTCACAAACTGTGACCACCTTGCCAGACTCAAGTACTCGCCCAATCGCCCTTCCGCCTTCACGGAATACGGAGCAGTGATGCTAGCCAATGTTCTGAACAGCCCACGGGCGATCCGGACCAGCGTGCAGATAGTCCGGGTATTCATCCGCCTCCGGGAGGCCGCAATCACCCACAAGGATTTATCCAAGCGCATTGACGATTTGGAACGCAAGTACGACACGCATTTCAAGGCGGTATTCGACGCAATCAGGAGACTGATGGAACCTCCCGCACCGCCGCGAAAACGCATCGGCTTTGTGCCTGAGAAAGACTGAGCAATATGCCACGCATACAGCAGAAGCCCAAGAACAAGCAGGCAAGCCAGGAGACTACCCAAAGGACATTCGCCAACTACCAGAGAATCCTAAACAACCAGTTCGATTACGTTCTCAGCGCTGGTCCGGCCGGAGTGCTCCCGGATGAGCGAACAATGCACCAGGCTGACAACTCTGACTCAGGCCCAGGTGGACCAGGGCATGTCCTTTGCTCTGTCATCGGTCATGTAATTATGAACACAGGCCAGAACAGGGAGAGGGGCACATAACATGCGCAAGACCGTCGTTCTGAACGTCGTCGGGCTGACCCCTCAACTGCTGGGCTCCTCCACGCCTCACCTCTCGGCCTGGGCCAAACGGGGCAAGCTGGCCGCCGTCCGAGCTGTCACGCCGGCAGTGACGTGCTCCGCGCAGGCCACCTATCTGACCGGGGTCACCCCGGATAGGCACGGCATCGTGGGCAACGGCTGGTACTTCCGCGACGAGTGCGAGGTCAAGTTCTGGCGGCAATCCAACAAGCTGGTGCAGGCCCCCAACGTATGGGAGACGGCCCGCGCCCTCGACCCTGCGTTCACTTGTGCCAACCTGTTCTGGTGGCACAACATGTACTCCTCCGTGGATTACGCCGTGACCCCGCGGCCCATGTATCCGGCGGATGGAAGAAAGATTCCCGACATCTACACCCAGCCTGCTGAATTAAGGAATGAGTTGAACGCCGCGCTGGGCGGTTTCCCGCTCTTTGACTTCTGGGGGCCCAGAACCAGCATCCGGTCCAGCCGGTGGATCGCCAACGCCGCCTTGCACGTTGACCGAAAGTACAATCCTACCCTCACCTTGATCTATCTCCCCCACCTGGACTACAACCTCCAGCGACTGGGCCCCGACGATCCCGCCATCCAGAGGGATCTGCAGGAGATTGATGCGGTCTGTGGAAACCTCATTGATCACTACGAGGGACTCGGGGGGCGGGTGATCGTGCTTTCGGAGTACGGCATCACAAAAGTTTCCACACCGGTTCCCATCAACCGCATCCTGCGATCGCACGGCCTCATCGCCGTGCGCGAGGAATTGGGACGGGAGCTGCTGGACGCCGGCGCGAGCGTCGCCTTCGCCGTGGCCGACCACCAGATCGCCCACGTGTATGTGAATGACCCAAGCCGCACCCAACGGGTGCGCGAAATCCTGGAAGACACGCCAGGCATCGAGCAAGTCCTGGATACCGCCGGCAAGGAGGAGCACCACCTGAATCATCCGCGAGCAGGGGATCTCGTGGCCATCGCCCGGCCGGATGCGTGGTTCACATATTATTACTGGCTGGACGACGCGCGGGCACCGGACTTCGCCCGGACCGTGGACATCCACCGCAAACCAGGCTACGACCCGGTGGAGCTCTTCCTCGATCCAACACTTTTGTTTCCTAAGCTGAAAGTCGCAGCGGTTCTGCTCAAGAAAGTGCTCGGCTTTCGCTATCTCATGGACGTCATCCCACTGGACCCTTCCCTGGTTAAAGGCTCCCACGGCCGGGTCACCGACACCGAGAGCGAAGGTCCTCTCCTCATCACGCAGCAGGCCGATCTGCTTCCGGACACCTCCATCGACGCCCCCAGCGTGTGCGACTTAATTTTGAGACATCTACGGGGAGAGTGATGGTACAAGACTGGTGGAAGAATTTTTTTGGTGACGCGACGGCTGAGATCATGTTTAGCGGGATGGCGCATTCACGCACTGTCCAGGAAGTTGACCAAGTCATCCATCAGGCGAAGCTCAAGCCGGGTGCTCGCATTCTCGATCTCGCCTGCGGGCAGGGCCGCCACGTGTTGGAATTTACGAAACGAGGGTGTCACGTGGTTGGTCTGGATTACTCGAGATCATATATCGACCGCGCGAAGATGTTGCTGAAGCGCTGTAAGTACGGCGAGCAAGCTAGGGTTGTCCGGGGTGATATGCGGCATCTCGACAGGTATTTCAGGCCGGCCAGTTTTGACGCTGTGGTGTTCCTGTATAACAGCTTCGGGTATTTTGCCAAACGGAGTGATGACACGAGGGTGCTGCGTCACGTGGCTAGGGTGCTCAAGCCGGGTGGGACCTTCGTGTTAAATACTCTCAACCGTCCCGGGGTGGAATACCGGCTGCGTGGCCTAATGGCGAAGGCCAATCTCGATGCTTTTTACATGTGGATGGAACTTGAGCCTAAGGTGTATTTCCTGGACAGAGCGGCATACGATCCACAGACCAGGCGCACGCAGGCTGTCTGGCTGATTGTGGACATGAAGAAGCGAGCGATCAAGCGATTTCACTTTTCCCAGAGCGTTTACTCGCACCAGGAGTTGAAGACGACCCTGGGACGGCTGGGGTTTCGTATCGAGAGCCTCTGGGGCCAACTCAGCGGCGGGAGATTTCACCGCCACGCATGGCACCAGTCATTCGTGGCGCGCAAGGTCAAATGATGGCAGGCAAGACAGCTCCTCTCCACGGGCGCGGCGCATCGGAGAATCCGCCTAACCGCTTCGAGCCCATCACACGGGTGCGGGATGAGGAGTGGACTGATCCGGAAGATCCCGCTCCCCAGACTCGTTTTCTTAAAGACCGATCCCGCTCAGCGCTTGCATCCAACGACAGCCCCGATATCGGATTTAAATACTCTCTGAACCCCTACCGGGGCTGCGAACATGGCTGCATCTACTGTTATGCGCGGCCCACGCACGAATACCTTGGCTTCTCCGCTGGACTCGACTTTGAGACGAACATCATGGTCAAGGAAGAGGCCCCTGAACTTTTGCGCCGAAAACTTTCGTCCCCGAACTGGATCCCTCAAGTCATCGCCATGAGCGGGGTCACGGACCTGTATCAACCGGTGGAGCGCCGCCTGAAACTCACGCGGCGGTGTCTTCAGGTTCTCGCTGAGTTTCGCAATCCTGTCGTCATCATCACCAAAAACCACCTGGTGACACGGGATATCGACGTGCTCGCAGAGCTGGCTCGGCACCAGGCGGTTGCGGTGTCTATCTCCATCACCACGCTTGACGCCGACCTGGCCCGGATCATGGAGCCCCGCACCTCCATCCCGGAACGCCGGCTGGCAGCCATCGAGGCTCTGGTTAAGGCCGGTGTGCCCACTGGCGTGCTCGTTGCGCCGGTGATCCCGGCACTCACGGATCACGAGCTGCCATCCATCATCGCGACGGCTGCCAAGGTGGGTGCCGGGTTCGCAGGCTACACGTTGCTGCGACTCCCCCACAGCGTCTCCGTGCTATTCGAGCGCTGGCTGGAGCAGCATTTTCCCGACCGCAAGAACAAGATCCTGAACCGGATTCGGGCCATCCGCGACGGCAAGCTCAACGACCCTCGCTTCTTTTCCCGGATGAAAGGTCAGGGGATCTTCGCCGAGCAGATCAAAGCCATGTTTGAACTCTCCTGCCGGAAAGCTGGCCTCGCCGGCCGGGGCTCTCAACTCTCCACCGCCGCCTTCCGGCGCCCCGTCGGCGCCCAGCTCTCCCTCTTCGAGTAGGCTGCCAGATCCTCTAAAGCCCCTGTCGCGCTAACCCTCCGACCGGTACGGCCTGGGTTTGGGATTCAGCCAGGTCACCACGTGGTCCTTGATCGCCTGGGCGCAAAAATAGTTTCCAGCCGGGGAATAATGGCCGTTATAGTACCGGCGGAGATAGCTGTCCACATCTTCCCTCCAGCACCCAAAGTCTTTCGCGTGGGAATCCCGCAGATCCACAACGGGATAGGATTTATCCCGCAGGAAATCCAAAAAGCTCTGATCCCATCTAGGCTCCCTCAGGAGGTCTCTTCGAATCCCCCCGGAGCTATGGGAAAGAATGAGCATCAGTTTCTGGCCCTTTTCCGCAACGCGCTTCTCCATCCATTCCAGGATCTTCTGGCTGGCAGACAACGCAGCCTCGGTGTGGCGTCTCTTGATCTCCTCCACCGTGCCGCCATCCCCGCTGAGCGGAAGGCCGAAACTGACCGCCACGGGTTGCTGGACCCCGCGGTCCAGGACCGCTCCCTGGGTCGTGGCCAGCACGACTTGTAAAATCGGATCATCCTTGAAAGCTTCAAAGATGGAATCAAAATCGGTGAGCTTGTAGAGATCCGCCGGGGTTGTGTGGAGATTTTTCATCTCCCGGCATTCTCCCTGCTGGAGGTTCACCCGCAGATGGGGCAGGGGAAACCCGCAGGATGTCCTCCGGCCAAAGCGGATCGAACGCCAGGCATCCAGGTTCCGAAAGTGGTCATCGTCCCAAATGTTGAGGATGATGTATTCTGCCGGCGCCCTTTCTTCCTCTCTCAACATCCTAAGGTACGCCTGATAGACACTGTAGCCGCCCACGCCGAAATTCATGATGGACTCCTGCAGATGGGCCGCCAAGTATTCCTGCCAGGTTTCGCCGTCGCTGACCTGGTCGCAGTGGGTAAAACTGTCGCCGTAGGTGTGGATCCGGCAGGGCCCCTGGGAAAAGTGGATACGCCTGCGGCAGCCGCTTGGCTCATAGTGATAATACGTGAAGGAATCGTCCACGCCGTCATGCCGCACCGCATCCTTGAGAACCCATCCCAGGGCGGCGTCGTATGTCCAGCCCAGGTTGCCGGCCACCGGGTCCGCGAACAGCTTCTTGGAAACGAACCGGTCCACTTCCTCCCGGGACGGCATGAGCTTCGTCAAATACTCGCGCACACCTCATGATAGCGGTCAGGTGGCGTACAATCCAAAGAAGTTGTGGTTGCCACATCCGTAAGAGTCCATGGAGCTCTCTTCACCGCCACCATGCTGCTCGGCAGCCTGGCGGTCGTGGCCAAATTCGCGATGGGGGAAATCCCGCCCGGGCTGTTCGCCCTTCTGCGCGCGATGGGCGCCGCGATCCTGCTGCAAATCCTGGTCCGCTGCCGCGGGGGGGGCCGCGTCCCGGATGGTTCCAGGGGGTACGCCCGGCTGGCGCTCTTTGGCCTGCTGGGCGTGGCCATCAACCAGTTGCTCTACCTCTACGGCCTCTCCCGGACCACGGCCACGACCGCTTCCATTCTGGTCACCAGCATCCCGATCTTCACCGCCGGGTTTGCGGTGCTGCTGAAGGTCGAGTCCCTGACCGGGCGCCGGATAGTCGGCGGCGCCCTGGCCCTCACCGGAGTGCTGATCCTGCTGGGAGCCAACCTCGCTGATCTGAGCGCACCGGGCACCAGCCTGACCGGTAACCTCATGGTGGTCGCCAACACCGTGTCGTACGGACTGTACTTGGTGCTGTCCCGGCCTATGACGGCCCGCATGGATGCCCTGACGATGGCCGCCTGGATTTTTACCTTCGGTTGCCTGGGCGCCCTGCCTTTTGGGGTGTGGGAAGCTCTGACCCTGGACTTCGGATCGGTGAGCCCCGCCGCTTGGGCGGGCGCAGGCTACGCTGCGTTTTCGACGTCCCTGGGGTACTGGTTGGTCCTCTGGGCGCTGCGCACCGCCGGCCCGACCCTCTCCTCGCTCTACGTCTATGTCCAGCCGGTGGTCGTGGTGCTGCTGGCGACGATCTTTCTGGGAGAACGGCTGACCGCCCAGGACGCCGTGGCCGCGGCGTTGATCTTCACCGGCGTGTACCTGGCCGGCAACCGGTGAAAGCCAAGCCCACACTCGGGCCGGCAGCTTCACCAGCCACAGGGATCCTGCCAGCCACTGGGGTACGATGGGCCGTCCCGGCGGCCCTGGCGCTGTGGGGCCTGCTGGCGTTCGTGAATTATTTGGCCCATCACCCGATCCGTTTGGCTGATGTGCTCACCGTCACGGTAGCCCCGCTGCTCTCCCTGACTTGGCAAGGCCTGCTGACGCCCTGGCCTGCCGCACTCAAGGCCGCCTCCGTGCTCCTGGCCGAGCTGCTCGCCGCCTGGCCCCTGGGCCTGCTGATCTACGAATGGCTGGGCGTGACCCCTGCTACCCGGGACGAAAAGGCACTGTTTTCATTCCTGCTTGGGCTCGGAGCCTTCGCTCTGCTGGTCCTGGCGACAGGGCTCGCCGGCTTTTACTCCGCCTCGTCTTACGCCACCCTCCTGGCCGTCTCAGCCGCTGCCGGCATGGTGAAATACAAAAGCCTAGCGGCAGCGATACCCCCGTTCAAATTCAGGCGGCCGCAAATCTGGTTGATCGCCGGTCTGGCTGCGGTGGCCGTGACCCAAGCAGGCGCCCTGCTGTCGGGCTTCTCACCGCCCCACATCTCCGACGAGCTGATCTACCATCTGGGCACCGCCCGCTGGTACCTGTGGCACGGCAAGTGCGTCTTGCAGCCCGGCATGTTCAACGCCGCCATGCCGCAGATGGACACCATGCTGTACGGCGCGCCGGTGGCGTTCGGCCTGCTCTACGGCGTGAAATGGATTCACTGGGTGGCCGGCGGGCTGACCGCCTGGGGCCTCCACCGGCTGCTCCGGGAGCAGCGGCCGGAGCTCCGTTGGATTGCACTTCTTGCGTTCGGTACCATGCCGACGGTCTGGGTTATGGCGGGGCGGGCCTTCAGCGATCTGTTTGTCTGTGCCTATGCCGCCGGGGCCTTGATCGCCGCCCGGCGCGCGCGGGAGGCGCGCGGGTCCAGTCAATTCGCGCACGCCCTGCTGGCCGGCGTGTGCATCGGCCTGGCTGGAGGCTACAAGTACACCGGTCTCCTCCTGGGGCTCCTGCTCCTGCCGTTCCTCCCCTGGCGCACCCTCGCAGCGGCAGGAGGTGCAGCGGCGCTGGTGATGGCGCCCTGGTTTGTCAAAAACTGGATCTGGCTCGGCAATCCAGTTTACCCGTACTTTCTCGGTGGGCTCGACTGGGACTCACTCAAAGCCTGGCGGCGACAAAAAATGTTGATGGAAGGGGAAATCACCATGAGGGAGCAACTGGCCCGGATCCCCAGCTTGCCCTGGAATCTTTCCGTGCACAATCTCCGTGGCGGGCCGGACAGCAGCATCGGCCCTTTGTTCACCATGGGGATAGCGCTGCTGTTCTGCACGACCAGCGCGCGCGAAGCATTGGCGATGGCGGGATTCTTCTTGCCGTGTGTCCTCGGCTCCGCAGGCATACGCTACCTCCTACCCCTGTTACCACTCACCCTGGTCGTGATGGCGCGCGGCGTGAAGCCGCTGCTGGACGAACCGCGTCGGCGCCGATTCGCGCTCGCCGGATTGGTGGTGCTGTTGTGGTATCAAGCGGTCGAGTTCTTCCCGGCGGGGTGGAAACTCTATGACAATCCACTTCCCCACATTCTTGGGCAGGAACCGTTGCCCCACTACCTGGACCGGAACCTCTATCCACCGCTCTATTACCCGCCGACGTATTCCAAGATGATCGACGCGGCGGAGCAAGAGACTCCTCCCCACTCCCGGGTACTGCTGCTGGGCGGATACGGAGGGGCCTTTTACCTTAAACGCCCCACCTACTTCGGCTCACATATTGACCGGCCGCTCCCCCTAACGCTCTTGCGGGAGTCACGCACGAGCGATCACCTTCGTACCAAGTTCAAGCAGATGGGTGTCACGCATGTGCTGATCAACAGGCGGCACAACAGCATCTTCTTCGACACCTGGAGGATGTGGGACTGGGAATCAGGGGACGAGGTGGTCCGCTGGAGAGACTTTTGGGACCGCTACGCCAAACAGACATGGATGTTCCAGAATCACTACGCCCTCTTCCGCCTCTCCGCCCTTCCGGTCATCCAGCCGCATCAACTGACCCCGGGTATTGAAGACGAAGAGACCCGGCTGGCGCTGTTTCGGGTTCGCAAAAGAAACTTTGCGACCGCGGATTCCCAGATCAAATCCCTGCTCGGCCTGTTTCCGCAAAATCCAACCCTGTGGCTCAGATCTGCTCAATCCTTTGCCCAGCAGGGCCGGCTGGACGAGGCTTTACGCTGCTGCAACCAAGTCGCTGAACTGGCTCCTGAGTCCAATGACTACAAACGCTGCCTGGCGGAGCTGGCGTGGGTTAAGGGACGCTACGCGGAAGCCGCTACGCTGCTATCTGAGGTTTTGCAGCATGAAGCTGATGATGCCCAGGGCTGGGCGGATCTTAGGGGGCTCTACCTGCGACTGAACCGCACCGACCTCGCCGCCCAGGCTTACCGCGAGTACCAAAGGACTAAGTTTCCGTGACGCTTGGAGCTAGCTCAACGGATTTCGACCCGGCTGCAGGGTAACGTCCGGTTCAGCGTATAGTACGCAGCGGTGTGGAGGAGTGGGTTGCCGTCGGCGGCCTTGAGCCCCTTGATGTGCAGCTCGTAAACTTTGCCCGCCACCAGCTCTGGAAGGACCAACGATACCCGGCGGCGGTCGCTTGAGATGCGCGCCGTCTTCACCTCGACCGGGGTCTCGTCTACTTTCGGTGAGCCGTAGGTCCGGTGATAGTGATAATGGTAGTGCTGCAGCGAGTAGGCGTCGGGGTCGCCGGCCGTGGCGGGATCCACATCCTTGGTGAATGTCAGATCGAACCCATCCTTGGTCAGGCTCAGCGTGTGAATCTCCATGGGAACCACCCCGGTCCAGATCAACCGCTGCAGTCCCCACGATTTGCCGCCCACCGCGCTCCACCCGCGGGAGGTCTGGCCCACCCACAGGCTGCTGTCCGGTCCGAACGCCAGCCGGTTGTTGCCGGACTGAAACCCGGAACGGAACGGGAAACAGGCGCCCTGATACTCCCCCCGCACCTTCTCGAGACAGACCCGCATCACGGTGCTCTTGTTCTGATCGCCGATGAACATCTGGCCGGTGAAGGGGCCAAACTTTCCCCCTGTCTGGTCCCACAGCGGCTGCGACTGGGACTGGCCCATCGGGCCCTGGGGAAAGAGTATCGCTCCGCGCTTGCGCATCTTCTTGATCTTTTTCATTGACTTCGCGTACGGGTCGCCTTTAAACTTCTTGTCCCACAGGAGTCCCGCCGGGTGGCCGTGGAAGTCGCCCCGCCTCACATGGTGGAGTGTCCCGGTCCCAACGTAATCGCCCTGATTATCAGCGATAAACAGCTCGCCCTCCGGGCTGAGTCCCACGCCGTTGGACGAGCGCAAGCCTTTTGACCAGGGGATGAACTCACCTTCCGGCGTCACCTTGAATGACCAGGCGCGGTAGGCCGCTTCGGCGCCGCCCACTGCACCGTCGAAGAAATCCACGCAGAGCGACCCATAGAAATTTCCTTCCTGATCGCGCACCAGCCCGAATGTGAACTCATGGTATTGACCTGACAGGCCCCAGCCGGCCGTCACGGTCTCGTACTCGTCAGCCACACCATCGCCGTCAGTGTCAGAAATCCGCGTGATCTCTGGCCGCTGGGCGACATAGATCTCATGATCCGCACCGGTCCAGAGGCCCAGTGACTCATGGAGTCCCGAGGCGAACCGGCGCCACTCCTCATCCTTGAGCGCCCACACCTCCCCCCGCCGGGTGCACACCATGAGCGTGCCGTTCGGCGTAAACCCCATGCCA
>CAZPLZ010000063.1:0-18068 GCA_964587525.1 uncultured bacterium | reverse complement strand
TCCTTAACAAAACAACGAGAGCCAGAATAGCCCACGCGAATGCCAAGGAGGGAGCAAGGAAGTGAGGAACGGCGAAACTGTGCTTTCCTTCAAGAACTCGTCGAGACATTTTAGGCTCTGTATTTTGAATCAAAAACAGATGTTTGGTCAATGGACTGTCAAGAGGCGAACCTGTTATAGTACCCGCACCGTGGCATACGATGCCGAACTGGACAAGGAACTCCAGAAGCGCGAAGTGGACGTGGACGGGCAGATCTACGAAGTGTCGTTGCGCTCCTATAACGGGGGCGAGCCGAAAATCTCGATTTCGCTGCAAAACAGCCGGTTCCCCATCAAGCGGCTGACGACCAAAGTTTTCCTCGCCATCGCTGACGCCGTGCGGGAAATGGCTCCCGCTGGAGAAACGGCCCTTTAACAATCGCCTCCCCAACATTCACGTTCGTCAATAGCCAGCAGGCGTGGAATACCCTCGCCCCCCGGCTCGCGAAAGAGCCCCGGCTCGCCATGGACATGGAATCAAACGGGTTTTTTCACTATCACGAAGCCATCTCGCTGATCCAGCTCGCGGTCCCAGGTGAGGCGTGGCTTCTAGATCCACTAGCCGTCAAGGATCTCTCCACGCTGGGCGCGATCCTCGCGGCGCCCCAGGTTCAAAAAATCCTCCATGGCAGCGACTACGATCTGCGCTCGTTCGACCGCCAATACAGATTTCACTTTGCAAACCTCTACGACACGGCCACCGCCACCCAACTTCTGAACCCAGAGATGATGGGGCTGGGCCGGGCGCTTCAGACGTACCTCAACGTCACGGTAAGCAAACCCGCTCGGCTGCAGCACTCGGACTGGTCACGGCGGCCTCTCCCCGCAGACGCGCTTGCCTACGCCACGGGGGACGTCGTGCATCTCCTCGCGCTCCAGGACACCCTGGACCCCAAACTCACTGACCTCAGCCGGAGGGGGTGGATGGCCGAGGAATGTGCCCTGCTTTCGCAGATCCGGTTCGAGGCCCCGCCGCCATCGGCAGAGGCCTGTTTCTCGGCCAAGGGCACGTTCGACCTTAAGCCGCGCGAGTTGGCGGTGTTCCGGGAGCTGTACCTCCTGCGTGAGCGGGAAGCCGAGCGGATGGACCGGCCACCGTTCAAGGTGGTGTCCAACGAAGCGCTTCTCGCGCTGGCGCGCGAGCCGTACCGGCCACTTCACACCCTCCCCAACGCGAACAAACGCTGGCTTTCTAGCATCGAGCAAGAACTGCGCGCCGCCATCGACCGCGGGCTGGAGGCCCCGGCGCTGACCCACCCCAGCAAGCTCAAACGGCGGCGAAATCCCTGGAACGACAAAGCGCGGGCGTGCTGGCAACAACTGAACGCAGCCCGGGGGGGGGAAGCGGCCGCGCTGAACATCAGCCCGTCCGTCCTGTGGCCCACCCGCTCCCTGGAGCAGATGGCTCTGAAGCCGGAAATCCTGGAGGACGAGCTGAATGGGACCAGCGCGTTCAGTGTCCGGGCCTGGCAGCGCACGGTGCTGGGAGACACCCTCCGTCAGATCTCCCGGGAGTTCTAAAACGATTAGCCCTTCACGTTAAATTCCAGCGCCAGCAGCAACGGCCGCAGGCGCTCGCGCACATCGCCTTGTAAAACAATCGTTCGTTCGTGAAACGCCCCCCCAGTCGCCAGCCTCCGCTTTAGGTCTGACGTCAGCCGCTCCATGAGCCGCTTCTCGCGCGTGAAGCCGTCAATGACGGTGACCGTTTTGCCAGCCCTGGCCCGTTTCTCGAGCCGCAGCCGGAGGGTTTCCATACGCTGGTACTATAAGGAAGAGCATGACGCCCTCAGCCCGCCCCGCCGTCGTCTGGATGCCCAACGTCGAAATCTTCATGCTCCTGGTCAACCTGACGGAGGAGGGCGCCCGCTACCAGTCCAAAGCGGTCCATCCGCTCAGGCGCACCGTGTGGCTCAAGTTCGACACCAAACGCCGCGCGCCCGCCGTGCTGGAAACGAACCGGCTCCTGCGCGAAGGTTGCTGGCTTGACGCGATCACCGAGCTGGCGCTGGCCGCGGAGCCGCTCCCCAAGGCCGGGCTAGCCTACCCGATCTCCCGCGACACCGCGCAGCGCGCCGCCCAGGACGGGATGGACGGCATGGCGCGGCTGAACCAGTATCTCAAGGATGCTGCGGCCTTTACGCTGGACGCGGAGGCCCAGGGGTTCCTGCGCACCCACGCCGAAGCCTACCGCAGCGCGGTGAGCGAGTTGGAAGAAGCCCTGGGCGATCTGAGGTGGGTGAGCGCCCTGGAGCAGTACTTTGGCACCGCGCACCGCAGCTACCTCCTCGTGGCTTCTCTGCTCATGCCTGCGGGGTTCTCGTTCGGGCTGTCCCTCGGCACGTCAGAGGGACCTCTGGCCGTTTACGTGACCGGCCCCTTTATCGAGCCCGATGGGAAGCTGACGTTCGCCTCACCGCAACAGGCGGTGACCAGCGTCGAACGAGAGCTGACGCGAGCGTTTCTCAAGCCGGTGTTGAGCCGAGGACAGCTCGCGGCCCGGACCTTTGCAAGAGCGTACGACCGCGCGCGAGACACCTTCCAAGCCATGGGGTACTCCTCGCCACTCGAGTTCCTGGAGGATCACCTGGCGCAGGTGATCCAGGCCCGCCTGATCGCCCACCGGGGTGAGCACGCCGTCGCTGAAGCGCTGCTGCGATACGACGAAGAGGCTGGCTATACGTTCACCCGTCCGATCGCAGCCGCGCTGGAGGACTATGAGAAGAACCGTACCGTGTACCCAACGTTTGAAGCGTTCTTTCCGCATATGATGGATTCATTTCAGTCAGCTTAGGGGAGGTTCCACGTCATGCCAAAAACGTTTCTGGTAGCCTGGCATATGGATGGCTCGTTTGAACTCAACGCCGACTCCGAGGAAGAGATCCACGAACTGATGAAGACCATGAACCGGCAGGAACTTGTCTTCAAGTGCCGCTATTTCGATTACGAAATCGAACAGATTGACCGGAGCGCCACCGAGCCTGACCGGTAAACAGGCTCAAAGAAACTTCCCTCGTTTAACACCTAGGCCGGACGATGGCAGCTCTTGAAGTCAAGAACCTCACCAAGATCTACCACACCACCAGGCGACAAGGAGGGCTGAGAGGAGCCCTCAAGACTCTCTTCCGCCCTCAGGACATCGAAATCCGGGCTGTGGACCATATCGGGTTCTCCCTTAATGAAGGAGAGCTCGTCGGCTTCCTCGGACCGAATGGCGCCGGCAAGACCACCACGCTCAAGATGCTCGCTGGCCTCCTGTACCCGACCGCGGGGGAAGCACGGGTGCTGGGATTCATCCCCTGGGAGCGCAAGGACGAATACCGGCGGCAGATCGCGCTGGTCATGGGCCAGAAAAATCAGCTCTGGTGGGACTTGCCGGCCATGGACTCCCTCGCGCTCAACCGGGAGATCTATGGCGTCCCACAGGATCGGTATAACAAGACAGTGGGTGAGCTGACCGAGATGCTCGGCGTCACCCACCGCCTCATGGTGCAGGTTCGCGAGCTGTCCCTGGGCGAGCGGATGAAATTCGAACTGATCGCGGCCCTGTTGCACGAGCCCCGCGTGCTCTTCCTGGACGAACCCACCATCGGGCTGGATGTGATCGCGCAGCAGAAAGTGCGCGAGTTTCTTCGGGACTACAACGCGCGTCGCCGGACCACCATCCTCCTGACCAGCCACAACATGATGGACATCAAGGGGTTGGCATCCCGGGTCCTGCTCATCAACCACGGGCGGCTGGTGTTTGACGGGCCGCTCTCCGGGTTGGTGGGCAAGTGGGCGGCGACGAAACACCTGCGGCTGACCGCGAACCGGGATCTGGCCTTGGCCGAGCTGACCGGGTTTGGCGAGGTGGCCAAGCTCAACGGGCCCGTCGCGGACCTCAAGGTGCCGCGCGAGAAAGCAGCGCAGGTCACGGCGGCGCTGCTTAAGAAGCTTCCCGTCGTGGACCTCACGATCGAAGACCCGCCGATCGAAGAAGTGATCGCCGATATCTTCCGCACGCAGAGGTGAACCTTTGATCAAAGGCGTCTTTTTCGACCTGTATGGAACGCTGCTCATCTATGCTGATATGCCTGCCGCGTGGGCGGACTGGCTGGCGGAGTTCTACGAAACCCTACGTGCACATGGTCTCGTCTGGTCCAGGGAGGAGTTTTCAAAGCGTTGTGACACCTTCTTCGACGTGGAGACCCCGCCACCAATAGACAGCGGGTTAACCGTGTATGAGCGCAAAATCCAGCGGCTATGTCTCCAAGCTGGGCTTGACCTGCGCCACGACGCACTTCAGGAGATCGCAGCGCGGACCGTGGATGTCTGGCAGCGCCACATCCCGCTGGATCCCGACGTTCCCCCAACCCTGAAGGAGCTGAAAACTCGCGGGAAGATCCTCGCGCTCATCACCAATTACGACCACCCACCGCACATCCATGCCCTGCTTGTGAAGCTTGGCCTCGCCACCTATTTTGAGGTGGTGGTCATCTCAGGATCAGTGGGGATAAAAAAACCAGATCCCCGGATCTTTCAGCTCGCGCTCACGCAGACAGTCTTAAGCCCTGGCGAGGTCCTGTACGTGGGAGACGCGGAAGAGGATGTGGCGGGCGCAATCGCGGCCGGAATTCACCCTATCTTCCTGCGGCGCAAGGGTCCAGGAGAAGCAAACCCCTCTCCCCCCACCGGCTCCACCGTCATCACGCAACTGACAGATCTTCTCGGCTGCCTCAAATGAGCCAGCAACGGTGAGCCTCGCCAGCACGCTGCCATTCTCCCGGCTTAATCGGCAGGTGGTAGCCATCGGCATCGCCGACGCCCTCGTGTACCGCGGCTCCCTGTTCCTGCACGCGTTCTTTCAACTCTTCCCCCTGGTGACGATGCTCCTGCTCTGGAGCGCCATTTACAAAAGCGGCGGGGCGGACTTGCAACCCGGCGGCTTCTCCGCAAACAGCATGCTCTCTTACTACCTGCTCGTGAACATCCTCCGGCTGGTCACCTACGTTGAGGATGTTTCGTTTAACGTCACCCAGGAGATCCGGGACGGCACGCTAAACAAGTACCTCATCCGCCCGGTCAATTACCTGCTCTATCACTGGCATCTACGCATGGGGCAAGTCGCGATGGCGATCGTGCTCTTGACCTTGCCATCGGCGGTCCTGCTGCTGCTGGCCCGGACGGTGCTCGTGGTGCCAGAAGAGGGCTGGCGGTGGGGCGCGTTTGTGCTCTCGTTCGTGCTCGGTATCCAGATCGGATTTCTCATCAGCTTCATCATAGGCCTGTGCGCGTTCTGGCTGCTGGAAACGAGCGCATTTCTCCACGCCATGTACCCCATCCAACTTGTCCTCTCCGGATGGTGGTTTCCCCTGGAGCTGCTGCCGCCGAAACTGTTCACTGTGCTCAACGCTCTGCCCTGGGCGTATCAGAGCTACTTCTCCATGCGGATTTACTTGGGAAAAATCGGCCCGACGGAGACTATCCATGGCTTGGTGATACAGATCGGCTGGGTCTTGGGCCTTTGGCTTCTGGCCCTGCTTCTATGGCGCCGCGGGTTGCACAGGTACGCGGCGGTCGGAGGGTAATTAATATGGTGCGATATCTCAAGCTCTGGGGGGCATTCATCCAGAACTGCCTGGTGCGCGAGATGGCTTTCCGGGTGAACTTCATCGTGACGATGCTCACCGGCTCCATGTGGTTCCTGATGAGTGTGTTGATGTTTTCTGTCGTCTTCTCGCATGTCAAGGTGGTGGCCGGCTGGACCAAGTACGAGGTGTTCTTCCTCCTGGGCGTCAGCCATGTGATCTTGAGGCTGTTCGGGACCTTCTTCATGCGGAACCTGATGCGGGTGCCGGACATCATCCGCACCGGCGAGATGGACTTCTACCTCGTCAAACCCGTGAACACCCAATTTCTCATCTCCACCCGGTACACCAGTTTCGACTCGCTGGCCGACACCCTTACGGGGTTAGCGCTCATGGGCTACGCCGGCTGGCAGTTAGGTCTCAAGGTCTCCCCAGCCAACCTCCTGGCCTTCAGCATGCTGATTCTCAATGGCGTGGTCCTCTACTACGCCGTCATGTTCATCAGCGTGACGATCTCGTTCTGGTTCCTGCGCTTTCACGCCATGGACATCTGGTGGCAGATGACCAACATGGCCCGCCAGCCGGCAGAGATCTTCTCGGGCACCTTAAAGTGGATCCTGACCTACTGCATTCCCATGCTGGTCATCGTGAACTTTCCCGTGAAAGCCTACCTGGACCGGCTGCCGTGGCACCTGGCGCTCTGGGGGTTCACCATCTCCGCCGTGCTGCTGCTCTTCGGGAACTGGTTCTTCTCCTTCGCGCTGCGCCGCTACCGCAGCGCGAGCAGCTAATTTTTTATTCTTTATCCGAAGGAAGAGCTTCTCCATCACCGGTCGGATCAAGTCCTCCTCGTCTTCTACGGTGGGGAAACCCCGCTGAATGTGCTTAATTTTTTTCCAGGACCTTCTGTATGTCCTCCGGAACAGGACGGTATTTCTCGGCGATCTTGAGAAAGTAGCGATGTGCGGTCGCGCTGTCATTTCGCTCCAACGCGAGTGCCGCTAGGTTTTCGAAGAGACCCAGCGCCACCAACCCTTGTTTTTCCGCCTTTTCTAGCCACATGAGGGCCTCCAGCTTATTTCCCTGGGCGAAAGAAAGAGTCCCCAAGAAGAATTGAAACGTCGCAAAGTCTTGCATCTCCCACCTTACGGCGTTCAAGGCCCGAGCATATTCGCGCCACCTCTGATCCCTGAAGAGTTGTTCCAAGACTGAGAGCATGCCATCAATACCCGGTAAGGTCAACGTGGCTGGGACATCGACCCGATCGGTCAAGGCATAGAGCGTGAACCATCCATATTTAATGTCGATCTTCGAGGAGGTGTAGAGCAGCCTCGCGTGCCGGCGCCAGCATTCAGCCCAGACATGTACATCCCGTTCGGTCCATTGAAAGTGTGAGGTAGCTTGGCGTATGAAGAATCCGCTGGTCTGATTATGCAGGATGTGAGTCACTCGCAACTGCCGAAGACGGCGCCAGAGTTCATCCGGCGTACGGGAGCTTCGGATCAGAGGATAGACCTGAAAAGGTTCCACCACTGAGGGAAGGAGGACTTTTCGGTATCGTATGAGCGGATAACACTTGAGTTCACCGACAAAGAGCACGCAACTTTGCCGTGAGGTGAACGCTTGCATGGTCTTGCTCGCTACAGCGTAGGTGGAAAACCGCCGCTCAAAATATGCCTGGGGCTCTTCCAGACCGATACCAGCCAGGAAACTCTGGAGATGCAATGATGTCGTGAAACGGTGCCCCAACTGAGAAAGGAGCAACAGGCCGCCGAGTAGGACTACAGGGAACTTAAAGCCAGCTTGAGCGGCACACCACAACCCTCGTGCCACCGGAACCACACCTACGGCCATGATCGGAAACAGGTAATGGTATTTCGGCATCGATAGTGTCCATGCCACAAAACCACCGACGGCAACCGCTAGCCACACGCCAGTTTCCCCTCTCAGTCGCACGCAGAGGAATACCAGCGGCATTACGACAAGCCATGTTGGGTTGAACCCGTCGGAAAAACACATGGTCCAGGGCGCCACCAGCTTCTCGAGCCATGTCCGATAATGCTCATGTTGTCCCACTTCTCGCGCGAACTCTATGAGATTCTGTTCACTCGCCGGTGACAGGCTGAGCCCTCCGAACAGCCGGCCTAGAAATGGAAAGAGAGGATTGCCGACTTCAAGGAAATTCCGAAGTAACCACGGGGCAAGCGGAATTGCGAGGCCCAGTGAGGCCACAGCCAAGGCGTTCCATCGCTTGGTCGAAGGCGTACATGCCAACAAACCAACTAGCACTGGTAGGCCGAAGACGATGCCCGCCACATACTTGATGCCGCATTGAAACCCTATCAGCAGCCCGGTCAGGGCGGCCCAGCTGAGTCTGCCACTCGAGCGACACCGTAGCAGACAAAACACGGCCCCCAAGCCGAACAGAGCCAGCACGGAGTCGGATTTGCTGAGGGTCGTGTAGCTAAGGACAATGCCATTGCTGAGATAGAGGGCGGCACCGTACCAACTGCACGCTTTACTCCACTGGCCAGTCGCCAACAACGCCAGCGTCACTGCAGTTAAGGCGGTGACGAACCAGTTCAACAATGTCCCCGCGGTCTCACCCTGCAGCACAAACCCCATCGTACGGACCATTTCTATAATGGCCGGATACGAAAATTGAAAATTTTGCTGCATTGGAACCAGTTTGTGTAACCGCTCAGCCCGTGCTGCAATCGGCAGATGATAGATTAAGCTGTCATTAAGAAAATCAGCTTCCGGAGCCAATGCTGCAGGAAGGGAAAAAATCAACAACCCCGCACAGCCAAGTGCAAGCCACTGCGCAAGGCGGTTACGCTTCACAGTTTCCCTGAGTTCCATAACGGCGAAACCTAGCCTTGCACGTCCCTTCTGCCAAAAATAGACAAGGCCACAAATAATCACAACGAAAAGAACTTCGCGGAATAGTAATCCAGGAAGAGCCATACCAAAAATAGCCGAGCCGGTAACCCCTAAGCCAACCAAATACATAATTACGATTTTGAGAAACGGAAAGCCATTTCGGTATACACCAATCCAAGGGAGAACCAACATACCGGCTGCAACCATTGAAATCTGAATCGCTGCAAAAACAAGGATTCCGCCAACCAGGTTCAACTGTCGGGAAAAAATCTGGCTTATGGATGGCCAAGGAGGAGTTAGAAACAACTCGTATAAGTGGTATATCCCACCCAACGTAAATGGCCACCGGACTTCGTAGAGGACAAGAACAACCAATCCCCAGATAATGGCAAATATTGGTAAAACTTTCTTCACCATTGCCATATCAGGAAGATGAAGCCAGCGCACAGCGTTGCCGCCATTGCTCATAAGAAGGTTCCGAAGGGTTGCGTTGGGCCGCACGCTTGAAAGCGGATTCGGCCTCCTGATAACGCTTTAAGTTCCACAACGCTAACCCGAGTTTTCCATGCGGTTCAGCGTCCGGGAATCCAGCCATAAGCCCTCGGTATAAATAAGGAAGAGCTTCTTGCCACCTGCGATCATTCACCAACAGCGATCCGAGCTGACATTGAAATGCCGCGACTCGGGGGGCGAGAGTGACCAGGCGCTTCAGCCGCGTGATCTCTCTCGCCGGGCTCGCCCCCGAGGTGTTGACCACCAGGCCTTCGGTGCCTGGTAAAAAGAACAGTGCTTCGTTCGGCCGCCCACGCCCATTCCTGACTCGATAAAAATCCCATCCTCCATTTTGAAAATCGTATTGCTCCGTAGAACCCAACGGCTCCAGCCAGTGAAGGCAAAATTCATAGTAACGTTTGATTTCTTCCGGCTTCCAATAGAAGGGTGTGTACAGAACACCCTGGCGTGCCGAGTAGACATAATCTAACCCTACGACGGAGACACCCAATTGCTTAAAGCGCTTAAAGATCTCCTCCGGCGAATGTGATGCTCGCGCAATCTTAAGGACGAGGGGAAAGTCTGCAATATCCTGGCTCAAGGTGACGCGCGAACGAGAAAAGAGGGTTCCTCGCGCATCACCAACGAGCAACAACCGGCCGCGGGAAGGCTCAAGGCGATTGAGCAGGGAGACCGACTCCCAGTAGGTCGTGAGCACACGTTCTTGAAAGAATGCTGGCTTCACCAGTCCGAAGGCGACAGGAAGGATCGGTTTTTTCGCGGTTCCCGCCATGTTAACGTAGGCGACAACCCGCAGATACCCAAGGATGACAACCACCGCCACGAGTATTGGAAGGAGAGCCCGGGGGCGGCCTTTCCCGAAATTGAAACTCGCCAAGGCGATGGACCCCAGGATGATGATGACCGGAAAGATCGGGATCATAAACCGCAAAAACGGCGCCTGGAAAATCCAGATCCACGCCACCATACTTCCAGCAATGCACATGGCCAAATGACCGATCCGAAGCTCCTTCACCCCTGTCGTGAAGAGCAGCAGTGGAATCCCGATAAAGGCAAGCGACACGTGCACCGTTCCCATCCCCACGAGAAGGTTGAACACATCCGATGGATCGCGGGGGTTGACATCAGGAATAGGCCATCCGTATCTCATCAATTGAACGTTCAACGCACTCCACTGGAACCCACCCATCAGGAACGGGTAGACCGGGTTTCCCGTGAGGATCCAGGTCCGGGTGAGATATGGGAGCGTGACGGTGATAAATCCAGCGATCGTGAGCCACACGGTTGTGGGTCTCAGGAATGATCGATGAAAAAAGACATGCCAGGTCAGGATCCCCACCCCAATAGCCACCGCCGTGAACTTGGTGCAGAACGCCCATCCGAGTGCTGCCCCCAACAGGACAGCGCTCACGCGCCGGCACCGTGAGGAAAGCACCATACGATCCCATAGAACGACCGCCAACAGGGAAAATGAGACTGCGAGGAGGTCAGGTTTCACGATGGGGACAAGCCTACTGATGTCAGAAGCGATCAATAAGCCTGCAAGACTGAAGAGGGCGGCGGTCATCCCCCAGCGCCGTTGGACCCACCCATACATCAGCAGGGCGAGAGCGAGAAAGGCAATCACGTTCACTATGTGCGGCGAGAGGATGCCAAGAAAAATCGTGATGAGTTGCTCCGCAAGCAAGGGCCAGCGAAACTGAAGATGAGGAGTATCCACAAGTTTGTGAAGAGAGCGCGTGTGTTCTGGGGCCGCCAGGTGATAGGACAGGGCATCCACGGTGGTTTCTGGGGCCATCGCAAAGATGACCAGACCGCCGATCATCATGAGGGTCAACCCGGCAATCATCGAATCGCCCGATCGAAAGAGCCTGATCTCGTCAAAGGACCATCGAGGTAGTCTGACGCAACTGGCGGCACCGCATGCTGCAACCCAGGTGCCCACAGCAATAAGGGGAAACATAAGCCCAGAGAGCCCCAAGGCCAAGGCCAACGTTGAATACATCCCCACCCCGGTCAGCACAGAGGCGGCACACGTCTCCGTGGCCGTCAAGAGTCTCGGCCATCCCAGCCACCGGGTCGTGACCTTTCCCAATCCAAAGAGGGAGAAAACAAGGAGAATGCCACCCAGCCCCTGACCTGCCACGACTTGAGCATGCTTGATCAACTGTCCAACGTGAGGGCGTGGCACATCCCTGAGAGATGTCAGCGCACTGAAGGCATGAGGAAGCACAGGAACAACGCTCTTCCAGATGAGGATCAGATTCAAAACAATCCATGCTGTGATCAGCCCAGGAACGACGATCCGACGGTAACCCATCTGCAAGACCGACACCTCAACGCGCTGCATGGATCCTCTTCACAGCCTTTCCATCTTACTGCTGTGAGAAAATGCTTATCCATGATCTTCCCAAGGCTGATAACCTTCCTCGTCGTGTGCCTGCTCTCCGGCGCCCTGCACGCCGGCTACGAGTTTGCCTGGGAGGGATTCGAACGGGAGATCAACTGGGACGCCCAGACCGGGTCGGCCGCCACAGGACGCGTGGTGAATGACACGATCTTCAGCGAAGGTGGGCATTCCCTCAAACTGCTCTTCAACTCGGTGGCCAAGGCCGGCCGGGCTGTGTATTCCCGCTTCCTGACCGCGGACTGGTCTCCATATGGCGCCCTGATCTTCGATGTGTACAACCCCACAGACCTTTCCAACATCCAGGTCGCGGTGCTCATCCTGAGCACCGACCGCTATCTGGCCCACGAATACCTCTTACCTCCCCTTCATAAGGGCTGGAACCGGAGCTTGCGCGTGGACCTCAAGGCCAAGAAATTTTCCTCAACCGCTTCTGACTATCAACCAGCCGCGTACTTGGTCGGCCGTGGAGAAATCAAAGCTATGCAATTTTTGATCTATCCTGGCACGGCAGCCGAAGGTGCGCTGTACCTCGACAACCTCCGGCTGGAGCGAGCCGGGTTGCTGGCTGTCGGTCCGCTTACCCTCAACACCACGCTGGATCTTGTTTCGTCGGTGGGAGATCTGGATTACCTCCCACCGGATATGCGCATCCGGCGCGGCGACCTGACCCCGCTCGAAAGCTTTGAGGGAGGGACGGCCTGGGGAACGGCTGACGCCGACATCGCCATCGAGCCGACGTCGGACTTTCTCAGCCATGGAGGGAGCGCCCTGAGCGTGTCGTTCCCCTCAGTCCCGGACGGCTTTGACCTGGATATGACCGGGATGGAAACGCGCCTGGCCGGCACCCGGCAACTGAGGATGGACATCTACAACGTTGGCCCTGGGGTGTCGGTCGCCTTGTGGCTGGAAGATGCTGCCGGCAAGACCTATCAGAGCAGCCACCGCTTGCTGCGACACGGGTGGAACACCCGGGTGTTCGATTTCACGAACCAGAATGTCTGGAACGGCGCGGTCATTGACGAGTCCGTTCTCTCGAATCTTAAGGATGTCTCGTTGAACATCGTTTCCCAGTTCCCGGGGCGGCTCATCTTCGACGGCCTGGAATCCGGATCATTGACTCTGCGGGGCGCCGCAAAGGCCGGGACGCTCTTGAGCCTGTCCTACAATCCCCTGCCGAACCTGGAATTCATCGGCGACTACCGGCTGGAAGACACATTCTATGGCGACCGGCTGTCCAACATCCGGAGCGCCAGCCCGGAAGCATACCTGGACGCGGGCAGCCTGCGGCTGGATCTGGGAGAATTCCGATCCGGCTTCCTCTACCGCCGGAGGATCAACCCGCTGGACCAGCCCATCTTCCTGCTGGTCAGCCCGCACAACCTCGGCCGGGAAATCGCTGGCTTTGAGGCCGCAGGGCGGGTCTTGAACACGGAGATCCAAGGGCTGGTGGCCAGCCGGTTGAAATACGACCGGTACAACAGCCGGCGGCCCACCGGGTTCGGACCGGAAAGTGTGGCCACCTTGCGCTTCAGGCGGAACCTCACCGAAACCACCCGCTTGGGCGCCACCCATCTGACGCATCTGTCCAAGTACGGCAGCGGGGTTTCAGGCGTGCCGGCGCAACGACAGACCTGGGGCCTCGACGTCGAAAGCCACCTGAGCGGCAAAGGCTCGGCCCTCAACATCGCCGTGGAAGGCGGCATGACCACCGGGGACCGGCCGCTCCTCGCCGAGGGTGCGCCCGAAAGGGACCGGTTCTACTTCGGCACGAACCTTTCCCCGGAATGGGGACGGCTCAACTTGGCAGGCTGGTATACCCTGTTCGGATACGAATTCGACGCAGCCTTCACTACCCTCGGTGGCAACTGGGCAGGGTACGGCCTCAATGGCGGACTAAATTTGGAGGACTGGTTCGTGTTCCGGCACTTGAAAACACTGCCACTGTACGATCGATCAATCGGCAACAACCTTTCACTGAATTGGGAATACACCACGTGGGCCACCCGGGACCGGTACACCGACGCAATCACGGGGGAGTTGCGCCCGCGGTATGAGCAGGAGTCTTTCGAGGTGGCCCTCGGAAACGACTACAAAGCGCGCCCGAACTTCAGGTTGTCTGCAGAGTACGAGAACACAGACAATCAGTGGTACCGCACGCCCTCGGTAATCGAATCTGTCTACCTCCGCCTTCCGCTCCCCTGGGATCTGGTCACCTCCTGGTCAGGGACTTTCAATCAAGGGCGGACGATCGACAGATCCACCGGTGAACAAGGAAACAACTGGGCGGAAACGTACCACATCAGCCTGGAGCGGTACTTTAAGTTCAACTTATTCCTGAATGGCCGCGGGCGCTGGATCCGGTCACGCCGGAGCTGGGAAGGTGCATGGGAGGACATTGACTCCCATTTCAAGCTGACCTGGGGAGCCCGCCAGGCCATCGGAGCCAATACGGTGATCGAGCTGAATTACGGCTTCCCCGCCCTGTTCGGCCGCGACTTTGGCCTCCAGGACACCATCGATGTCTACACCCTGACGGTCAAGTCTTACTTCTAATTTATGTGAAATGCGATTCCGCCACGCGGAATCGCTGACCCGTAAGCACTGCCGCCTCGCCTCGGCACAGCCGAGGCTCGCGCGGCCTCGCTCCTCGCTCGGCCGGCGAGGGGTTTTTCAGCATCCCTTGCCTGAAGAGACCTGCCGCTCGGCCCACCGGACGACCGCTTCGGCAAGCGCTTGTGCCTGCCGGTGTTCATCCTGGGAGAGCGGCTCAGTGCCTCCGGGATAGCGGCCCTCCATGGTGTATTCGGTGAGCTGGTCGGCTTCCCATATCTCGGGAGGTACTTTCAGGCCGGTCGCTTCGACCAGCCCGAGTAGAACTTGAAGATTATGCGTCCTTGGAAAATCAACCCCGAGGTGGATGAGGACAGCCTTGACGGCCTTTTCGGCGGCCTGCTGCGCCTCGAAACACAGCGGCTCCCACAGTCCGCCCGGCGGCTCATCCCGCCGGGCAAGCTCAAGGTTCCCCTTGGCAAAACGCAGCCATTCCTGAGGACTGCCCCTTTTTTGAGACTCAGGCGGCATAGACCACTTTTCCTTCCCGAAGGGCGGGACGGTAAATCAACCCAATCGTGTCCTTGTACTCTTCAAGATCCCCCGGCGTAGCCACGATCAGATCAACCGGAACGAGGACACCACGGAGATGCCTTCGGATCTCCTGAGCCGCTCGCCGCCGGTGTGGAACATCCTTGACAATGAGAAGATCGATGTCGCTATCCGGCCCCATCTCTCCTCGCGCCGCCGAGCCGAAGAGGAGGATCTTTTCCGGAGACACCACCTCAACAATTCGGCGGACAATTTGTTGGAGCACCCCGTCATCAACCTTCCCCGTGTGCTTCTTCATCGCGATCATCTTGGGAGACAGACGCACCTGTCCAGTCATGAACAGGTGGAGCATTGCGGAAAGGCTGGCGCGAACCGAGGAGAACTCGGCTTCTGCAATACGGACGGAGCGGGCCGCCTTCCGGAGAAGCCCTTCCATGGATTTCATGTCGAGCACCGGATGGGTGCCCGCGTAAGTTTCATGAAGATCCCGAGATTTGTCACCCTGCCTTCTGATGAACTGCTCGATCGCCTTTAGCGCGAAGCCGTTGGGAGTGGATTTGCCCTTCTCCCAGCGATTGATCGTGGGAAGTGACACTCCCAGCCGGGCTGCGAGCTTCTCCTGGCTGAGATTTAGCCTCGCTCTCAGGTCGCGAATGCGCCTCGAGTAATCCTGGCTATTGGTCTTTTGCCCTATTCTTTTGAAGGTCATATCTTACTATCAAGTGATATATCACATGATAGGACAATCATGCAAGACCGTACCACTTAATACGCGAAACAAAGCCTTTTTACGTCCAGTCGCTCATCCCCCACCAGATTTCTGAAGTAACAGCGACCACCCCAGTGACCATCATCCAAATCGCGGCTACAACGGCGAAGGGAGCATTGAATGCCCTCCACGGTGAGGACCTCGTGGCAGCCAAACGCCGGTGAATTGCAGCTCCCAACGCCCAGGCCATCGAGAGATGAATCAGATGGTGTGAGAGGTAGATCGTTTCCATCCGGGCGACCGATATGCCCAGCACCAGCAGGGAAAGAACCGTGAGCGTCCGCACCGGAAGGCGGCGACCCAGTAAAAACACCTGAAGGAGCAACAACCCTTCATGAAAGGGAAACAGCCAGTGGTGGCTGAGGCGCACGCTCCCAGAGAGGACGCATGAAGCGCTGAGCAGGAAGACCGCCAGGTTACCGGTGACCACCCCAACCGGCAGCCACCGTTCAGAACCCTTGATGGTCACCGAAAATGGTCGAACCCTCTCGCGGATCCTGAAGCGCCACCAAGGAGCACGAGTCCCTTGCCCCGCCGGACTTCACCGATGGGGGTGAGCCGGACACCCAGCCGGGCCAGGGCGCGAACGGCGCTGGGAAAGCGGGTGCGTGGGATGGTCGCCAGCAGCTCGTACTCTTCCCCGCTGCCAAGCGCCAGTGCCACTGGGGTCGTGCCCAGCCGCGAGGCCAGGGCAGCCGCGGCTCGATGGACCGGAACCGCGCCTGGGACAAGCACGAGTTGCACGCCGGAGGCCGAGGCGATGTGTTCAGCATCGTGTGCCAGCCCGTCGCTGATGTCTATCTGCGCCGAAGCCAGCCGGGCCAGCGCGCGGCCAGCGGCCAGGTTCGGCAGGGGCCGGAAGTGGTGTTTGATCGCCCGACGCACTGCTCCTCCGCGCAAGCCACGCTGCAAACAGCGCAATCCCGCTAGCGAGCCACCCAGCGCGCCGGTGACCACGACCAGGTTCCCAGGCCGGGCACCGCCACGGCCGATCCGCTTGGCCGGGGCCTCCCCCGCCAACGAGATATGGACCGCCACATGCGGCCCCGCCGAGATGTTCCCACCTGCCAGGGCCACCTGGTACCTCCGGCTGCCGGCCAGGAGCCCGGCATAGAGTTCCTTAAGCCAACGCACCGGCAAGGAGGCCGGTAACTCCAGGGAGATCAGTGCCGCAACTGGCGTACCGCCGGCGGCCGCGATGTCAGACACGTTGGCGATAAGGGCTTTCCACCCAATCTCCCACGCGGGCATCCACTCGCGCTTGAAGTGCACGCGCTCAACAAGGGCGTCGTTGGTGAACAGGATCCGCTGGGAGCGGACCAGGGTGGTGGCGCAATCGTCTCCCCCGCCTTTGATGAGCTTATGAAAACGTTTCTGGCCGCGCAGCCAGCGAGTGATGAGCTTGATCAATCCGGCTTCGCCAAAGCTGCCAATGCTGTCAAGGATGGCCATTAAGCTCTTACGCTTCTTACATCCGACGGCATGTACACCGGAAGCTCCCGAACCACCTGCAGCGCCATATCAGCCGTGACCAGCGCATCCGCTTGCAGCCGGACCGCCACCGCCAGCAGCAGCGAGTCATTCGTCAACAGGCCGTATTGCTCCTGGAACTTAAACGCCCGCTCCACAAAATCTTCGCGCTGGCATGGTTCATATCCAAGTCCAAAGCCAGCGAGCGTATGCACTTTCTCCCGGTAGAGCGAAAGTTTACGAACCACATCAGGTTTGGCCGCAAGCTGCCGTGCCGGATTCCCTGGCGTGATGAGGCCAAGCTCGAGCGCTTCGGTGACCATAAGCCGGTGCGTCAATTCCTGCCAGATAGGCTGCGGCAGAATGCCCTGGATCTCCCGGTTCGAAATCCGCTCGAGAAGCCGCCGGGCCTGCAACGACATACCTTGACCCGCATAGATCAACACGTTGGTATCCAGCACGCACAGGCTGCCCTCAGGAATTTCGTCGGGATTCATCGCTCCCACATGTCCAGTTCCAGAACCGCTTTCAACTGTTCGTCGGTAAGTTTAAACGGTCGCTCGCAAAATCTCCGGTATGCCTCCTGGCGTTCGCGTAGATCGTCCGGGCTACCTGCCAGGTAGGCCTTAAGGGCCTCCTGAATGATCTCGCTCAACGGCCGCCCCATTTCGGCAGCTCGCCGCTTGGCTCGCCGCATGATGGTTTCATCAATTAACGTTCCCACCTTTCGTTTCATACGTACCTCCAGTTCAGGTCCTACACAAAAGTTTAAGAGGAACTTAAAAGACCCTCATATCTAGAACATAATAGAATTCTAGATATGTCAAGAATTATACCCATAATCGTTGGCAATTGGCAATACCTATGAGCTTAAGCTTAAGGCGCCCAGCGGGGCTACGAGGTCATTTTTTCAGTCGGCGGGCTTTTTCCTCGAATTTACGTGCCTCCTCGTAATCTGCAAGCGAGGCCTCCGTCTCGAACTCCTTCAAGAGCTCCTTCTGCCGGCCGCTCAGCCGGCGCGGCATTTCCACAAACACATGCACGACAAGGTCCCCGCGGCCGCGATGCTCCACATTCGGCATGCCCTGCCCCTTGAGCCGGAACACCTGGCCGGACTGCGTGCTGGCCGGGATTTTCAACCGCGAGGTGCCGTTCAAGCTAGGCACCTCTATCTCTCCCCCGATGGTTGCCATGGTGAAGGGCACGGGCAGTTTCAGCAGCAGGTCTTGGCCCTCGCGCCCGAAGAGCTCATGTCTGCGCACGGTGACCGCGAGATAGAGATCCCCGCGTGGCGCCCCACCCTCCCCTGGCT
>CAZPLZ010000062.1:8600-18090 GCA_964587525.1 uncultured bacterium | reverse complement strand
ACACGCCGGGTGAAACCTCCATCCCGGAGGAATCTTTGCCGTCCCAGTGCAGCACATCGGTGTGGCCGCCTCCTGTGGGTTTCGTAAGGCGCCTGATGAGCACCCCGCGCATGTCATAGATGCTCACCGTAATTTCCCCTGGCCCCGTGGGACGCACCAAGATCGTGGAATGTTCACCCCTCTTGGGGTTAATGTATCCGCGAATACCGCCCACGATTTTCACCTCTCCTGAGCGTACTGACCGGAAGGTCACGGTGTTCGGAGCACTGGAAACCACCCCGCAGAAATTTTCGCTCCTCACGAACACGCTGTTGGTCACATCAAACATAGCTTCGGCCCTGTTGTTGATGGTGACGTCCAGTATCACGACCGCGATTTCCCCAGGTGCCACCGTAGGTTTGGTCACCAGTGCCAGCAATTGCCCGCCGGTCCCGCTTTGTGTGAGATCAACGTTCCATCCCACGGGCACGGTCACCGTGTTGACCACGGTCTTGCGTGTGGGCAGTGTATCGATGACCTGCACGTTGACTGCCACACCGCCGCCCATGTTCCGCACCGTGATCGTGTACCGCACTTGGCTCCCCGAGCTTGGCATCAGCGTTTGCGAACCACCAGACAGATTGCTCCAGTCTTGTGTGACCACCAGGTTCGGCTGCAGGATGGCAAAACTCGCGGTGGCACTACTCTGGGTGCTGCCGCACGCCGTGCTCGCGGACACCCAACTGGTATTGTCCACCACCCCTGTGAAACATGCTGTCGTACCTTCAATTGTCACCATCACGCTCTCCCCTGCATTCAGCGTCAGCGCACCGCTCCACACGTGCAATGTCCCCACCGGGTTCGTGTGCGTCAGCGCTGGGTGGCTTGTCTGACTCACAAACGCCACCTGCCCTGGCAGCGTGTCCGTAATCATCAGGTTCGTGACCGGCGCCGTCCCGCTGTTCGTCGCAATCAAGGTGTACGTCACCGGCATCCCCGGCAGCGGCATCGCCGGGCTGTGCGTCTTCACAATCGACACTTTAGCCCCCGTCGGTAATCCCCATTCCTCAACGGTTGAAAGAAATTTCACATCACTATTTTCACCGCCAACCGCGTAGATCCTGTCATTGACAACTCCGGCAGACAGCAATCCTCTTGAGGTTGGCATACTGTCCTTGGCAGTCCATATGCCGCTGGCAGGATCATATTCCTCAACGGTGGAAAGATACATCATTCCACCACCAACTCCACCTATCGCATAGAGCTTGTCATTCACGACTGCAGCGGTAAGCGCGTTTCGGGGCGTTGGCATGGACGGCTTTGTGACCCACATATTGGTCCCGGGATCATACTCCTCAACGGACGAAAGAAAGCCAGCGAAACCGAAACCGCCAACCACATAGATCTTGCCATTCACGACCCCGGCTCCATGCTTGTTTCGCGCTGTGGACACGGACGCTTTTGTGACCCACGTATTGCTAACGGGATCATACTCCTCAACGGTTGAACAGTAGGCACTGGGCCCCCAACCACCGATCGCGTAGATCTTGTCATTCACGACACTAACCGTAAGGTCCAGCCGTGGTGTGGGCATGGGCGCTTTTGTAGTCCACGTATTGGCGGCAGGATCATACTCTTCAACGGTTGCAAGAAAAACTGGATTACCAAACGCATCGTACTGGCCATCCCATCCGCCAATCGCATAAATCTTGCCATTCACAACGCAGACGGCCAACTCACACCGTGGCGTCGGCATGGGCACTTTTGTGGTCCACGTGTTGGTACAAGGATCATATTCTTCACATGTGGCAAGCATAACGGCGTTGTTGTTGTTCACACCGCCGATCGCATAGAGCTTGCCATTCACGACTCCCACACCAAGCCACAATCGTGCGGTAGGCATATCGGCTTTGGGTGTCCAAACAGGAAATAGAGCAAATGCGTAGGGAGTGGCAAGCAGAAAAGAGATGAAGACCACTTGTAAACTTGCAGCAACTTTAATCCAAAGGCAGGATTCCCTCTGCGGCACCGTCCAACCGTGCCGAGCAGGAAAATTTCCGTTACACTCTTTACACTACGGCAAGGCTGATTGGTTAGTCAATCCACAAGGAAGGTATAGTCGTGCTGCACTCCCTATCTGCAACACATTAGCTTTGCACTATAACATATTCTAGGGAGAGAATTTTCGCTGTTACGCCGCTTGCGCCATCCTGGCTGGCACCCAGCGACCGAGGGTCTTCCGGACCCGGGCCGGGTCATAACACTCTCGAAAAAGCCTGAAGTACCAGGCTTCTTCCGGGTCGCGCAGGGGCGGCAGCCCCGCAGCCTCAGCCTTCGCTTGCTCTTCCGTGACATCCACGCGGCCTGCCGAGAGGCGCGGCATCAGCCCCGCCACTCCCGACCCCTCGTCAAATTGCTCTTTGGTCCGCCAGAGAATGTTCTCCGGCAGCAAGCCGGTGAACGCTGAGCGCAACAGCCACTTCTCCGGCCGTCCCGGTCCGTACACCTTGAGCTGAGGATCAATGGAGAGCACAAGTTCAATGACCCGCATATCCAGAAAGGGAACGCGCGCCTCCAGCCCGTGGGCCATGGTCAGCCGGTCCACCCGCTGCAGGTTCATGTTGTGCAGGCCCCTCACGAGGCGGATCATCTCGGTTTGCAGAACGCCTGGATCCTGATAATCCTTGAGGTAACTGTACCCCGCGAACAGCTCATCCGAGCCTTCCCCCGTCAGAACGACCTTGACCTTCCGGCGGGCCAGCCGGGAGACGAAATAACACGGGATGGCGCTGCGCACCAGATCGCGGTCATAACCCTCAAGGCTCATGATGATATGCGGCAGGCAGTCCAGGATCTCGCGTTCCGAGAGCACGTCCACCGTGTGGACAGACCCGATCGCGGTGGCAACTTCGCTGGCCCGGCCAAGGTCAGGCGACCCCGGCAGCCCCACGCTGAAGGTGTGGAGCTTCCCACCCGTGTGCAGCTTGTCGAGCCGGGTACGCATCATGATGGCGGCGATCAGGCTGCTGTCCAGCCCGCCACTCAAAAAGGCTCCCAGCGGCACATCGGACATGAGCCGCCGCTCCACCGCCCGCGACAGCTCTTCCCGGATCAGCGGCAGCGCCTTGTCCGGATCCGTGATCCTGGCGCCGTTGGGCCCCGGTTGACTGAAGCTCGACCACCCCTGCTTGGAGTCGTAGCAGTACCCGGGGGGGAACTCCCGGATCTCCCCCGTCCCGGCGTGGTACAGCGCCTTGATCTCGGAGGCAAACCAGGTGGCCTCCGCCTCCTCCATGAGATAGAGCGGCTTGATCCCCACCGGGTCGCGCGCGGCCACGAATTTGTCCTTCCCGGCAAGCACGAACGCATACATGCCATCCAGCCCCTGGAGACCTTTCATCCCGCGCTCCTCGTACAGGTGCGGGAGCACTTCCGTGTCGCTGCGCGTGCCAAAGATATGGCCATCGCTTAAGCTGCTGCGCAACTGATCGTGGTTGTAGATCTCCCCGTTGAAGGTCACGGCCAGAGTCTTGTCCTCGTTGAACAACGGCTGTACACCGGCCTCCGGATCCATGATGGCGAGCCGACGGTGCGCCAGCGCAGTGCCCGGAAATCTGGTCATCCCTTCGCCGTCCGGGCCGCGGTGGGCCAAACGATCAATGACTTGTTTGACGCGCTCCTGCGGCGCGCGACCTAAGACAGCGAGAATGCCGCACATGGACCTATTCTACCCCCTCACCCTACCCCTTGATGAGATCACGCGCCTGCAAAAATTCTCGGGCGACCTCGCGGGGGCGGCGCTTGTGCTTGTCAACCTGGAAGTTCAGCTGCTGCATGGTGACATCGTCCAGCAATCCGGTGAGTGGCTGGAGCGCTTGACGGAGCTCCGGATGAGCTTCAAGTACACTCACGCGCACAACAGGAGCCGCGTAGTACGGAGGGAAAAATTGCAGGTCATCCTGCAGTGGGACCAACTCATACGCGGCGATGCGGCCATCGGTTGCAAAGGCGCAGATGACATCGACTTCCTCCTTGGCGATGGCTTCATACATGATCGTAGGATTCAAGTCCCGCCTCGTCCCGAAACTGAAGCCGTAGGCCTGGCGCAGACCGGGATAGCCATCCTCCCGTTCGGCGAATTCCGAGGTGAAACCGGCCCGCAGCTCCGCCGCCCCCGCGGCGAGATCCGAGATCTTTTTCCAGCCATGCCGGTCAACGTCCTTGTTCCGTACTGTGATCGCGTAGGTGTTGTTGAAGCCAAAGGGTTCCAGCCACTCCAGATCGAACTGTCGCCGGTACTCCGCCCGCACAAATTCCAGCGCTTTGTCCGGATCCGTGATGACCTCATGCTTGAGAATTGAAATCAGCCCGGTCCCGGTGTATTCGGCGTAGAGATCCACCTCCCCTTCGGTCAGGGCCCCATGGCAGATCATGGTTCCCCCAAGGTTGAACCGCCTCTCGACGCGGAAACCAGGGCGCGCCTCAATCAACTGCGCCATCAATTCACCGATAATAAACTGCTCCGTGAAGTCTTTTGTGGCCACCCGGATAGTGACCTGCCTCTTCCCCCCCTTCGCCACCGGCGGCTCGCCCCCCGTCTTCCCAGTGAAGTAGGCCACCGCCCCCACCACGACCAAGACGAGCGGGAGCGCCAGGGCCAGGGGCTTCAGTTTGCCCTTCAGAGATTTGCGCTCCATCTGCCGCATGGGGCGCAGGCCCCACTCGGCCGCCCCGATGCAAAAATCCACCACCAGAGCCAAGATGGCCGCGGGAATCGCTCCCAACAGAATGAGCGGCGGATTCGCGAGCGAGATCCCGCTGTTGATAAATTGCCCCAGCCCGCCGGCCCCGATAAACGCCGAGAGGGTCGCAATACCGACCCCAATAACGGCGGCCGTGCGGATCCCGGAAATCATCACCGGCATGGCGAGGGGCAATTGCACCATCCAGAGCTGCTGCCGCCCGGTCATGCCGATTCCCCGCGCCGCTTCCATGATCCCGGGCGAGACCGACTCCAGGCCCGTGACGGTGTTGCGGACAATCGGCAGCAGCGCATACAGCGTGAGCGCGATAATCGCCGGCAAGGTGCCAATTTTTCCCAAGAGAGTCAGGAGAATCGCCAGCATCGCCAAACTCGGCACGGTTTGCGTGATACCCACCACACTGAGCAGGACTCCGCGCAGCCAATTGACCCGGGCTGCAAGGATCCCCAGCGGAACGCCGAGGACAATCGCACACCCGGTGGACACCCCCGTCAGCATGATGTGTTCACCGGTCCGCAGCCAGAGCTCCTGCCACCGGTCAGCCAGAAATTCCATCACGACCGTTTCACTCCCCGCTAATCCTTGCCAGGTGCATGCGGCTGCTCGGGTGACGCACCTTGCCGCCGGGCCTCGCTGAACGCGGTCAACTGTTTGGCCGGCTTCCCGAACAGATCGTGGACAAACGGGGTGGCCGGATGATTCAGCACCTCGTCTTTGGTGCCCACCTGCTCCAGCCGCCCCTTATCGAGAATCGCAATCCGGTCAGCCAACGCCAGCGCTTCGAAAATGTCATGCGTGACGAAGATGATGGTCTTGCCCAACTGCTTCTTCAGGGAGATGAGTTCCTGCTGCAGGGTGTCCCGGGTCAACGCATCCAGCGCGCCGAACGGTTCGTCCATCAGGAGGTATTTGGGATCCGCCGCGAGCGCGCGGGCCACCCCCACCCGCTGTTGCTGTCCGCCGGAGAGCTCATCCGGCAACCGGGTGGAAAAATCCTGCGGCGGAAGCCCCATGAGCTCCAGCAGGCTCAACGCCCGCTCGCGCCGCTTTTGCGGGGCCCAGCCCAACAGCCTGGGAACCAGCTCGATGTTTTCCTGGATCGTCAGATGCGGGAAGAGACCAATGCCCTGAAACACATAGCCAATGGAGCGGCGCAACTGGACCAGATCCTGCTCGACCACGCTGCGTCCGTCCACCATGATCGTCCCACCGGTCGGCTCGATGAGCCGGTTGATCATTTTCATGGTGGTGGTCTTGCCGCAACCGGAGGTGCCCAGCAACACCAAGGTCTCCCCTTCAGCGACCTCCAACGACAGGGCGCGCACGGCAAACGTGGCCCCCCCGTCAAAGGATTTGTTTACGTTCTGGAGAACAATCACTTCAGGATCGCTGAGCCCCCCTCACCCTCCCCTCTTCCCCAAAGGGGGAGAGGGAATGGGAGAGGGGGAAGACCTCGCGCTAAGGTCTAGCGGGGCTTTCTCCGAATACCGTGATAAATGCGCGGCCGCAGGGCTGGATGTTGAAGATGGATTTATCGCCGAGAAACCGCCGCTTGGCGTACCGCTCGCTGTAGTGACGCGTGACCTGGCCAACTTTCTCCCCGTTTCGGATCATGTCCAGCTTGAGCCAGAATGGTTTCCGGCTCATGCGGCTGACGGCACGCACCACGGAAACGGCGGCAGAACGCTTGTGCCCGTTTTTGGCAAATGGAACGGTCCATGTCTCGTAAAGCCTGTTTTTCCGTCCCGCCAGCACGTAAGCGTTCACAACCTGGCCGTCATACATCCCGGTTCGGCCGCCAAACGAGGCGTACGCCGCCAAAGAGGTTTCCACCCTCAGCGGATCCAGGAAGGTTACCAGCGAGGCGTCGGCGGGCCTTATGTAATGCGTGAACACCAGGTCCTGCGCGGCGTCATCGGCCGCTTCAAGATCACCAAAATTCCCGATCGTTCCCCCTGCGCAAACTCCAATGATCGGAAAAAACGCCCGCCGCAGCACCGTCCAATCGTTCGCCGAGAATATGGGTTGCGTGACGCACGCCAGCGTGAAGTATCCGTGCAGCGAACGGCCCGGCCGTTCGCTCTTCATGGCAATGAATCGAGCCTCCGCCTCCTCCTGCATGCGGGGCGAAATATCGGTATAGAGGTACGACACCTCATAAGCAAGTTCATCAGAGAGCGCCGCGATCCACTCCACCACCTTGCCATTGCCTCCACCCAAATCAATAATCAGCGCACGGCCGGTGGGTCTGCGCGGATGGCGGCGGCTTTTCAGCCAGGGAGAACGGATCAGATTCATAAACGCCTTGAGCTCAGCCTCTTCCAATTCCTGGCTCCGGGTCTTGATGCCTGGTTGCCAATGCTCTGCAAGCTGGTTGTTATACTGAATCGCTTCTGACCGAGCGGGT
This sequence comes from uncultured bacterium, assembly GCA_964587525.1. Classification (GTDB taxonomy): domain Bacteria; phylum Oederibacteriota; class CAKKQC01; order CAKKQC01; family CAKKQC01; genus CAZPLZ01. Next base: position 10,941 of record CAZPLZ010000062.1, on the reverse strand, counting down.
TTCAGTTCTTCAAAGCGCTGCTGAACTTGCTCGCACTTATGGGAGAGAAATTGATCAATTTCGTCGAGCACAGAAACTTGTTTCGACATTTTTTATTCCCTCCTTCAAGTCAACCTGTACATCTTATCACCCAGACCACGCAGATCAACCCTTAGCCGCCACGAACTTAAGTCAAGATTGTTATCCACACATAGATGCAATGATGGTGCCATGATGAAAATTTCTTTAGTTTTAGGGTGTCCGTAAAATAGCGGTTTCCTTAAGTGTGTATAATTGCTACACTTCTGAAATCCAACTGTTACCAAAGGTGACAGATTAAAAATAAGGGAGTTCCCCTCAAAGATGGGGTTTCTTCTAAATTTAGCGGCGGGCGAGCTTCTGGTAGAGAGCTTTACGACTGATGCGCAAAAGCCGGGCGGCCCGGGCCTTGTTGCCATGGGTGAGCGCTAGGGTGCGGCGAAGGTATTCGCGCTCGAGTTCCTTGAGTGGCCGCCCATTGGGAAAGGTGAAGGAAAATTCCCTTGCGGGTTGGTAGACGATACGCTCCGGCAGGTGTCCCCGGGTGATAGGACCGTGCCGCGCAACCAGCACGGCTCGCTGGATGACATTTTTAAGCTCCCGCACGTTTCCCGGCCACTGATATCTCTCCAGCAACCTCATCGCTGCTGGCTCAAACCGGCGAACCGGCAGGTGGAAAGTATTCCGGTAGGTTTTCTGAAACTCTTCGCACAACAGCCGGATCGCGCCCGGTCGCTCACGCAACGGAGGCAAGGTGATGGGGAACACGTCCAGACGGTACATCAGGTCTTCACGGAACTTGCCCTCCTGCACGAGCTGCCGCAGATCAGCGCTCGTGGCGGCGACGACCCGCACGTCACGGGTCACCGGCTGCCTGCCACCCACCCGATAAAACTCCTTAGACTCGAGCACGCGCAGAAATGACACTTGAGCCTGCTCATCCATGGTCGTGATCTCATCCAGGAACAGGGTGCCGCGGCTGGCCATCTCGAACCTGCCGGCCCGGCGTGACACCGCTCCGGTGAACGCTCCCTGTTCATGCCCGAACAGCTCGCTCGCCACCAGCTCACGCGGGATGGCGCCCACATTGACGGCGATGAACGGCCCGTGCCGCCGCGCGCTGCGCTCGTGGATGGATTTCGCGACCATATCCTTGCCGGTGCCCGTCTCCCCCAGCACGAGGACAGGAACGTTGGTGCTCGCGGCCATGATAATTCGCCGGAAGACTCTTTTCATCGCGGGGCTTTTCGCAATCATCCGGTCAAAATGAACGGGTCGCTCATCCACCGGAACTTCGGTAAGCGCCAAGGTCATATCGTCGTCTGGAACACCAACTCGGCCTGCCATCGCTTGTTGAACGTTATCGCCGGAGCGAAACCTCCGCCGGCAAGGCTTGAGCAGGAGATTGCAGCCCCGCCGGAAGCGGCCCGCGAAGCAGATAAGGGCTGTCTGGATCCATGAAGAGGTACTTGTCCCACGAACGCTGGTACGAGTTCTTCACGAGACGAAGGTAGGGCAGGAATCGCGGCTCCTTGGGCTGGCGAAGCAGCCTCATCCCCGCTTCCTTCATGGCCCGTCCCCCCTTGACGCCGTTGCACTTCCGGCAGGCAGCCACGACATTGGTCCAGATGGTCTCCCCTTTCCGGGTTTTGGGAATCACGTGATCCAGCGTCAGGTCGCGCGTCTGCTGTCCGCAGTACTGGCAGGTGTACCGGTCGCGTGCCAGCACAGTGCGTTTCGTGAATTTCACCCGCTGGTTGGGCCGTTTGACGTAATATCCCAGCCGCACCACCAGGGGCAGCGGGAGAGACCGGGTGACCGAGCGCACGATCCGTCCGCCCGCCTCCACCGAATCCGCCTTGCGGGTCAACAAGAGCCGCAGAGCGCGCTTAACATTGATCACGTTCAGCGGCTCGTACGTCGAATTCAACAACAGGACCGCTTCGTTGAGCATAAGGACGTGGAGCAGACCGGGATTGAACCGGTGACCTCATCGTTGCGAACGATGCGCTCTCCCAACTGAGCTACTGCCCCTCTCTAGATCACATGACGCAACTTATAAATTATACACCCACCCCCTGCAACGTGACGGGGCAGGCTTAGTGCGTCAGGTTCAGGAGCGCCATCGGCGCTATGATGATGTGACGGACGACACATGTTAGAGACCGGAAGAGAAGCCGAACGGCGTCAACACCCGCGCTACGTCTTGCAACTGACGGGCTCAGCCGAGGTTCTCTACCGGCGTTCCCTGAATACTGGCAACGAGGGCATGAAGTCTCAGGCCAGCAACCGGTTCAAGATTGAGGGCGTCAACATCAGCGCC
>CAZPLZ010000062.1:0-8590 GCA_964587525.1 uncultured bacterium | reverse complement strand
AGCGGTTGCATGCTCACGTTCGATACCGAGGTCAGCCTGAGCGATGTCCTTCGGATGTATTTCCTCCACCCCGAAACGAAAGCCGAACTCATGGTCGAGGCCAGGATCCAGTGGATGCACAAGAATGCCTCCAGCCTCTTTGGCCGCTACTGCGCCGGGCTTCAATTCAAAGAGCACCAGGATGAAGCCGTGGCGAGCCTGCTGGACTACGCCGCCCGCCATAATCCAGGTCCCCTTTAATGTGTTGGCTGACTCCTTGATTTCTCCTGTCTGAGTTCTTCCAGAAACTCCTGCGTCCGGTAGTCCGACGAGACCAGCTTCACATACCGCGCGTACGCGTTGATGGCGCTGTCCAGTTGTCCAAGCTGGTAGTGGGACGCTCCTAGATACGCCAGGGCTTCTGTGTTCCCGGGCTCGACAGCCGTGACCGTCTCCAACGCTGAGATCGCCTCCTGATACTCACCCTGCTCATACGCCTGCCTGCCATCGGCCAGCATGGTCGCCAACTCGACAGACGCAGCCGGTGGCGTCATGGCGGGAGTGGAAGCAGGTTTGATTTCGCCTGCCTCACTGGGTTCGGCGCGGGGAGGTGGCGCCTCGGCCTGGGCGTGAGGAGCCAGGTCCGCAGGGGCTACGGTCACAGGCGTCGGTGATTTTTCCTTTGCTGCATACCGTGACGGACCCGATGCTCCCAGACAATCCTGCATCGTCCGGTGGAGCTGCTCATGCAAGGCCTGCTCCCTGTGCTTCCTGCGGATGACCCAATCCTCCCCGCCATAATCGGTCACATCCGCTTTCAGCTTCACGGTCGTGTTCTTCTTCGAGCTCCACCCCAGCCAGCGCAGCCACCCGCTGCCCGCACGGAATTTCACGATCACCCGCTCCTCCGTCCGCACACGTCGCTGCGCCAGGTTTTTATCCCAGGTCTCGAATCTCCCATGCTCCCACAGATTCCACAGGACCTCCCAGCTCCGGCGGAAGAAACCCCGGTGCATGCGGGTTGCCTTAGGGTCAGGGGTGCTCCGCGCAGCGATAAGCGTGCCCGAGTTAATCTTAAAATCCTGCTCACGCACCTGGTACTCGTGGGCGCGCACCGCGCGCACCGCGCACAGATACAGGTGATTGATACCGTTGGGATACACCCGCCCTCCGGCGCAGCCAGCGCATTGAACCAAGAGGGCTAGACCGAAAGCCCAGTTTCGAGTTTTGGTCATAACCCGCCGCCCTTCAACCAGTGCAGGAGACCGACGAGGCCCGGCACGAGCACGAGAAACCACAGCGCGCGCCATCCGAAGTTACACCGCACCCGCGAGGCTGAAAATTTGCTTGTGCGCACCGCCGCCTTGAGTGATAGCAAATCAGGAAGCAGCCGGGGCACGCGGTTCACATAACGGCGGTATGCTCCGGGAAACCAAACTTTCAGTTCGCGTTCTTCTTTGCTGAGCACGGGGACAAAGACCCCCCACAACAACCCTAGCCACAGCAAACCACCCATCACGGGCATGCCCAGCGACAGAAAGTAGGCGAGGGAGATCAACAGCGTGCCCAGATACAAAGGGTGACGCACCAGAATATACGGTCCGGCTGGCTTCACGAACCGGTTCTTCTCCAAATTCGCAGCCGCCCACACCCGCAACCCAACCCCTCCCAGCAGCAGCACCCAGAGGAGCCAGGCCAAACCGCTCATCCCTGAACTGACGAGCGGCACCCCCGCAGAACCGACCCAGAATGCGAGCACCCAGCCGAGACCCCACAACGTGAAGCAGGCCTCATCCCGCCGGCGCTGGACAAAATTGACGTACCCAGTTTTTAGAGGAACGCGCGTCAGAGGGCGTTGTGCGGGTGAAAAAATATCATGGCCTGCGTAACCACTTCGCCACATCCTTTGCATGATAGGTAAGGATAAAACTCGCTCCAGCGCGCTTGATCGCGGTCAAGGTCTCCAGCACAGTCCTTCGCTCGTCCAGCCAGCCGTTGGCTGCGGCAGCCTTGACTTGAGCGTACTCACCGCTCACGTTGTAGGCCGCGACAGGAACGGAAAAGCGTTCCCTGACCCGCCTGATCACATCCAGATAGGCCAGGGCGGGTTTGACCATGACGATATCAGCTCCTTCCTTCAGATCAAGCTCGACTTCCCGCAGCGCCTCCTCCACGTTTGGCGGGTCCATCTGGTACCCGCGGCGGTCACCCGTGCGTGGCGCCGACTGCACAGCCTCCCGGAAAGGGCCGTAAAAGGCAGAGGCGTACTTCGCCGCGTATGCCAGCATACCCACTCGCGAGAAGCCCGCAGCATCCAGCGCGCGACGGATGGCGCCCACCCGGCCGTCCATCATATCCGAGGGTGCCACCAGGTCGGCCCCAGCACGGGCGTGCGAGATCGCCACTTTGATCAGCAGCTTCAGGGTTGGATCGTTCTGGACCTCACCGCCGCGCAGGAGGCCGCAGTGGCCGTGGCTGGTGTACTCGCACAGGCAGACATCTGTGATGACCGCGAGATCCAGCCGGTGTTTTTTGATTTCCCTGACGGCCCGCTGCACCGCACCATTCGCGGACCAGGCTTCGCTGCCCAACGCATCTTTCCGGGATGGCAGGCCGAACAGGATCACCGCGGGAATCCTGAGGGCCGCCGTTCGCTCAACCTCCTTCACCAGCTCGTCCACGGTGAGCCGGAACACACCCGGCATCGAGGCCACCGGCTCCCGCCGATGCGTGCCGGGCATGACAAAGTACGGCATCACCAGATCGTCAACCGACAGGGATGTTTCACGCACGAGGCGGCGAAGCGGCTCGGTTCGCCGCAGCCGCCGCAATCGCAGGGAAGGAAACGCCCGCCGTATCCTCATGGCCGGTGCAGGTGGCAGATTTTAAACAATGGGGTACCCTCCTTTGCCAAACCGAGTCCGCGAGGTCATGGCCGGTGCAGGTGGCAGATTTTAAACAATGGGGTACCATCCTTTGCCAGACCGAGTCTGCGAGGTCATGGCCGGTGCTTCTTATAGTAACGCACGAGCGCGGCGACGAGGCCATCCATCGTGTGCGGCTTGGCCTCCACGGCCGGGCGGACACCCCACCGGCGGAGCGTGCGGCTCGTGACCGGCCCGATAGACGCTGCGATAACCCGGCGCTGCCTAAGTTTCCGGCGGCCGGCAACATTCAATGAGCGCATGGTGAATTCGACCGTGGAAGAGCTGCTGAACGCGACGGCGTCCAATTCATTCCTGGCAAGGCTCCACCGCAGCTGGATCAGCCCGGCCCGGCACGGCCAGGTACGGTAGAGCTTGAGCACGGTGACCGAGGCACCACGCGTGGACAGCCCGTGCGGCAGCACATCGCGGGCGGCAGCGGCCCGCGGAACCAGCACCCGGGCGCCACGCACATGGCCCAGGGCGCTGAGCAACCCCTCAGCGACGTTCACCCGGGGAACGAGATCAGGATCCACGCCGAACCGGTGCAGGGCGTCAGCCGTTCCCGGCCCGACAGCCGCCAGGCGAGGGCCGGCCAGCGCCCGCGCGTCTAGCCCACGCTCCCTGAGGCGCTCGAAGAACATCTCCACCCCGGTCGCGCTGGTGAAGATGACCCAGGAGAAGGAGGACATCGTCCGCAGCGCGCTGGTCAAGCCACCTGGTCTGGCGATCGGCGTGTAGCGGATCACCGCACATTTGCGCACGTGCGCGCCCTGCGCCTCAAGCAGCCGTGCCAGGAAGTTCGCTCTCTCGTGCGCCCGGGTGACCGCGATGCGCACACCCAGCAAAGGCCGGCGCTCGAACCAGTGCGGGAGGCGTTCCCGCAGCCGCGCAACATTGCCTATGACCACCACCACCGGGGGTTGTAAATCTTTCAAACGGTCGGCAGCCGTTTCGAGGGTGGCCGTGGCCGTTTCCTGCTGCGGCCAAGTGCCCCAGCGAATCGCCACGACCGGGGTCGAAGGTGCCAGTCCGGCTTTCAGCAGCCGCCCAGCGATCCACGCTAGATTTCCCGCCCCCATGAGCACGACGAGCGTCTGAACGGCGTGCGCCAGGAGTTCCCAGGAGATCTCGTCACCTCCCCCGTGCTCGCGTTCGTGGCCGGTGACGATGGCTACGGAAGAAGACCAATCGCGATGCGTCAGTGGAATACCCGCGTACGCCGGAACGGCCAGCGCAGAGGTCACGCCGGGTATCACCTCGAAGGGCACACGGGCGCTGGCCAGCGCCTCGCACTCTTCGCCGCCCCGGCCGAAGAGGAACGGATCCCCACCCTTTAGGCGGACCACCACCCGCCCGGCACGGGCGTGACGAATCATCAGGGTCTCGATCGCCCCTTGAGCAGTCCCAGGGGTTCTCGCATGCTTCCCGACATCCCTGGCGATGGCAGACGGTGGCACAAACCTCAGCACAGCCGGATGCACCAGGGAATCGTACAGAACGACATCGGCCTGACGAAGCGTCTCCACAGCCTGCAACGTGATAAGACCGGGGTCGCCCGGCCCTGCACCTACAAGAAAGACTTTGCCAGTAGGCAATTTCACGGCCGTGCCGGCAACAGGTCAGCCGCGCCGTGCGAGAGCAACTGCTCCGCCAGCCTTGTCCCCAGCGCTTCCGGATCACTCAAGGCCCCGCTCAGCGTGCCCGTCACGAACCGGCCCCCTGCGGCTTCGCCGACGAACCCATGCAGGCGTATCTCTTCTTTATCAACGAGCGCATACGCAGCGATCGGAGTGCGGCACCCCCCGCCCAGGCCCTCAAGGAATTTCCGTTCAGCGGTGACCGCCCGCCCGCTGTCGGCATGATGCACGCGCTCAAGCAGCGCCAGGGTCTCTCGGTCCACGCCGCGCGCCTCCACGCCAATAGCACCCTGGCCAGGCGCTGGCAGGCAGACTTCAAGCGGGAGGATTTCGGTGATGGCGGATTCCAGCCCCAGGCGCACCAGCCCCGCACGCGCCAGAACAGCACCATCCGCCTCTCCTTCCCGGATCTTGCGAAGCCGTGTATCCACGTTACCGCGGATCGGGACAAACTGAAGGTGGCCGTAGACACGCTTAAGCTGAGCCTCACGCCGCAGACTTCCAGTCGCCACCCGGGCGCCTGCGGCGAGTTCATTCAGGTTCCGGCCTTCCCGGGAGCAGAACACATCCCGAACGTCCTCGCGGGGCAGGACCGCACCGATCAAAAGCCCATCCGGAAGTCTGACCGGGAGATCCTTCAGGCTGTGCACGGCCAGGTCAATCGCGCCCGCGAGCAACGCCTCCTCGATCTCCTTCACAAATATGTCCTTCCCTACGCTGGTGATGCCCTGCTCGGACTGCCTATCCCCCGTGGTTTTGATGACCGTCGCATCACAAGCAAGTCCAGGCGCCACCGCCAGGAGCGCACGCTTCAGCACTTCCGTCTGCGCCAGCGCTAGCGGACTGCCGCGGGTGCCAATGCGGATGCCGGGAGAAGAGCTCAAATCAGCCGAGCTTGAACAGCTTGCGGAGGAGGTCGGTGTACGAAGCGGCGCCGTTGCCGGCGGTCAGTCTCTTCAGCTCGCTGACCGGCCGGTGCAGGAGTTTGGCCACCAGCGCCTGGGTCAGATACTCCACCTCAGCGCGTGTGTCTGGTGGCAAATCCCGGACCGCCCGGCTCGCCCGGCCCCACACTTCCTGGCGGCACACCTCACCGTACCGCTGCAGGGAGACAATCGTCGGAACCACCTGAAGGGATTCCATCCACGCCGCCGCCTGAGCCACCGTCTCTGCCACGATCTCCCGGGCAGGCGCGACCCAACGTTCCCGCCGTTTGAGGTTTTCATCAGCCACCGCCTGGAGATCGTCGAGATTGTACAGATACGCGTTCGCCAGCTCCGCCACCGCCGGATCGATATTCCGGGGCACCGCAAGGTCGATCAAGAACATCGGACGTGACTTCCTTATGTGCAACGCTTGAGCGACATCCTCGCGCCGGATGACGTACTCCGCAGCCGCCGTCGCCACGATGACGATATCCACCTCAGCCAGCCGGGTCTGGGCCTCACCAAGCCTCACCGCCTCACCACGGTACTTCGCAGCGAGCGCCTGCGCACGGTCCAAGCGTCTCTCGCCGGCCACCAACAGTCTCGGCGCACCACCTTCCATCAGATTTTCGGCCACCAGCACGCTGGTTTCGCCAGTGCCCAAGAGGAGCACCGGGCGGTCCGCCAACCCGCCAAAGATCTTTTCCGCCAGCTCCACAGCCACAGAACTGACGGATGCGGGAAGGCGGCCGATCTCTGTCTCGTGCCGCACCCGCTTGGCCGCTGCCAGGGCGCGGTTAAACACACCGTTCAACAGTGCGGAGGTGGCCGGTACACGCAGCGCCATTTCATGCGCCTCCCGCACCTGGGAGAGGACCTGCGCCTCCCCCACCACTTGCGAATCCAGGCCAGCGGCGACCTCGATCAAATGCCGCACGGCATCAAGGCCGGAGTACTCGTAGAGGGCGCGCTCAAACGCGGCAGGCTGAATGTTTCGAAGTTTCTTGAAGAATTTCACCAGGGCGCCGCGCATGTGAGAGCCATCCCGGCACACCACATAGCACTCGACCCGGTTGCAGGTGGACAGCAGCACCGCTTCGTGGACCCCCCTGAGCCGCCGCAGCGCCTTCACCGCGGCCGGCACTTCCACGCGGCTAAACGTCAGCCGTTCGCGGACCGCCAGCGGTGCGGTGCGGTGATTCACGCCCAAGCACAAGAGCGCTTGCGAGGCCATCTCGTCTAAAGTGGCCGGCCTGCCGGCAAGTGACTTAAGCCCGCAAACGTAAAGATGACAAGCACAAAGCCAACGATCAGGATGAGGGCCAGCCGGCGCCCCCGCCAGCCGGCGCCCGCCCGCAGGAGCAGCGCAACGACATAGATCGACCAACTGACAAGCGTGGCAGCCGATTTGGGATCCTGGGGCCAATACGCGCCGGTCGTCTGGTGCGCGAACAGCATCCCCGTCAGGATGCCGACGCCGAGCACCGCGACTGACAGCGCGACCAGCCTGACGTTGAGGCGATCCAAAATGTCCAGGGGGGGAAGCACGTACGCGATGAGCTGCGGTTTGCGCGATTTAAGCTGGCGCTCCTGCAGGAGGTACGCGATTGCGACGCCGAACGCGGCCACGAACCCCGCAAAGCCCAGGAACGAGGTCACCACATGGAAGGGGAAGAGCGCACCGTGCAGCACCTCAGGCTGCTGAACAGGCAGGGGCGATACCGCGCTGAACCCGGCCGCCAGGACCACGAGCGGCATCACGAACGCCCCCAGAATGTGAAGCTGCAGGCGCACCGAGAGCACCAGGAACACGAGCACGATCAGAAGCGCCAGGAGCGAGAACGAGCCGTGCCGGCTCGCAACCACCATCGCCTGGGTGTTCACGCAATCCAGGCCGTAGGACACGACGTGGAGGATGAACGCGATCATGACAGCTCCCAGCCCCAGCCGGGCGAGCGGCAGCCGCCGCAGCCCGAGATACCCGAAAAATCCGGCACATCCCGCCGCGTAGCCAGCCAATGCGAACCAGAGTAACGTGCTAGCCATCATTTAATACTAGAAGATAATCTTTATCCACGGTAGAGTAGAGTCATGGAGACGCTTCGGATCAAGACGATTGTTCCGAAGAACCACCGGGTCGAGATCACTTTGCCTCCGGAGGTTCCGGAAGGCCCCGCGGAAATGGTGGTCACTGTCAAACCAACTGCTTCTCCCTCGGATGAGGAACGTCTTGCCAAACGGTCTGAAGTCTTGGCAGACTTGCGCAAACTGCGCGAGAAGTATGCTCATAGGAACTTTCGTCTCTCGGAGGCCGTCATAGAGGTGAGACGCGAAGAGGGCTAATAGCCCTCTTCCTGGACACCAGCGCTCTCTTCAAACTCTTCGTCAAGGAGCCGGGATCTGCCGAAGTGGAGCGCCTGTTGGAGCAAGAACCCTCCCTTTTCATCGGTTGCCTGACCCACCATGAGTATCTTTCTGCTCTTCAGCGGAGAATCCGGCATGGCCAAATGACACCTGATGAAGCGTTGGACTTGCTTGCCAAGTTTCGCCATATGCTCGCTTCGCAACTCACCAGCATTCCTTACGGCGAAACAATTTCGCAGCGGGCGCTCGATCTGCTCGAGCGGCACGGCACTTCCGGTCTTCGTCCACTGGATGCTGTTCAACTTGCCTCTTGCCTAGAAGTGCCCGGTGCCACGTTCTGCCTGGCCGATCGGATGCTCGCTGATATTGCGGGCAAAGAGGCCGTTCCTACAGCCTTCTTCGCATAGCTGCCGCAAGCGCAGTCGCAATTTTTGAGGTCGCAAATTGTGACCTCAAACTCCGGCGCTCCACAGAATGACCCACGGTTCAGGCTTCCCGCACGCTGTTGGCATTGATGGCTTAGCGCCCATAACCTAATTTCAATCCACGCCCCCGCACGAGGGGCGACTTAGAGGAAGTTGACGTGTCTCGGTTTATCCCAGCGCACGCGGGGAACGCTTTCGCATGTCTCGGGTCGGGTTCACCGGCTACGGTTCATCCCCGCGCACGCGGGGAACGCTGTCTTCGCAAATCCGCTCGTTCAAGGTAAAACGGTTCATCCCCGCGCACGCGGGGAACGCGATCTCTTGCAATTCAC
>CAZPLZ010000061.1:17136-18167 GCA_964587525.1 uncultured bacterium | reverse complement strand
CATTCCGGTCATCGGGGCCCTGCTCCCGCAATTCCTGGCGCCCGGCGGAATCATCTCGCCGGAGTTCTACAACCAGCTCGGGGCCATGCATGGCACGATCATGGTCTTTCTGGGGATCGTGCCGATCGGCGTGGGCGCGTTCGGCAACTTCGTCCTGCCGCTGATGATCGGCGCGCCGGACATGGCGTTTCCCCGCTGGAACATGATGTCTTACTGGTGCTATTTTGTCGGCGGGGCCATCATGCTGATGAGTTTCTTCCTCCCTGGAGGAGCGGCGCAGTCAGGCTGGACTTCTTATTCCCCGCTCGCCGACATCTCGCCCGGCCAAACGACATGGCTGGTGGCGATGCTGTTCTTGATTTTCTCCTCACTGCTGGGCGCGTTTAACTTCATCACCACCACGATCAACATGCGGGCCCCGGGCCTAACATTCCGGAGGCTCCCGATCTTCGTCTGGGCGCAATTCATCACCGCCATCCTGCTTCTGCTGGCGTTTCCCCCACTCCAAGGCGCCGCCATCATGCAATTCATGGACCGGGTGTTTCACACCAGCTTCTTTATCCCGGCCGGGCTGATTATCAGCGGCGAGCCGCTCCAGGTCAGCGGCGGCGGCCAGGTGCTGCTCTGGCAGCATCTCTTCTGGTTCCTGGCGCACCCTGAGGTTTACGTTTTGATCCTTCCCGCCATGGGCATCGTGGCGGAGATCCTGACCAACAACACCCGCAAGCCCATGTTCGGCTACAAAGAGCTGGTCGGCTCCCTGGTCTTCATCGGGATCATGTCATTCGTCGTCTGGGCGCATCACATGTTCCTTTCCGGCATGAAGCCGGCCCTCGCTAATTTCTTTGTTGTGACCACCCTGATCATCTCCATTCCATCGGTGGCGGTGCTGACCTGCTTCGTGTACACGCTGAAGGGAGCCTCCATCCGGTTCACGGTGCCCATGCTGTTCGCCCTGGCTTTCCTGCCGCTCTTCGGCATCGGCGGGCTCACCGGCTTGCCGCTGGGAATCACCGTGACGGACATCTACC
>CAZPLZ010000061.1:0-17126 GCA_964587525.1 uncultured bacterium | reverse complement strand
CCTGCATGACACGTATTATGTCATCGGCCACTTCCACTACGTGGTGGTGACGGGCAGCCTGCTGGCCTTGATGGGCGGGATTTACTTCTGGTTTCCAAAAATGTTCGGGCGCAAGATGAATGAGACGCTTGGCAAGATTCACTTCTGGGGAACGATGATCATGATGAACGGCATCTTCTTCCCAATGCTCATCCAGGGCATGGCGGGGGTCCAGCGCCGGCTCTACGATCCCACGGCGCAGGTACACAACCTGTCCACGCAGTACCTCAACCCCGTGATGACATTCTGCGCGTTTGCACTTCTGCTCTTCCAGATCCCGTTCATCTACAACATCTTCCACAGTATCTTTAAGGGAGAAAAAGTGACGGATGAGAACCCGTGGCACGCCACGACGCTGGATTGGGCCTGTCCCACCCCGCCGCCACACGGAAACTTTGTCAAACCGCTGACCGTGTACCGCGGCCCGTATGAATACAGCGTGCCGGGCCATCCCGAGGACTACTTCCCCCAGCACGTGCCCGATTCTGGAAAAGCCCCATGATCGCCGAAGCGCACATCGCTGAAACGCACGTCATGCCGGGCGGGGTTCCCAACGCCAAACTCGGCATGTGGCTCTTTCTCGCATCCGAAATCATGCTCTTTTCCACGATGTTCACTTCGTACATCATTTTCCGGGTCACCGCTCCAGCCTGGCCGCGCGGCTGGGAGGTGCTGAACGTCCCGCTAGGAACCCTGAACACGGCGGTGCTGATCACTTCCAGTGTGACCATGGTCATGGCGTATGCCAAAACGCTCGAGCGTGACCGGAAGGCCTTTGAGAAATATCTGCTGTGGACCATCGGACTGGCCTTCGTCTTCCTGGTCATCAAAACATTTGAGTGGGGCCCGAAGTTTGCCCATGGGCTCAGCCCAGCCACGAATATGTTCTACGCGGTGTATTTCACGCTCACGGGGCTGCACGGAATCCACGTGATCGGCGGCATCATCGCAAACTCGATCCTGCTGTATCTCAGCAAAACGCAGTTCGAAGAGCCGTTTTTCCCGGGCCGGATTGAGGTGGCAGGGTTGTACTGGCACTTCGTGGACATCGTCTGGATCTTCCTCTTCCCGACGATTTACTTGCTGTGAGCGAGGGACACTCGTCCATCAAGGTTTACATGCTGGTCTTCCTGTGGCTAGGTATTTTCACGATCGTCACGGTGGCCGCTTCTTACCTGCGCATGGAACCTTTCTGGGCGGTCACGGTGGCCGTCATCATCGCCACGATCAAAGCCGCCATCGTTGCGGCCTACTTTATGCACCTGAAATTTGAAGGCAGGCTTATCTTCGGATTCCTGGCCCTCACCGCGGTGTTCTGGGTTGCGCTGATGACCTTGCCGTTCTTGGATATGACTCATCATCCGTATGAACAGCCTGGCAGCATCCCGCCCGTAGCTGCCGTGCACTCCGCGCATGAAGCTGGCGGCACACCCCCTGGCGAGGCTGGACACGAATGACCTCGCAGACTCGGTCTGGCAAAGGATGGCACCCCATCTTTAAACCTTGCCACCTTCGGTGGCACCGACCATGACCTCGCAGACCCGGTCTGGCACATGAGCCTCAGGGCCTTTCACATTTTCTTCATCCTGCTCTCGACGGCTTTCTGCATTGGATTTTTTGCCTGGTCCATTCACTACTATCGCCAAGGCTATCAGGATGGCCTGTGGCTTTCCGCCGTAGCACTGGCGGCCACGGGATTTCTCATCCCCTATCTCCGGTGGTTCGTACGGAAATATCGGATCGCCAGCTGATGAGCTCGCAGACTCGCTCTGGCAAAGGATGGTACCCCATATTTAAACTTTGCCACCTTCGGTGGCACCGGCCATGAGTCGCTTGATCGTCGCCATGGCCCTTCTGCTTCCCCAGCTGGCTATGGCCTGCCCGGTGTGTTTCGGCGCTGATGCTGAGAACGCCAACGTGGGCCGCGCCTTCAACCTCGGCATCATGCTCATGCTGAGCGTAACCATGGGACTCATCGGCACCGGCGCGATCTGGTTCTACCGGATCGAGCGGCGACGCCAGGCTGTGGACAGCCAGTACCTGAAGCTGATGGAGGTTGTGGACCGAAACCGTACCCCCGCGCCCTAACGTCTCCCGTACATCTCCAATTCGAAGCTGGCCAGCCCCCCTCACTTTCGTTCATAGCCTGCTCGTCATAGCCCTCGCCGGATGCCAAAAAGAACCGGCGCCGTTTGTCATCCCGGACAACGTTTCAATCGCAGGACAGGTGTTTCTCAAAGGAACGCCCCCGCGCCCGGTGAAAATAAAGATGACCGAGGCCGCCTGCCGCGCCAAACATCCCCAAGGCGCCTATCATGAAGATGTCGTGGTCAATTCCGACGGGAGTTTGCGCAATGTCTTCGTCTATGTGAAAGAAGGCCTCCCGCAGAGAAGGTATCCACCGCCCCCTGAACCGGTGCGGCTGGACCAGAACGGCTGCACCTTTGTCCCGCATGTCTTTGGCGTGCAGGTGGGGCAGCCACTTGAACTCGTGAACAGCGATACCGTGCTGCACAACCTGCACGCGCTTCCCAAGAAATCACGCGGGTTCAATCTCGGCATGCCTGGGCGGCCCAAACCTTGGTCGGTTAAGCGCTCCTTTGCAGCGCCGGAGATCATGGTCAAAATCAAGTGTGATGTCCATTCCTGGATGATCTGTTACGCCGGCGTGCTCACGCACCCGTTCTATTCCGTCACGGGGGACAGCGGGGGCTTCTATCTCAAGGGACTGCCGGACGGGACCTACCTCATCGAAGCCTGGCATGAAACGTATGGGACGCAAACCAGGCGGGTGACGGTCAAAGATGGCGAGACGCAAACGATCCAGTTCACGTACCACGCCACCTGACCAGGCCACCGGCCCGCCCGTGGGGCTGCACCGGCTGGCCCAGGCCACGGCCGCTGCCGCGTTGATCCTGCTCATCGCCGGAGGGCTGGTGACCAGTACCGGCTCGGGCTTGTCCGTTCCTGACTGGCCATTGTCATTTGGAACCCTGTTTCCCAAAATGGAGGGCGGTGTCCTCTACGAGCACTCGCACCGGCTGATCGCCGGCACGGTGCTCATCCTCACCCTCGTGCTGACCGTCTGGATCCTGCGGCTGCGCTTCAGCGGTGGAGCCGCCGGTCTCAAGCCCCGCCGCTCAGTCTGCATTCTCGTCGCGGCGGCCATGACCGCCGTGATCGTTCAAGCGCTGTTGGGCGGCGCGACCGTCCTGTTGCAACTTCCGCGGGCTGTCTCGATCAGTCACGCAGGCCTGGCGCAGATCTTCTTCGCCCTCATCTGCGGCGTGGCGGCGGTGACCAGTCCCGCCTGGATGGCGACACCCGCCCGGCCGCTCCCTGACCTTGTCCGCCGTCTCTTCATCATCACCACCGCGGCGGTCTATCTCCAGATCCTGCTGGGCGCGGTCATGCGACACCACGGGGCGGGTTTGGCGTTCCCGGATTTCCCCCTGTCCAACGGGCGCCTCATTCCTCCCCTCAACACATTCAGCGAGCAGGTTAATTTCGCTCACCGCGCCGGCGCGCTGGCTGTCGTGCTCCTCGTCCTAGCCGCGGCGTCCGCAGCATGGAAACGCCGGAAAACGGTTCCGCTGCTCCATCAGGCGGCCATCGGCCTGCCCCTCATCGTGTTGTTCCAGGCCTCCCTGGGCGCGTTTTCCGTCTGGCACCGTCTCCCCGTCCTGACCACCGCCGCGCATGTCGGCGGTGCGGGCCTGCTGTTCGCAGGCTGCTTCACGATCACCTTAAAATCGTTCCGTGTCTGACTCCGCCTGCTCGCGGCCCCTCACCTGGGCGATGGACTACCTGACGCTCACGAAGCCTGAGATCACGCTCATGGTGATGGCCACGGCCACCGCCGGCTTCTGGGCTGGTCACACCGGAGAGCTGAACCTCTCCCAATGGCTGCACACGCTCGCCGGGGTGGGACTGGCGTGCGGGGGCACCGCCGCACTCAACATGCTGATCGAGCGCCAGGACGACGCCCGGATGCGCCGTACCCGAGTCCGGCCGATTCCCGCAGGCCGGATCACTCCTGGCCACGCCCTGTGGTTCGGGCTGGCGACGTTCGCGCTGGGATGTCTCTGGCTTGCGGTCAAGGTGAACCTGCTCTCCGCCGGTCTGACGATCCTCACCACCGGCCTGTATCTCTTTGCCTACAGCCCGCTCAAGCACCGGACGGAGCACTGCCTGCTGGTGGGCGCGATCCCGGGCGCGCTGCCGCCGGTCATCGGGTGGGCAGCCTCGGCGGGAACGGTCGGCTGGGGAGCCGGGGTCCTGTTCCTCATCCAGTTCCTCTGGCAGATCCCGCACTTCATCTCGATCGCCTGGCTGAACCGGGAGGACTACGCGAACGTCGGCTGGCGCATGCTCCCAGCGCCGGATCCCGATGGCCGCCGGACCGCTCTGCGGATCTGCGTGTACGGATCCCTCCTCATTGCGGCCAGCCTGCTGCCCGCGTACTTCGATACGACCGGCAAGCTCTACCTGATCGGGGCGGTCACGCTGGGGTTCCTGTTCTTCCTCCTCAATTTCCGCTTTGCGTTTGACCGCTCGACGCAAGCGGCGCGGTGGGTGTTCACGGCCTCGATGATCTATCTGCCGGCACTCTTGCTCCTCTTCGCCCTAGATCAACGCTCGTTGTAGCCTGCTCATCAGCCAAAAAGTAGCGCTTGTCGCTGGGCGAGGTGGGGCTTCACAGGCACGCGCGCCGGTTCCCCACCGAGGCCCGGCGCGCTGCGCTGCCGACCTTGCGCTCGCCTCGGCCACCTGCGGCGGCCTCGGCACCGTGGCCGCGCATTCTCCGTCGCCCTGAGCGAGCGGAGCGAGTCGAAGGGCGACTCCGAAGCGGTCGGCAGAGCGCCTGCTCAGCCTCACCTCGCCCAGCGACACTCGAAAATTAGAGGCGGCTGCGGGCCTCGGCGAGCATGCGGAGGGCGCCGGCCAGCACCACCGCGGAGTACTCTTCCTCGCGCGGGCGCACTTCCAAGGTCAGCCAGCCGCCGTTGGCTCTTTTGTAGAACCCGTATTTCTCAAGCGCCCGTAAGAACTCGGCCACCACCTGAACGTCCACCAGACTCCCCTCCGTGCCAAACGCCGGATGCTGATCGCCCCGGGCGGGATGGTCCTCGGCTTGAACGCAGTTGGAGAGCTGCGCGTGGACAAGGTAATGCCGAGCCGCGGAGACTGCCTCCACCACGCGCTCCTTCAGCAGCACCAGATGGGCGAGGTCCAGGGTCAGCCCGAAGTTGTCGCGGCGGATCTGCTTGGCCACCTCCACCGCTTCAGCCACCGGACCGATCAGCCGTTTGTGCTCCACCTCGCGGTCATACAGCTCCAACGAAACCACAAGCCCCAACTTCCCTCCCTCATCGCAGAGCCTGACCAGGGATTCCACCAGCCAGCCCCGGGCAGGTGAACGCTTGTCCGGGGCGGGGTCAGGCCCGCTCATCACCGTGAACAGCTTTGCCCCCAGAAACTGCGCTTCATCCATCAGTTGCCTTAAAGCCGCGATCGCCTCGGCACGAGCGGACTCGGCTTCCGCATTGAGATCCCATTGGTGCTTCAAAATGGAGGGTTGCGCGTTGAAGATGACGTTCATCCCGCCGGAGGCGATCAACACCTTCAGCCGCGCCCGGGTCAGCTCATCCCGGACATGGGCGACCTCGATCACGTTGAGGTCATTGGCAGCCGCGATGGCGCCCGCGGTTTCCACAACCGGGCCTTCCCCGGACATGACCTGGGGGTAGAGCTGTGGATGAACGACGCCGAGTTTGTTGTTGATCACAACTTGACGGTGACCTTCCTGGGACGAGTTCCTTTGCCACCCTTGCCATCACTGTTCACCGTGACGACCGTGAAGTCGTAGGACTTAAGGCGCAGCCCCTTCAAGGTAACACGTGTTGATTTGACCGGCGAAGCGGTGGCCCTTCTCCATGCCTTCCTCCCTTCGCCAGTGTAGCGGTAGTAGATGTCATACCCCGCAGCCCTCTCAACGGGGTCCCAGGTGAGCCTCGCCCCGCGGCCCTCCCGCGGGACAGCGCGCAGCTTCTTGGGAGCAGGCAGGACCGGCTTAGCCACTTCGGCTGCCTCGGCGACACGCAGCTTTTTGGGGGCAGGCGGACTTGCCTTAGCCGCTTTGACTGCTGCAGCAGGCCGGGCAGCCGCCATAGCCACAGGCCGCTTGCGCGCCACCTTCTTTCGCTGCGCCACACCCAGTTTCACGGTCATCCCGAACCGGTGCCCGTTGCTGAACCCTGGGGAAAAGACGCTGTTAGAATCCCCCAGCGGGATGAAGGCGTAATCCAGGCTGATCCCGTGGTACAAGAGACCCGCGCCCCCTACCACCCGGGTGCCATCCAGCCCGGAACGGACCCCGAAGCGCAGCGCCAGCATATCCCTCACGGTCACTTCCAGGCCGGCCCCGCCCCAGGTCCCGGATTCAAACTTTCCCCCGTCCGGATCCACAGGCTTGATGACGTCCGCCAGCACGATGGCGCGCAGCCAGGATTGATCCCAAGCCCGCCAGCCGAGGCCAGCGCGCACGGCCAAAGGCAGCGCGTCAGCCTCATCCCCCAGGAAGGTTAAGGTAGAACCAATATTCTGGACCGAGATCCCTAAGGAGAGATCCTTCAGCACCTCCGGCGGCATCTTATAAAAAATTCCGAGGTCCGCCGCGCCAGCGGTAGCCGTGAAGGTCTGCGGCGTCCCCCCGGCGGCCTGGTATCCCCCCAACTTCCGGTAGATAAACTTCCCGGTGATGCCGTAATACACGTTGTGGTAGTCCGGATAGCCAGGGAGCAGCGGTTTGAACGGCCCGCCCCAGGAGATGGCGGCCATGCCATCAGCCGCCGTGCCCTTGGCTGCGTTGAAGCCCGGTGGCGTGGAGTCAAACGGCTTGATGTTCATGTACACCCCTGACACTGCCAGCGATCCCCACTTCCCAAACGGGTAAGAGGCCGCGAGGAATTCATACGAGATGTCACCCAGATACGAGAGGTGCATGGCGGACAGCTCGATCTTCTTCAACTGCCCCAGCCCGGCCGGATTCCAGGCGACCGCGGTCACATCGTCCGCCAGCCCCACGAAGTTTTCTCCCAGGGCGGCCGCTCGCGCCCCCATGGCGACGCGGAGGAACTCCGCCCCGGAGGAGCCAGCCCCCGCCGCGTGTGCGCTCCTGCACGGCAGAAGGCACACGATGGCAAGCAGGATCGCGCAGCATGCTCCCCCCTTTCCTCGAAAATGTCTTCGTGTCATTTAAGCACGATGACCTTCACAAGTTTTTTGAAATCTCCGGCCTCGATCCGGATGAGATAGACGCCGGAAGCCACAGACCGGCCATCGGGAGTCTTTCCGTCCCAGCCGGGTAAGCCGTCCGGCCCCGCCATCTCGAGTGTTTGACCAGCCGGGACATTGGGCTGCCGATACTCGTAGATGAGCATCCCCGCCACGGTGTAGATGCCGATGGTGACATCGGCGGTCTTCTCCAGGGTGTACCACACGTTAACCCGCTCCCCGCGCAGGGGCGCGAAAACGTTCTGAGAGAGATAGACCGTATTCGGGGCGTAGGCAACGGTAGCGGGTGGTCCCTTCCCCGCAGCGTTTTCGGCCCTCACTTGGTACTGATACGTGTTCCCCTTGACCAACCCGGAGTCAGTGTAGGACAAATTCGTGACCGAGGCCGTGGGGGCCGAGGGTGGCGGGAATCCACCCCCATTCACACTTCGATAAACGTGATACATCAAGATCGGACATGTGCTGGCGGGCGCTTGCCAGCTCAGGGTGACGGCTCCGTCGCCGGCCACGGCCGCGAACTTCCCCGGAGCGCCGGGCACCAAACAGGTTGAAGCGACGACCACATTGCGGCCTGAAATAATACTGCTCACCTCGAGCGCAGCATTGACGGACTGCACCGCGTACACATAGGTGATCCCGTTCGTGATCGTCGTGTCGGTGAACACGGAGGCTGAACTGGCGACGTAGAAGGATGTGCTGTAGGCGCACGTGGTACAGTCCGCGCGCAAAACGACGTATTCGGCGACGGGGCCGCCTGTTGGAGATCCTGTAAACTCCGGCGGGCTCCAGGTTAACGTGACGAAGCCGGTCACCATGTCCGTTAACGTCACGAGGTCCAGCGGAGGGTTCACAATGCTCGTGAGAGGCTGGCCACTCCTGGTGGCAGTCAACATTCCCGCATTTAAATCTGTGTCGACCGCCCGGACCCGGTAGTAGTACCAATTCGCGTCCTGAAGTCCGACATCGGTATATCGCGTGACCGTCACGTCTATGCTCTTGAGGAACGCACCCGGGCACGTCGCACACGTCGCCCGGAAGATCTGATATGCCGAAATCGAGAATGTCCCTGCCGAGGCCGGTGACCAGGAGAGCATCGTCATGTTGTTCCCTGGCAGCACGGAAAACACCAGGGATTGTCCCGGTGGCGCAGCCGGGGTCCCGGACACCTCTGCACTAAGCACAGAGGGGTGCCCGTTGCCGTCCACAGCCTCGATCTTGTAGAAGTACGGCACGCCGTTCACGAGGCCCATATCCACATGCGTCGTGCCGATGACCAACGACGCGTTGATCGGTGTCGCCCCCTCTCCATTTGAGACTGTCCCACGATACAGGTTGTACCCGGCAATCGGATATGTGGTCGGCACGGCCGCCGCCCAGGCAATGGTCAGTTGACCATTCCCAGACTGCGTGACCAGAGATGTGGGCGGGTTTGGAACCTGGAACGGGATACCAGTCGTCGTGTTGGACCACGGCCCACAGTTCTGCGGAACATCGGTGTCGCAGGCCCTGACCTGGTACGCCCACGTGACACCATTGCTGAGCCCTGAGGGCGTCAGGTCAGAGCCGGTGTCGGTGAAGCATGTCACCGTCCAGCTAACCGTGAACACGGTGGACTGCGGCACCCCACCAGAGCTCCGGTAGATCTCGTATGTGGTGACCGGGAAAGTGCCCCGCACGCTCGGCGGATCCCAACAGAGATCGATTTGCTTATCGGACGGCGTGAGCTGCGTGATTGTAGGAGCGGAGGGCGGG
The DNA here is from genome assembly GCA_964587525.1 of uncultured bacterium. Lineage (GTDB taxonomy): Bacteria > Oederibacteriota > CAKKQC01 > CAKKQC01 > CAKKQC01 > CAZPLZ01. Next base: position 8,039 of record CAZPLZ010000061.1, on the reverse strand, counting down.
ATCGGCACATTCTCCAGGTGACCATCCGAGGCCGGCGTGCCCGACACCGCCGCCCAGTTGCCCAAAAATCCCTTCTCCTCCACGGGCACGACCCGGTAGTAATAGAACTGGAGCTCCGTCAACGGCGAATCTCGGTACGCCGTGGCCGAACCCCCGGAGATGAACACCAGGGTTTCAGCCCCCCCCACTGTGATGGAACGATACACGTTATACCCAACCACCGGAAGGCTGCCCGGAACGGAGGCAATCCAGGACACCACGAGTTTGCCGTGGTGCTCATAGGGTTCTCCAAGAACCGTTAAGGCGAACGGAGGCCCAGCCGGCACCCTGGGGGTTGTCTCAGCTTCAGGCGAATAGTCCGGCGGAAACGGCGACGTGTATCCGATGCTCTCGTTGGGCGGGGTCTGGTCGTCGAATGACCGGATGGCGTAATAGTACGTGATTCCGTCGGTCACAGTCGTGTCAATGTAGCTAGTGGCGTCGAAGTTAATCGTTGTAGCCACCGGCAGGTATCCGGCGCCGGGGCTCGTGGACCGGTACACCCGGTAGCCGGTGACCGGGAACGTGGACGGGACGGAGCACAAGGCACCGTCCACGATATCCCACTGAAGCGTGACCGTGGTGGAAGAAGGCAAGGCCGCGGAAGGCAAGGCCACCAGCGTCGATGGCGGGCATGGCGGGATGGCCGGTATTGCGCTCGCCTCGTTGCTGTCAAGACTCGTAAACCCCTGGTTGTCCCGCGCCCGAACTGTATAGAAAAACTCAGTCCCATTGTCCGGCGGAGTAAAACTTGTATCGAGGTACACACTGGTGGTGTCCCCCGTCACAAGGGTCAGGTAAGTCTCCGCGCCCGAGACGGCCGAACGGAACACCTCGTATCCCTCGATGGGATACGTGGTGGGCGTGGAAGGTCCCCACTCCAAGAGGAGCTGCTGAGGCCCTGAGAACACAGTTAGAGTTCCGGGGGTGCTTGGCGGGTCGAATGGAATGATGCCCAGGGTGGACGCTTTCAGTCCCTCCCCGCCCCAGTTGTCGGCGCTGACCTGGTAGAAATAAGCGGTACCGTTGATCACCCCGGTGTCGTCATAATATGTGCCGCTGAACGTCGCCAAGGACACAAACCCACCCGTTGAGGTGGTCGCACGGTAGATCTGGTAAAGGTCCACCTCCTGCCCAGGGCGCAGGTCCGCCCAGGACAGTCTGACAACATTGTTGGCCCCCTGGCCCGTGAGCCCGGTGGGCTTGTCTGGCTCCACCACCCCGTACACCGTGGAACTCAGTGCGCTCCCGCTGGATTCACCCCCCAGCGTGTAAAATGCCGAGACGCGATAGTGGTACCGCTGTCCCAGCGCGAGGCCGATGGAGTCCGGATAGGACGTGGTGGACTGCGGGGACCGAATGGCCACAAGATCCAAGGGCAAGGTTCCCGGATACGTTGACCGGTACACGTTATATCCACCCACCTCTCCCTGCAGGTTGGGCAGAGTACTCCATTCCGTGTACAGGGCCAGCCCGGCGACCGGCAAGACCGTCAGGGCAGTTGGCGTGGCCGGTGGCGTCAGGATTTTCACAGTGGAGGTCATCGCCCCTTCGGTGAACGACGGAGCCCCCCCTTCCTCGGAAAGTGCACTGACGGCGTAGAAATAGAGCTTCGCCCGCGAAACCGTGGTATCCGTGTACACCGTGGCAGCGGCATTGAACAGGGTGCCCGGCGGATTCAGCATGGACAACGCGCAGGTGCTGCACGTAGACCGGAAAATGTTATAGGCGGTGAGTTGAAATACATTCTTGATCGAGGTCTGCCACTGCAGGGTCACCCCGGATAGAACGTCGTCGTACAGAGCTGTTAGCCCCGCCGGCGGGTTGACCGCGGGCTGTCCTGACTCCTCGACAGAGAAGGCTCCCGGATTTCCCTGAGTGTCCAAAGCCCGGACCTTATATCGGTAGCGTGTCCCATCAGACAACCCTGTGTTGATGTACACGCTGCTTGAAAATGATACGGTCGTCTCCAGGCTGAACGCGCAGGTGGAGCAAGTGCTGCGATGGATTTCATATATATCCAGACCGAAAGGATCTCCAGGGACAGACGGCGTCCACGCCAGCTCCACCCTCGTGTTGGCCACCAGCGCCGTGATGGAATTCGGCGCCCCTGGGGCTGCGTAGGCCGTCGCGCAAAGCGCAAGCGAAAACCCGCTCTCCCCCACCGGGTTCACCGACTTGATGGCATAGCAACGAAGATCCCCGTTGGTGAGCGGGGTGTCCGTGAAGCTCAGCCCGATATTTTGCGTGACGAGGGTGGTGACCGGCCGCCAGGAGGACGGGCCCGTGGACGGGCTGGCATCCGGCGGCACCGTGGCGAGAAGCGACATCGGCCCTTCGGCGGTTAACCCCCGGAAGACGCGATACGCGGTGGTCCCAAACTGATCGGGATCCGGTCCATCCCAGGTGATCTGGATCTGCCCCCCGCCGCTTGCGGTATTCGCCGCATTGACGCTGGTGAGTGTGGGGTCAGCCGGAAGGTCAAAGACTGCTGTATAGAGACTGTCAGGATTTTTCTCGCTGAGCGAGAAATTGCCGGTCGCCGGATTGGCAGTCGCATCCCATTTGATCGTCTTGATGGAGGTCCCCGGCGCGGTGGTGGTGAACGAGATGGTCACCACCTCTCCTTTCGTTACCGGCGAGCCTGAAAAATCAATGCTAAGCGTGCCATCGGCTGAACCAGTGGCCTGGGTAACGTTAATGCTATTAAAGGCATGGCCCACCGTGATACGGTCCACATTTTGAAAGAATTCACTCCCCGGAAGACCGCCGGGAATCTCGATGTCAAGCTGGGTGATATCGGGGGCGGCCGCGTGGGTATTATCCAGCACGTAATTTAATGTGCTCTCCACGCCAGACGACACATGCTGCGGGCTGATGCTGCCCCAGATCGAGAAGTTGTCCTTGGCGTAGGGGACCTTGATCCAAGACACGTTGGTGTCATCTGAGTAGAATGATCCCTCCCCGCTGCCAGCCGCGTTCCAGACCTCCACGGTGATCGTGCTGCCTATTGCGATGGTGATGCGCAGCGCTCCCATGCTGCCGCTGACACTTGAACCGGTTAAGATATTGCCCCCGGCTTCGCGGTTGAACTTGACGATGCACCCTGCGCTGTTCAGGGTGCAGTCTGAACCGCTGCAACCGGATCCCTTGCAGCCCGGACACGTGGCTCCCATCTGTTCGATCCAGGTCGCGCCGTCCAGCGCGTCTTCTATGGTCACCCGCAGCGTGAGCTGGGCAAATGAAACCCCCCCTGTCTTCAACCCCCCCCAGAACTCGAAGTTCACCTGGTTCAAGCCAGGGTCCTTGGACCATCCCTCGGGCGTGACAAACCGATAGATCTGTATGCCTTTGGCCCCGGTGGTATCGGGATAGTCTTCGACGAGACATTGGTCACGAGGGCCGGCCAAAAGTGTTTGCGCCGCTTCGGCGGAAGCGGGCGCAGTCGTCTCAAGCCGGAGGTTGACATTCTCGCCATCGGAGCGGAAAAACAACTGGGTGGGAACCGCGTGTACACCCTCAGCCAGGAGGAGGTAACACAGTACGCCACCCCATAGAGCTAGACGATGATTACACGCGGGAGCTTTCATGCGCTGACATCTGCCGGTACGACCCTGTACGCAGTTTATCATGTACCCATTTTCAGTCAATACCTGCTTGATTTTTTGTGACTCCCGTCACCACTGGATCCTCCAGTATCATCTCGAATTCTTTGACCTTTGGCCCGCGATATCCGCAATCCAGCGCCAGACGCCAGTGGGTTCTTGCTTGGCTGACCTTCCCCACACTCACAAACGCCCAGGCCAATTGCGCGTGCACCTCTGGATCGAACGGCGCCAGCTCCCGGGCACGGTCCAGCACATGCAGCGCCTCGCGCGGCTTGCCAAGCGCCAGCTTGACCATGCCCAGGTTGCACCAGGAGGACGCGAAGGCGGGATTGCGCTTAAGGTCTGACTCGTACGCCTCCTCCGCCTGCTCAAAATCACCCAGCCGCACGAGCACGTTGCCGAGATAAAACTGGTGGCGCCGGTCCTCCAAAGCCAGTTGCCAGGCCCGCGCCTTGAGACTCAGGGCCAGCCGGTAGTTTCCGCGTCCGTACTCAAACGCGCCGGACTGCAAGTAGGTTTCGCTGAGCAGGTCCCGGGCAAACGGCCTGAGCATAAAGAGCAGGAGAACATACCCCGCGAAAAACATCGCGGGCGACTCTTTGCGAGGTTTGAGATTCTCCACCTTATCCCCAGGAACCAGCCAGCCCAAGGCCAGCACGATCCAGAACAACTGTGCGGTCGGGGGTAAGTGTAACGGAGAATTGAACAGACCGCCCACCAGCCACGCCGCCATTCCACAGAGCATGCCCGCCCGGAGCGCGTACCGCGGCCAGGATTCAGCCGCCAGTGTGCCCATGCCTTTGAACCACACCGCCAGGATCCACACCAGGAGCCCAAGCCCGGCCACCCCGCGCTCCGCCATCAATTGCAGGAGGTCGTTGTGGCTGTGGTACGTCATGCGATAGTCCAGATGCCGGTAACGCGGCTCGGCCAGCAGCCTGCCCTGGAATTCCGTGAAATGCGCATGGAGCTGTCCAGGGCCCCATCCCAGCAGCGGCCGCTGGCGGGCCATCAGCGCGGTCGCCTCCCAGAGGAGAAAACGGCCTTCGGTCCCCTGCCGGTACGGATCGTGAAGCGTCGCCGCGTGTTTGATCACCGAGATCCGGTGCGGGTTGAGCGGATTCGGCATTGACAAAACCGCCACGTCCAGGACGATCACCGCCGCTGCCAGCGCGAGCCAGGGGTGATTCCGCCGTAACAGGCCGCTGTGATGCCGGCTCAGCAAAACCAGCAGGAGGCCACAGGCGGCGGCGGCCCCTACCCATGCCCCCCGGCCCTGCGCCAGCAGCAAGGCATGAAAAAGTACAATGGCCAGCGTTCCCCAGCAAAGCCGCCGCCAGCCCCGCGCGCCCAGCCACTTAAGCCCGGCATAGGGCAGCACCAGGATGATGGCGTCAGCCAGGAACAGCGGGTTGCCGAACGTGCTCCCCGGGGCGGCCCCGGCAAAAACGAGATCCCATGTGATGAACGGTCCCCACGTGTGGTCGGCGATGGCATAGGCCGCCGCCAGCCCTACCGTTCCAGTCAGGATCAATCCTAATTGCGCGCGCCGGCGCGCATCTGTTTCCGCAAGCAGCACCATGAGCAGAGCGGAGCCGCACGCCAGATCCAGCAGCGGTGAGATCTCCTGCGTGGTGGCGCCCAGCAGGGCTTGCACGCAGCCCAGCACGACCAGCGGCGCCACCGGCAGCAGCAGCGTAGCGCGCCGCAGCCCGGATGCCAGATCCCTGGCGGCGATCCGTTGAAGCGCCCACAGGATCCAGACCAGCAGCGCCATCCAGAAGTAGCAATCGCGCTTCACCACCGAAAAGGCGCTGGCCGCCGGCGGAAAAAACACCAGCACCAGCAGTGCCGTCAGGGTCAGCCATCCGATACGCAGGCCCAGCGCGGTCATGGCCGGTGCCACCCCCTCTCCCTTTCCCTCTCCCCCCTTCGGGGGGAGAGGGCAGGGTGAGGGGGGCGAGTCTTCGAGGTCATGGCGCCGCTAGCGCCAAGGACGCTACGGAAACACGTCCCAATTTTCTGGTTTTCGTTCCCGCCAGTATTTTATGAAGACAGACTGCCCCAAATACCCCAGGGTTCGGCTCCCTGTTTTGTACCAGATCTCCAGGGCCCCCGAACCGGATCCCACGGATCCGGCGGAGAGGGTCCCGTAGAGTTTTTTGGCCCCGTTCCAGTCAAATTCACCTCCGACCCAGATATAACCCTCCCAGAATCCACCACTAATGACCGTGGGGTCTGTGCACGGTCCTCCCATTTTGTCGCAATCAGGTGGCGGTTTCGCTGACCAGGAGCAGGTCCCTGATCCTTTCGCATTAAAATCTCCCATGACCACCAGCACGCCGGTTCCGCAATTGCTACCGCCGGTGAAGGTAAGGGTGGTCGCATTCGTGGTCAGGGGGTCGTCACAGTCACCATCGGGCCCGTTACACGGCAACCCATCGTCGGTATCAAAGAACACCACCGTATCCTCCGCCGTCGGAGGCCAGGGAGGATCGGTCATATTCGTAATGAACCATGTTGCCGCACCAGAGTAGTAATATCGCCGGGCCGGATCCCCGGAAGCACCCTTCGCATCCAGATCCATGGCGATTTGGCGAAAAGTATCAATGGGAGCCTCTGGCGGATCGCCCAGCTCGGACATGGTGGCACGTTCATTGACTGAAATATTCGCATAAGGATCGGAGGAATCCTTGCCACAATCGCTTGCCTTTGTCCCCCCTTTTAGCAGAATATCCCCCCGGGAAATGTAGATCGGCCGGGAAGGCATGCTGCACGGGGGACCCGGGGTCGTGCTGAGATCGATCCCTATGGGCTCGTTATACGAAACGACGGGTCCCCAATACACTTCCGCATTCCCCCCCAGGAAAAGCTGGCCTCCCGCGTACAGCGCGGAGTTCAGCGCACTCCTGAGGGCGACGGCTTGCAGCTTTTTCTTTTCACCCGTGATGGTATAACTCACCAGGACCGTGATCGTGCGTTCCGTGTCCGTGCTGCCCGCCGGCGTGTAACTCTCCTCTCCCAGGTACGGCGTCCAGTTGCCCTCCTGAATCATGATCTTGTATCTGACTCCCGGGATGTCGGTAAACGTATATTCACCGTTGTAATTGGTCAGCGGAATTGCGTCCCAGCTCGAACCTTTCTGTAATTTATAGAGCGCCTTGTCCAGCGCCGCATCAGCCGCATGCAGCACCACGCTGCGCTTACCGGAGCCGACAATCCAGCGCATCTCCTTCACGATGACATCCACCAGCGCAACGAGAAGAATCATGAGGATGACACCTACAATCAAGGTGAATCCCAACCCCTGTCCGGACTCATCCCTGATCTTCACGGGTTCCTCATCTCCACACGCTGGGTCAATTGAAGCCGAACGATGTGATCTCGGTAAGCAGTCTGACTCAGCGTGATTCCAATATCCAGCAGCGCGGTATCTTGAAAGCTCGGATAGGTGAACTGCAGCGCCTCCACCCTCTCGGTCAGGGAATCCGTCTGAAAGAGCGTTGTCCCCAGCCTCGGCCTGACCACATAGACCCGGTCGCCCCGTTTATAAAACTGCCAGGCCTGCTCCTTAACGTGGGTAAACGCCACGCGGCTGTAGTTGGGTTCCCCAGCCAGGGAGTCTATCGTAACCGTTCCCGGTTTGGCCTGTCGCAGGCCCTGGGCCATCTGCTCCAAGGTCATCCTGGCCCCCCGTTGCAAGAGCAATTCGGTCCAGTTTTTCTTCCAGAGGTCCCACATCGTGCGAAACTGAAGTGCGACGATGCCGATCCCAATCGACATGATGGCCAGGGCGATCAAAAGCTCCACTATGGTTAACCCCGCCTGCCCCTTTAGTCTCCCCCTTTTACCGCCTCCAGTCATCGCCGATCTCCTCATCATCACGGTATCACCAAATCGGGCGCCGTGACTTCCGTATCGGCAACAGCAGTCACCGGTCCGACCGAGATGGGGGTGACCGGGCTATCCGGGGAAAAGGCGTATACGGTGTAGGTCCCCACCCCGGTTGCGACCTTCAAGCTGTATGTCCCATCGGTTTCCGTGATCGTGGAATAGGTGTACTCGCCCGTCAGGACACTGTCCGGCAAGGTGGACGGGAATGTTCCAGTGTACGTGGTAGCGATCACGGCGGCGCCCTTTTCATACGGGGAAAGATCGCCATGCTTCACCGCCCCCTTGATGACGCCATTGATCGCGGCCAACGTGAACTCAAGCGGCGTCCCTGGGCTGGATTCCCAAAAATGCGCTCCCTTGTCGTTAACGGTAACGGTGAGCTCGTCCGGGGATACCGTGTAATCGGCACCGGTGGCAGGCGTGACTGTATATGCACTTAACTCATGAATGATCCCATCGTGCACAAACCTTCCGGCGGCGTCGGTGATAACAGTGGTA
>CAZPLZ010000060.1:0-18217 GCA_964587525.1 uncultured bacterium | reverse complement strand
GCCCCCAAGCCAATTAAGGAAGGCGTGACGCCGGAAGAGGCTGAGGCAATCAAGGTGAAATTTTCTGACAGCGGAGCGACCATCGAAATCACATGAACACAACGACGATGAGAGGGAGGGAACACATGGCGATCAGTACCGGGGTGGCGAAGCGTCTGCATCTGGGTAAATTCCAGGAGATTATGGATGTTCCCAACCTGCTCGCGGTGCAGCGGGAGTCATTCGAGGCGTTCCTGCAGCAGGCTGTCTTGCCCGAGGAGCGGAAGGATATTGGCTTGCAGGCGGTCTTTCGCAGCGCCTTTCCGATTCTCGACATGGCCGAGGACTCCTATCTTGAATTTGTGAGCTACACCTTGGGGGCCCCCAAGTACTCTCCCGACGCGTGCCGGGAGCGCGGGTTGACCTTTGCGGCACCCTTGAAGGCGACCCTGAGGCTCGTTGTGCGCGAGCGTGACAAAGGGGGCGATAAAAACGCGCCACGCACCGTGAAAGAGATCAAGGAGCAGGAAGTGTTCCTCTGTGAACTGCCGCTCATGACGGAGAACGGAACGTTCATTGTGAACGGGGCAGAGCGCGTGGTGGTGAGCCAGTTGCACCGCTCCCCGGGCCTTGTCTTTGAGGAAGACGAGGAGAAGAGTCTCCAGAGTGGCAAAAAGATGTACGTGGCGCGCATGATCCCGTACCGGGGTATTTGGCTGGAATTTGAATTTGACCTGAACAACCACATGTACGCCCGCATCGACCGCCGGAAGAAAGTGTTTGCGACCACGTTGCTGCGGGCGATGGGGTACAAGACGAATGAGGAGATCCTTCAGCTTTTCTACTCGGTAGAGGAGGTGCCCGTTGATGATCTGCGACGTCTGAAGGGACGGATCACGGCGTCGTCGCTGGTGGATCCCCACACGGGGGAGATTGTTGCCGAAGCCAACAGCAAGATCTGGGATGTGGACCCGAACACCGGTGAAATATTGTTGAAGGTAGAAGACGGCACCGGCCGCGACGGCGTTTCCACCTACCGTAAGGTGAAGGTGACCGAAAAGGATCGGGAGAGGGAAGTCCTCTGCAAGGTCGTGCCCATCGTCGGGAGGGTGGAAACCGTCCGCGTGCTGATCTTGGATCACCCTGAGGATGGCTTTTCGATCTGCGTAACGCTGAAAGGTGACAAAGCCCGGACCGAGGAAGAGGCGCTGCGCGAACTGCATCAGAAACTGTCGCCGACCTCCCCGGCGACACCGCAGAGCACTCGCTCCCTGCTGGAAAATTTGTTCTTCAATCCTAGGAAATACGACTTGGCGCCGGTCGGACGTTACAAGCTCAACAAGAAGCTGGGCCGCACTACGGAGCCGCAAGGGCGCACGTTGACCCGTGAGGACATTGCGGAGACCATGAAGAGCCTCTTCCGTTTGTGTAACGGCGGCGAGGGGAGGAAAGATGACATCGATCATCTTGGGAATCGTCGCGTGCGCTCGGTCGGGGAGCTGCTGGAGAACCAATTCCGGATTGGCTTTGCGCGGGTCGAGAAGGTCGTCCGCGCGAGTATGGGCCTCGTTGACCTTAAAACGGTGCTCCCGAATGTGCTGCTCAACACCAAGCCACTTTCAGCGGCGGTCAAAAGCTTCTTCGCGAGCAGCCAGCTCTGCCAGTTCATGGATCAGACCAACCCCCTGGCGGAGATCACGCACAAGCGCAGGCTCTCCGCGCTGGGGCCAGGAGGCTTAAGCCGTGAGCGAGCGGGGTTCGAGGTGCGCGATGTGCATCACTCCCACTATGGCCGGGTGTGCCCCATTGAGACTCCGGAAGGTCCTAACATCGGGCTGATTTCGTCGCTGGCCACCTACGCGAGGATCAACAACTTAGGTTTTCTGGAGTCGCCGTACCGCAAGGTGAGCAACGGGCGTGTGGTGAACGAGACGAAATATCTTAATGCGAATGAGGAAGACACCTACGTGATTGCCCAGGCTAACACGAAGCTGGACCCGGATGGAAAGATCGCTGACCAGCAGGTGCTGGCGAGGTTCCGTGGCGACATCACGGTCGTGTCGCCAGAAGCGGTCGATTTCATGGATGTCAGCCCCAAGCAGCTCGTGAGTGCGGCCACCGCGCTGATTCCGTTCCTGGAGCATGACGATGCCAACCGTGCCCTCATGGGCTCCAACATGCAGAGGCAGGCGGTGCCGCTGGTTCGCACTGAGGCGCCGCTGATCGGGACCGGCATGGAGGCCGTGGTTGTGCGTGACTCCGGCATGGCGGTCGTGGCCCGGCGGGCGGGGTCCGTGGCGGCGCTGGATACTAACCACATCGTGGTGTATGCCTCACCGGTCAAGGATACGACGGGCCGCCAGCTGGACCTCGGGGGCGTTGACATCTACAAGCTGGTGAAATATCGCCGTTCCAACCAGAGCACGTGCCTGAACCAGAAGCCGCTGGTCGAGAAGGGTCAGCACGTGAAGGCTGGGCAGGTGATCGCGGACGGTCCCGCTCAAGCGAATGGCGAGCTCGCGCTTGGCGTGAATGTCCTGGTGGCGTTCATGCCGTGGCGCGGATACAACTTTGAAGACGCGGTGCTCGTCAGCGAGCGTCTGCTGAAGGAGGACCTGCTGAGCTCGGTCCGCATCGAGGAGTTCGAAGCTGAAGCGTGTGAAACCAAGCTAGGGCCGGAGGAAATCACACGCGACGTGCCGAATGTCAGTGAGGAGGCGCTTCGGAACATCGATGAGGACGGCGTGGTGCGCGTTGGGGCAGAAGTCGTGCCGGGCGACATCCTGGTAAGCCGTGTGGCGCCCAAAGGTGATACCGAGCAGACCCCTGAGGAAAAACTACTTCGCGCGATATTCGGCGAGAAGGCGGAGGATGTTCGAGACACCTCCTTAAGGGTCCAGCCTGGCGTTGATGGCAAGATCCTTTCCACCCGGATCTTTGCGCGTAAGAACCGTGAAGAACGGCTCAAATCCAAAGACCTGTCCGAGCTCAAGCGGCTGGAGGGTGAAAAGCAGGAGAAGATTCAGGCCTGCCGCAAGCGGTTTGACGAAGAATTCAAGGAGCGGGAGGCCGAATTGGACGAGAAGGTGAAGAAGACCAGTGGTGACGCAGCCAAGGTGGCGAGCCTTAAGGAAGCGCATCGTGAGGCGGTTGTGCGGATGAAGCAGTGGCTGGCCGAGGAGATCGAGGCCATCGAGCGTAGCACCCAGGAAGAAATCGAGCGGATTAAGCACGGTGATGAGTTGCTGCAGAACGTGCTGAAGCTAGCCAAGGTGTATGTGGTCAAGAAGCAGCGGCTCCAGGTTGGTGACAAGGTGGCTGGCCGGCATGGCAACAAAGGGGTGATTGCCAAAATCCTACCGGAGGAAGATATGCCCTACCTGCCAGATGGCACACCGGTGGACATGGTGCTGAACCCGCTGGGTGTTCCGTCCCGGATGAACGTGGGGCAGATTTATGAGCTCCAAATGGGATGGGCTGCGGCGAAGCTTAAGCGCCCCGTGGCGTGTCCAGTGTTTGACGGAGCTTCGGAAGATGAGATCAAGGCGTGGTTGAAAGAGGCCGGCCTGCCTGAGTCCGGAAAGACCACCTTGTACGACGGACGCACCGGCGAGCCGTTCGAGCAGAAGATAACGGTTGGGTATCTGTACATGATGAAATTGGCCCACCTGGTAGAGATGAAAATCCATGCACGGTCCACGGGCCCCTATTCGCTCGTCACACAGCAGCCGCTGGGTGGGAAAGCGCAGTTTGGCGGCCAACGGTTTGGCGAGATGGAGGTGTGGGCTCTGGAAGCGTATGGGGCGGCGCACGCGTTGCAGGAGCTTCTCACGATGAAGAGTGACGATGTGTCTGGCCGCGCGAGGGCCTATGAAGCACTCGTGAAGGGGCAGAACGTGCCTCAGCCCGGTATTCCAGAATCCTTCAACGTGCTCATCAAGGAGCTGCAGAGTCTGGGGATCGATGTGGAGCTCCTGCGCGAGGTTCAGCGCGGTGGCGGCAGGAACGGCAAGGATGAGCACAACGAGAGAGAGCCACGTGAAGTCAAGCGGGAGGTGGGGTAGGCATGGCAAAAGAACGCAACGCGGGTAGCGGCAAGTACATTCCGGTCGGGAAGGATGGCAGGCCATTCACGGCTGTCCGGGTTGGTCTGGCATCGCCTGAGGTCATCCGAAACTGGTCGCGCGGCGAGGTCAAGAAGCCCGAGACGATCAACTACCGGACCTTTAAGCCGGAACGTGATGGCCTGTTCTGTGAGCGGATTTTTGGCCCGGTGAAGAGCTGGGAGTGTTCGTGTGGCAAATACAAGAAGCTTAAGCACAAGGACATCATTTGCGACCGATGTGGCGTCGAAGTGGCGGACTCGAAGGTGCGAAGGGAAAGGATGGGCCACATCGAGCTTGCGTCGGCCGTGGCGCATATTTGGCACGTCAAAGGCATCCCCAGCCGGATGGCGGCACTCCTGGGGATGTCCAGCCGTGAACTGGAGAAGATCATTTACTTCGAGCAGTTCGTTGTGCTCGATCCCGGGAAGACGAGCCTCAAACGCAAACGGCTCCTGTCGGAGGCTGAGTTTCGGAAGATCCAGCAAGAGCCGCATGGCAAAACGGTGAAGGCCAAGATCGGGGCCGAGGCGATTCGGGAACTCCTGCGCGAGCTGGACCTGGCCGCGCTATCCAAAGCCTTGCGGAAAAACTTGGAGGAGGCCACCTCCACCCAGAAGAAAAAAGATCTTGCGAAACAGTTGCGCGTGGTGGAGGCGTTTCGCCGTTCGGGCAACCGCCCCGAGTGGATGGTCCTGGAGGTGCTGCCGGTGCTGCCGCCGGATCTGCGCCCCCTGGTTCCGCTGGATGGCGGTCGCTTTGCGACCTCGGATCTCAACGACCTGTACCGGAGGGTGATCAACCGCAACAACCGGTTGCGCAAGCTGCAGGAGATCAAAGCGCCGGATATCATCATCCAGAATGAGAAGCGGATGCTGCAGGAGTCCGTTGATGCGCTCTTTGACAACGGACGCGGTGGGCACGTGGTCAAAGGCACGGGTAACCGCCCATTGAAATCTCTGTCGGACATGCTCAAGGGCAAGCAGGGCCGCTTCCGCCAGAATCTGCTGGGAAAACGCGTGGATTATTCCGGACGCTCGGTGATCGTGGTCGGACCCGAGCTTCAGCTCCACGAGTGCGGGCTTCCCAAGGAAATGGCGCTCGAGCTGTTCAAGCCGTTCATCATTCGCAAACTTGAAGAGCGTGGCTATGTGCACACCATCAAGAGCGCCAAGAAGCTGGTGGAGCGTAGTAGCCCTGAGGTCTGGGACGTGCTGGAGGAGGTCATCGAGGAACATCCGGTCCTGCTGAACCGTGCGCCGACACTTCACCGTCTGGGTATTCAGGCGTTCCAGCCAATTCTCGTTGAGGGCAAGGCGATTAAGATCAATCCGCTCGTGTGTGCGGCGTTCAACGCTGATTTTGACGGTGACCAGATGGCGGTGCATGTTCCGTTGTCGGTGGAAGCCCAGGTGGAGGCTCGCGTCCTCATGATGGCCACCAACAACATCCTGTCGCCGTCTAACGGACGCCCGATCGTGGGTGCCTCTCAAGACACGGTGCTGGGTTGTTACTATCTGACCGGGGTGAAGAGCGGGGTCCAGGCTGAGGGAAAAGCGTTTGCAAGCCTTGAGGAGGTTGAGCAAGCGTATGAGCATCGCTGGGCCGATCTCCATGCCCGGATCAAGGTTCGCCACGAAGGCAAGCTTATTGAAACGACGGTCGGGCGGGTGCTCTTTAATCTTCTTCTGCCGCCTGAGCTGCGCTTCGTGAACAAACAGGTTGGGAAACGGGAGCTTACGGACCTCGTGGCGGACTCCTACAAGCGGCTGGGCAGCGCGACGACCGTTCGTCTCTTGGATGCGATCAAATTGTTCGGGTTCGAATATGCCACCATCGGTGGCATCACGGTCTCGCTGGAGGATATGCTCATTCCGGAAGAGAAGGGGGACATCGTGAGCCGCACGCGTAAAGAGGTGGACGCGGTCAATCTCCAATATCAAAAGAACGTGATCACGGATGGTGAGCGCTACAACCGCGTGATCGACCTGTGGACGCAGGCCACCAGCCGGGTCTCAGAAGCCATGATGAAGCGGATGGCTGACGACGCGGGGGGGTTCAATCCCATCTACATGATGGCTCGCTCCGGTGCGCGCGGTAAAGAAGATCAGGTACGCCAGCTCGCGGGCATGCGCGGCCTGATGGCTCGTCCCGCACAGCGGATCACTGGCAGCATGGGCGAGATCATCGAGCACCCCATCGTGTCGAATTTCCGTGAGGGGCTGAACGTGCTGGAGTACTTCATTTCGACGCACGGTGCCCGCAAGGGTCTGGCCGATACCGCCTTGAAGACTGCGGACGCGGGGTACTTGACGCGCCGGATCGTGGATGTCGCGCAGGACGTGAAGGTGATCGAGGAAGACTGCGGCACCATCCAGGGCATCATCGTCTCTGCGATGCGCGAAGGCGCGGATGTGGTGCAGCCCCTGCGCGCACGGATCGCTGGACGGGTCGCGCTGGACTCGATTGTGGATGTGCTGACGGACGAGGTCATCGTGCGCACGGGTGAGGAGATCAGTGACCCTGCGGCCTCCCGGATCGAAGATCTGGGCATCGAGCGCGTGCGCATCCGCTCCGTGCTCACCTGCGAGACCAAAGAGGGGGTCTGCGTGAAGTGCTACGGGCGGGACCTGTCCACCGGGCGCATGGTGTCCATTGGTGAGGCGGTGGGTGTGATCGCGGGGCAGTCGATTGGTGAGCCAGGGACCCAGCTCACGTTAAGGACATTCCACGTTGGCGGCGTGGCGAGCCGCGTCGTCCAGACGTCTCGCATCGAGAGCCGTAGCGATGGCGTGGTGCGGTACGGCAACTTACGGCTGCTTAAGACCAGCACCGGCGAGGTCGTGGTGATCAACCGCAGCGCTGAGATCAGCGTGTTCGACGAGATCGGACGGGAGCGCGAGACCCACGTGATCCCGTATGGCTCAGTGTTGAAGAAGCAGAACGGTGAAAGCGTGAAGAAAGGGGACGTGGTCGCGATCTGGGACCCCTATTCTGTCCCGATCTTTTCCGAGATGGCGGGCACCGTGAAGTTCCACGACATCGAGAAGGACGTCACCATGCAGGAGGAGGTGGACAAGGCCTCCGGCCGCGTGGAGCGCCGCATTATGGACAGCAAGGATGAGCGCCGTCACCCTCAGATCTTTGTGGCGGATAAGGACGGATCGCCGCTTGCCAGTTACACCATCCCGGTCGGTGCGTACCTGCAGGTGCACGACGACACCGGAATCAAGATCGGCGATGTCCTGGCCAAGCTGCCCCGGCAGGCCTTGAGAACCGGTGACATCACGGGTGGGCTGCCACGTGTCGCGGAACTATTTGAAGCCCGGCGCCCGCGCAACTATGCGATCATCACGGAGATCGACGGCACCGTCCACTTCATGGGACTCGAAAAGGGCGCACGCAAGATCGTGGTTGAAAACAAGAGCGGCCTCAAGCGCGAGTATCTGGTGCCGATTGGCCGCCACCTGGATGTGCGGGACGGCGACTCGATCATGGAAGGGGAGCCGCTGACGGACGGCTTGATCGACCCGCATGACATTTTGCGCGTCAAAGGTGAGAACGCCGTGCAGGAGTATCTGCTGAACAAGATCCAGGAGGTGTACTGTCTCCAGGGTGTGGTCGTGAACGACAAACACATCGAGGCGATCGTGCGTCAGATGCTCCGAAAAGTTCTGATCCTGGAGCCCGGCTCCACAGACCTTTTGGCCGGGCAGCAGGTGGATAAAGTGCGGTTTAAGGAGGAGAACGCGCGTCAATTCGTGAAGGGCGGCAAACCTGCGACGGCACGGCCCATTCTCTTGGGCATCACCAAAGCCTCACTCTCGACCGAGAGCTTTGTGTCGGCGGCTTCCTTCCAAGAGACGACGCGTGTGCTTGCGGAAGCCACGGTCAATGGTATGACGGATCGCCTGGCTGGCCTCAAGGAAAACGTGATCATGGGGCACCTGATCTCCGCCGGGACCGGGATCTTCCGGGAGGACTCAATCGAGTTGGATTTGCCGAAAGAGCTTGAACCGCCCGAGGAGATTGTGGCGGCGGACCTTGAGGAAGCTGTCCGCGCCGCGAGCGAGAAAGCGGTGGTGGTTGACTGATGCCGACGATCTCGCAGCTCATCCGTCACGCCCGGTCTCCTAAGCGGGGCCGTTCGCATTCGCCGGCTCTCGAATCCTCACCGTTCAAGCGTGGGGTGTGCCTGGTGGTGAAGACCGTGACGCCCAAGAAGCCGAACTCCGCGCTGCGGAAAGTGGCACGTGTTCGAATGAGCAACGGCTTTGAAGTCACCGCCTATATCCCCGGAGTCGGTCACAGCCTGCAGGAGCACTCGATCGTGCTTGTGCGTGGGGGCCGCGTCAAAGACTTGCCGGGTGTTCGGTACCACATTGTCCGCGGCGTTCTCGATGCAACCGGGGTGACGGACCGGCGCCGCAGCCGTTCCAAGTATGGCGCGAAGCGCCCGAAGTCAAGCGCAGGGGAAAGCGCAGCCAATGCCTAGATCGGGCAGGGCACCACGCCGAGAGATCAGCCCGGACACGCGGTTTCAGAGCACGCTGGTGTCCAAGTTCATTAACTCGGTCATGAGGTGCGGCGAGCGTGCCACTGCGGAGAAGGTGGTGTACGGCGCCCTGGACCTGCTGGAGCAGCGCGGACTGTCCTCCCTCAACGTGCTCAAGACCGCGGTTGAAAACGTCAAGCCTCTTCTGGAGGTGCGCCCCCGGCGCGTGGGCGGTGCAAACTACCAGGTGCCCATCGAGGTGAGGCCCGAGCGCCGTCTCGCGCTGGCGATCCGGTGGATCCTGGCCTCCGTGGCAGCCCGTGGGGAGCGGTCGTTTATGGAGAAACTGACCAACGAGCTCGGTGAGGCTGCATCCGGGACCGGCGGAGCCGTGAAGAAGCGGGAAGAGATACACAAGATGGCCGAGGCGAACCGGGCCTTCGCGCACTATCGCTGGTAGCCTGACATGGCCCGCCGTATCGAGCTCGACCGTGTGCGCAACATCGGCATCTGCGCGCATATTGATGCTGGCAAGACGACCACGACGGAGCGCATCCTGTTTTACACGGGCCGCATTCACAAGCTGGGGGATGTGGATGAAGGCAACACGCAGATGGACTGGATGGACCAGGAGAGGGAGCGCGGGATCACCATCACCGCAGCCGCAACCACGTCATATTGGATGGAGCACCAAATTAATATTGTGGACACGCCGGGGCACGTGGATTTTACCGTCGAGGTGGAGCGCAGCCTGCGCGTGCTGGACGGCGCGGTCGTGGTGTTCGACGCCACCGCGGGCGTGGAACCACAGTCCGAGACCGTGTGGCGACAGGCGGACAAGTACCACGTGCCACGGATCGTCTACGTGAACAAAATGGACCGGGTGGGTGCGGACTTTGAGGCTTCGCTCAAGAGCATGGTGGAGAAACTTGCGGCCAAGCCGGTGGCCACCCAGGTGCCCTGGGGGGCGGAGGATCAGTTCGTCGGCGTGGTCGACCTCATTCGCATGAAGGCTCTCTCCTGGAGGGACGAGACGAAAGGCAAAGACTTCGATGTCCTCGACATTCCCCCGGAACTTCAAGAGAAAGCATTCGCTCAACGCGAAGCCATGTTGGAAACTTGCGTGGAGTTTGACGATGCCGTCATGCAGAAATTCCTCGAGGGCCAGCCAATCGCTGAGGACGAGATCTACCGGTGTCTGCGGCGGGGAACGATTCAAGGCAAGATCGTGCCTGCCCTGTGCGGGACGTCACTCCGCAACCGAGGCGTGCAGCCGTTACTTGACGCCGTCGTTCGCTACCTGCCTTCGCCGCTGGATATGCCGCCGGTCAAGGGAAGCGGCGTGGGAAACGGCGCCGCCCTGGAGCGGAAGCCGTCCGATGAGGAGCCGTTCTGCGGCTTGGCGTTCAAGGTTGCGGCGGATCCATTTGTCGGCAAGCTCATGTTTGTCCGGGTGTATTCGGGTGTGCTGAAGTCAGGTTCGTATGTGTACAACGCCTCCCGCATGCTGCGGGAACGGGTGGCCCGGATTTTGCTGATGCACGCCAACAAGCGGGAGGAGATCGAAGAGGCGCGTACAGGAGATATCATCGGGGTCGTCGGGTTTAAGGAGACGGGAACCGGCGATACGCTCTGTCCGGAAAACAGCGAGATTCTGCTCGAGGCGACCACCTTCCCCGAACCAGTCATCTCGCTTGCCATCGAGCCCAAGACCAAAGCGGATCAGGAAAAGATGGGACAGGTGCTAGGCCGGCTGTGCGAAGAAGATCCGACCCTCAAGGTCACAGTCGATGCCGAAACTAACCAGACGCTGATTGCGGGCATGGGTGAACTCCACCTCGAGATCATCGTGGAACGGATGCGCCGCGAGTTCAACGTGCAGACTAATACCGGCCGTCCGCAGGTGGCCTACAAGGAGATCATCCGGCAGACGGCCGAAGCCCGCGGCACGTACATCAAGCAGACGGGTGGCCGGGGGCAGTATGGCGACGTGCGGATCCGGCTCGAGCCGCTTGAGGCTGGGAAAGGGTATGAATTTGTCAGCGAGATCACCGGCGGCGCGGTGCCGCGCGAGTTCTGGCCGGCGGTGGACAAGGGAATCCGGGAGGCCAAGGAAACCGGGGTGCTCGCGGGGTATCCCGTGGTTGATTTCCGGGCGGTCCTGTATGATGGTGCCTTCCACGACGTGGATTCCTCGGAGATGGCCTTCAAGATCGCGGCGTCCATGGCGTTCAAGGATGCCTTCATGAAGGCTGACCCAAAGCTGACCGAGCCGGTCATGGATCTGGAGGTGGTGACCCCGGAAGAGTTCATGGGAGAAGTGATCGGTGATTTGAATTCGCGCCGCGGGCAGGTCCAGGGGATGACGCTTCGTGGCAATGCGCGTGTGATCCGCGCGTTGGCACCGTTGGGAGAGATGTTTGGCTATGCCACCGCGGTGCGCTCCCTGAGCCAGGGTCGAGCGGCGTTTTCCATGGAGTTTGAGCTGTACGAGGAGATCCCGCGCGCAATCGTGGAGACGATCACCGCCAAATTCAAGGGGAGGAGGGGAGGGAACCGCTGAGACATGCAACGCATTCGTATCAGATTGAAGGCATTCGATCACCGGCTGCTGGATCAGTCCGCGGCGGAGATCGTCGAGACCGTCCGGCGGATGGGCGCCACGGTTTCTGGGCCTATCCCCCTGCCGACACGGATTGAGCGCTTCACCGTGCTGCGTTCTCCACACATCGATAAGCGGTCGCGCGAGCAGTTTGAAATTCGTACACACCGCCGGCTCTTGGATATCCTGGAGCCGACCACGAAAACAGTCGACGCCCTCATGAAACTCGAACTGCCGGCCGGCGTCGGCGTCGAGATCAAACTATGATGTCATGCCTCGAGGGATAGGTCTTCTCGGACAGAAGGTGGGCATGACCCAGGTCTTTGACCAGGAAGGCCGTGCGGTCGGCGCGACAGTTATCGTGGCGACCCCAAACACCGTGACCCGGGTGAGGAGTGTTGAGGCTGACGGGTATCAAGCGATCCAGGCTGCGTTCTTTGATGAGCCGAAGGCGACGAGGCTCTCGAAGCCGGCCGCCGGTCTGTTTACCAAGCTGAAGCTGCCGTTCAAACGCAGACTTGCTGAGTTCCGGCCGAGTTCAGCGGGGTTACCCAGCGACCTCGCCGTGGGTGGCACGTTGACCGTCGAACTCTTCACGCGTGGCGACCGGGTGGATGTTCAGGGGACCTCGAAGGGACACGGGTTTCAGGGCGTGGTGAAGCGGCATGGGTTCCATGGTGGTCCGGACACGCACGGGTCGATGTCGCACCGGGCGCCTGGCTCCATTGGCGCTTCGACCGATCCTGGCCACACGTTGCGCGGTACCCGGATGGCCGGGCGGCACGGCAACGCAACGGCCACCTCTCAGAACCTCGAGATCCTGAACGTGGACCAGGAACGGCATCTCCTGGTCGTGAAAGGCGCGGTTCCGGGCGCCACCGGTTCCTGGGTCAAGGTCACACCGACCGTGAAACAGAAAGCTCCAGCGGCGCGGCGGCTGAGTGTCGAGGTCCGGGGGGCCGGGGACACGAAGACCGCAGCGAAGAAACCCAAAGCGAAGAAATGAAGACCCAGTTACCCGTGTTGAATAAGGCCGGTGAGCCGTCCGGCAACCTTGACAGCCCGAGCGTGTTCGTGACCGTGCCACACGCGCATGCCGTGTACTTGGCCGTTAAACAACAGCGTGCGAACGCGCGAGTCGGGTCGGCATCCACAAAAACCAAAGGGGAGGTCAGGGGCGGCGGCAAGAAGCCGTGGAGGCAGAAACACACCGGGCGCGCACGGCAAGGTTCCATCCGGGCACCACAGTGGCGGGGGGGCGGTATCGTCTTCGGGCCCAAGCCGAGGACGTACCACTTACGCCTACCGGCCAAGGTGCGCCGGCTGGCGCTGCGCAGCGTGCTTTCCGACAAGATTCAGACCGGCCAGGTGGCGGTTTTGGAAGCGCTGGACTTCGATGCCCCCAAGACCAAGCACGCCGCTGCGCTACTCAAGAACATCTCGCGTGGCGGCTTGACGCTCGTGGTTCTGCCACAGGGCTCAACAACGATCAGTCGTGCGTTCCGAAACCTCCCCGGGGTGAGGGTTCAAACGGCCTCCACGGTCTCGGTGTACGACCTGCTCTGTGCCAAACGCATCGTGGTGCTGAAAGACGCGCTGGAGTCGCTCACCAACCGGTGCGGCTTACAGGAGTGAAAAGATGATTCAGGGTGAATCGATACTCATCCGGCCGGTCATCACGAAAAAAACTTCCCGGCTAGCTCAGCAGAACCAGTACGTGTTCGCGATCCATCCAGACGCCAATAAGATCCAGGTGGCCGAGGCGGTTTCGAAAATTTTCAAGGTCAAGGTGCTCAGGGTGCGGACCATGAACAGTGCTGGCAAGCGCAAGCGCCGGGGTCAACACTGGGTGCACCGTTCGGCGGTCAAGCGAGCGTATGTCACCTTGGCGAAGGGCCAGCAACTTGACCCCTCGGCACTGAAGTAATAATGAGGAAGGGGTCATGTTAAGAATATGTAAACCGACCTCCCCCAGCCGGCGCCACCGGAGCTACCTCGCTCATTCAGAATTTTACCAGGGCGCGCCAGAGAAGCGGCTCGTTGAGCGGATCAAGAACCAGGCTGGCCGCAACAACATGGGATGCATCACCTCGCGCCACCGTGGCGGCGGGCATAAGCACCTCTACCGGCTTGTGGATTTCAAGAGGAATAAACGCGGTATCCCGGCTGTGGTCGAACGCATAGAGCGCGATCCTGGCCGGAGCAGCCTGATCGCGCTGCTCATGTATGCCGATGGAGAGCGCCGGTACATCCTGGCGCCCGAAGGGCTGAAGATTGGGGAGCAGGTCCTTGCTGGTCCGGAAGCGGAAATCAAGACTGGCAATGCGCTACCACTGGAGGCGATTCCGACCGGCGTCATGATCCATAACGTTGAATTCAAGCCAGGGTGCGGTGGGCAGATGGCCCGGAGCGCTGGTGCTGCCGTGCAGCTCATGGCGAAGGAGGGCAGGTACGCGTTCCTCAAGCTCCCCTCTGGGGAGACGCGGAAGGTCCCGTTGGCCTGTTATGCCACGGTGGGCCAAGTGGGCAATCTGGACTGGGAAAACGTGTGGGTCGGCAGTGCCGGGCGGAAACGCTGGATGGGTCGCCGTCCGCATGTGCGGGGTGCGGCGATGAACCCGGTGGACCACCCGCATGGTGGTGGTGAAGGCAAGGCGGGAGCGGGACGCCCCCCTTCGTCTCCCTGGGGACAGAAGGCGAAGGGGCTCAAGACCCGTCACTCGAAGATTTCTGACAAGTGGATCGTGCAGAGGAGACCCGTGTAATGGGACGTTCCCTGAAAAAAGGCCCGTTCACGGACGCCAAGCTGCTCAAAAAGATGACCGTGGCTAGGGAGGCCGGGGGCAGGCGGGTCATCAAGACCTGGTCCCGCCGCTCAACCATCATCCCCGAGATGGTGGGGCTGACGTTTGCTGTCTACAACGGCAAAAAGTTCATTCCCACCTTTGTGACCGAGAATATGGTGGGGCACAAGCTGGGAGAGTTCGCCCCCACCCGGATCTTCAAGGTGCATGGCCAGCACACGGAAAGGTCAACATCGCTGACGTGAGTGTTTCGCGTGCGCATCTTCATTCCATGCGGAAGTCGGCCCGCAAGGTTCGGGTTGTCCTGGATCTCATTCGGGGCAAGCAGGTCGAGGAAGCCTACCGCATCCTTTCGTTTACGCGGAAGGCGGCGGCGGAAACGGTGTTGAAGCTCTTGCGTTCCGCGGTGGCCAATGCGAACCAGAAGGAGGGGCACGCGGCGGAGACGCTGTACGTGAGCCGGACATTTGCCGACGGAGGGCTCTATTTCGAGAGATTTGAGCCTAAGGCCATGCTCCGGCACGGTATCCAAAAACGGCGGACCTGTCACGTGACCATTGAGCTCTCAACACGGCTAGTCCCCGCAGGGGCGCCAGTCACCTCCGGCCCCGGTACGAAGCCTCTTGGAAAACCGGGTGCGGAGGCAAAAACCTAAGAAGAGATGGGACAGAAAGTCAATCCGGTCGGGTTGCGATTAGGCATCATCCGAAGCTGGTATTCCCGCTGGTTCGCTGACCGTGGTGCGTACCGAGAATACCTGCATGAAGACTTGAAGCTACGCAAGTTTATTAAGGAACGTATGTATCAAGCAGGGATCTCCACGATTGATATCGAACGGACCACCCAGCGTGTCATTATTAACATCCACTCGGCCAAGCCGGGCATGATCATTGGCAAGCAGGGTGTGGAGATTGAACGCCTGCGGACCGAGCTGCAGCAGCGGGTCGGCCGCCAGGTGTTTGTGAATATCCACGAAGTGCGCGTGCCAGAGGTGGATGCCCAGTTGGTGTCGGAGAACATCGCCGGTCAGCTCCGAAAGCGCGTCTCGTACCGCCGGATCATGAAGAAGGCTGCCCTGCTGGCGATGCGGGGCGGGGCCAAGGGATTCAAGAGCGCGCTCAGCGGAAGGCTGGCGGGCGCTGAGATCGCCCGGTACCATCGGGATGTCCTCGGCAAGGTCCCTCTGCATACCCTGCGGGCGGAGGTGGATTACGGACATGCGACCTCGTTTACGACATCTGGAACCATCGGCGTGAAAGTTTGGATCTACAAGGGTGACTCGCTCTTCTCGTGGCGTGGCCCCGCGGCTGCGGGGAGGCCTTCGCGCTCTCGTCAACCCACACCTCCAAGCACGCAGAGCACTGCATCCGACTCCGACAAAGCGTCCGCCTCCGACGCTCCGTTGCCCGCCAAGGCGGATTAGTTCATGCTCTTGATGCCGAGCCGGGTGAAGTACCGGAAGGAGCAGCGTGGGCGCCGTGCCGGCCAGTCCAAAGGCGCTACGTTGCTTAATTACGGGAGCTTCGGAATCAAGGCTGAGGAGAACTGCTGGATGAATGGAAGGCAGATTGAGGCGATGCGCGTGTGTTTGACCCGCGGCCTCAAGAAAGGCGGCAAGCTCTGGATCAGGGTCTTTCCGAACAAGCCGGTGTCGGCCAAACCTTTGGAAACCCGTATGGGCAAAGGGAAGGGCTCCCCGCTGTTCTGGGTTGCGGTTGTGAAGCGTGGCCGCATCTTGGTTGAGATCGACGGGGTGCCTCGTTCCACGGCGTACGCGGCACTTCAGCAAGCCGCCTACAAGCTGCCGATCCGCACTCACATTGTCGAGCGTCTGAGTTTGGAGGAAGTCCGATGACTTCGCACCATGACCTCGCAAACTCGGTCTGGCAAAGGATGGTACCCCATTTTTAGACTCTGCCACCTACGGTGGCACCGGCCATGACCAAGCCGGTTGAGTTGCGCCGGTTAAGCTTACCGGAGCTGGATGAGAAGGTCCAGACCCTGAGGCGCCAAATGTTTGTTCTGCGTATCCAGCATAGTCAGCGGCAGCTCGCCAAACATGCGCAGATCCGTACGACGCGCCGGGAACTGGCCCGGGTCCTGACCCTCACTGCCGAGAAACGACGGGAAGGAGTCAAGGAATGACCCTTCGACGAGTCAAACCATGAAACAAGTTCAGGGCGTTGTGGTCAGCGCCAAGATGCAGAAGACGGTGGTGGTGCGCACGGAGCGCCTCGTCCAGCACGCTCGCTACAAGAAGTACGTGATACAACGCACCCAGGTCAAGGCGCGGTCAGAGCAAGGCTTACAGGTAGGCGATGTGGTGGTGATCACACCCAGCCGCCCCTTCAGCAGGCATGTGTGCTGGCGGGTGGTGAACGTTGTGGGTCGTAAAGCTCTGGCAGACGCCCAGACAGGTCCGGAGTCTTCTTCATGATTCAGGCGTTTTCCGTTCTTGAAGTGGCTGACAATTCCGGAGCCAAACGCATCATGTGTATCCGGGTCCTCGGGGGCAGCCATCGCAAGACGGCAACCCTGGGCGATCTCATCATCGCTTCGGTGAAGCAGGCGCTGCCCGGTGGGCAGGTCAAGGACCATGAGGTTGTTCACGCGGTGATTGTCAGGACGCAAAAGGAGCTTCGGAGGGCGGACGGCAGCTATGTCTGTTTTGACGACAACGGCGCGGTCATCGTCAATGACCAGATGAACCCGCGTGGCACAAGAATTTTCGGTCCGGTGGCGCGGGAGTTGAGGGATAGGAATTTCACCAAGATCATCTCTCTGGCTCCGGATGTCGTGTGAGGGAGGTGAAGGTGGCTATTTCTTGCGACGTTGCTCATGCATATTAAGAAGGGTGATTTCGTCAGCGTCATGGGCGGCAAGGACCGGGGCAAGACTGGCCGCGTCCTGAAGGTGTTCCCTCGGGAAGGGCTGGCGGTGGTTGAAAAGATCGGTGTCGTCAAGCGGCATTCTCGTCCGACGCAGAAGAACCCTCGAGGGGGCATCGTGGATCTGGAGAAGCCCTTGTCCGCTTCACGCCTTCGGGTGGTCTGCATGCACTGTCGGCGCCCAACGCGGCTTCTGCGGCGCGTGTTGCCCTCCGGCGACAAAGTTCGCGTGTGCCGTCATTGCCACGAGCAGTTGGACAAAGTCTAGATGGCCAACCTGCTCACCGAGTACCGCACACGGATCCGGCAAACGTTGGCGGAGCAGTTCAAGCTCCGCAACCCGCTCGCCTCGCCCCGTCTTGTGAAGATTGTGATCAACATGGGTGTCGGCGGGGCCGCCCAGAATCCCAAGGAGCTGGATGCGGCCTGTGAGCAACTGGCCATGATTACGGGCCAGCGACCGGTCGTCCGGCGAGCCAAGCGATCCATCTCGAATTTCAAACTGCGGAAGGGCCAGCCGATCGGCTGTGTGGTCACGCTACGCGGCACCCGTCAGTACGAGTTCTTTGAACGGATGGTGCGGTTTGCCCTGCCGCGCATCCGTGATTTTCGCGGGGTCTCTTGGGATTCCTTCGACGGCCAGGGGAATTACACGCTGGGGATCAAAGAGCAGATCATTTTCCATGAAATTGACTATGGTAAAATTGACAAGATTCGCGGCATGGATATTACGTTCGTCACCAGCGCTGGAGCGGACGAGCCCGCCCGTGCGCTGTTGGCCGCGTTGGGCATGCCCTTCGCCCGATTGGAATCCCCGTAAGAGGCATTCATGGCAAAGAAATGTCTGGTCGAGAAACAAAAACGTGAACCGAAATTCAAGGTGCGCAGGTATAACCGCTGTCCGCTCTGTGGCCGCCCGCGGGGGTTTCTGACCCGGTTTGCGATGTGCCGGATCTGCTTTCGGACCCTGGCGAACGAGGGGTTTATTCCCGGCGTCACCAAGGCGAGCTGGTAGGTGCCCTCAACCGATCCGCTTGCTGATCTGCTCGTCGCGATTCGGAATGCGTCCATCGCACATTTGGATGTCGCTCGCATCTCGGATTCACGCTTCAAGCAGGCTGTGCTCAAAGTGCTGCAGGAGGAAGGCTTTATCAAGTCCTTCCGAGTGTTAAGCGACAAGGACTCCAAGCGTCACTTGGAAATTCAGTTGGGCTATGGCCCCAAGCGTGAGCGGCTGCTCAATGGGGTGAAGCGGATCAGCCGTCCGGGACGCCGCGTATACGCTCGTTTGTAAGAGATCAAACCGTACCTGCGTCAGATCGAGGTGGTGTTGGTGTCCACTTCGC